>JAITCQ010000073.1 GCA_031283015.1 Candidatus Methanoplasma sp.
ATACACACGAGGGGCATGCCCCTTTCGGAAGACGTCGACCTGAAAAAGCTGGCCGACCGCACCCACGGCTACGCCGGGGCGGACATCTCTGCCTTGTGCAAGGAGGCCGCCATGGCCGCCCTGAGGCGCATCCTTCCGCAGGTCGACCTGGAGACGGAGGAGATACCCGTGGACATACTGGAGAAGATCTCCGTGACAAAGGACGATTTCAAGGAAGCGCTGAAGGACCTCCAGCCTTCGGCCATGAGGGAGGTGCTGATAGAGAAGCCCAACGTGAAGTGGGAGGATATCGGCGCCCTCGAATCCGCGAAGCAGGAGCTGAAGGAAGCGGTCGAATGGCCGCTGAAGTTCGGGAAGGTGTTCGAGCACATGAACGCCAAGCCTCCGAAGGGGATATTGCTCTACGGACCGCCGGGCACCGGCAAGACCATGCTCGCTAAAGCCGTTGCGACCGAGTCGGAAGCGAACTTCATCGCGGTGAAAGGCCCGGAATTCCTGAACAAGTGGGTCGGGGAGTCCGAGAAAGCCGTAAGGGAGATGTTCAGGAAGGCTAGGCAGGCGTCGCCCTGCGTGATCTTCATGGACGAGATAGATTCGATCGCTCCGGAAAGAGGCACTGGGAACGACAGCAACGTCACGGAAAGGGTGATATCCCAGATGCTGACCGAGCTCGACGGCCTGGAGTCCTTGAACGATGTGGTCGTGATCGCGACCACCAACCGCCCGGACATAATGGACCGGGCGCTCCTGAGGCCGGGAAGGTTCGACAAGAGCATATACATAGGACCGCCGGACCGCGAGTCGAGGATCGCGATCCTCGGGATACACACGAGGGGGAAACCCTTAGCGGACGACGTGGACATCGGCGGACTGGCGGATAAGACGGAGGGGTGCACCGGCGCGGACCTGGCGGCGATCTGCAACGAAGCCGTGATGACGGCCGTAAGACGCATAATAAAGCCCGGAAAGGTCCCGGACGATGATGAGATCAGGGGTTGCAAGGTTGGCATGAAGGATTTCGTTTCGGCGATCGAGAAGTTCGGACCGCAGGTGTCCCAGAAGCTCAGAGAATACGGATATCAGACGGCAGGAGGCTGCACAGATGGATACAGATGATATATGGAACGATCTCTTCGGAGGAGATCTCGGGTCGATGACAAAGAGGATGGAGAAAATGTTCTCCGAACTGAGCGCGGACGGGGAGAACGTCAGGACCTACGGATACGCCATGTACCGGGACTCCGACGGCAACAGTCACGTAAGGGAGTTCGGGAACCCGGCCGGAGTTCCGGGCGCGCGGCATGAGACAATTGGAGAACCGTTCGCGGACGTCAGCCTGGAGAACGGAAAGGTAAGGGCGGTGGTCGATATCCCGGGCGTCTCCAAGGAGGACATCGGATTTGAGGGAACGAACGACTCCCTTTCGATAAACGTTGACACCAAGCACAAGAAATTCAGCAGAACATTGGCACTTCCCTGCGAGGTGGACCCGGACTCCGTCTCGGCGGAGTACAACAACGGGATACTGGAAGTGACGCTTACCCCAACGGACCATCCGGATCAGAAGAAACGGATCGACGTCGGATGATCCGGGTAAGGCGGGATCGAAACCTTTTACACAATATATTTTTCACCCGAGAGGTAATAAAAAAAGGAGTTTTGGAAGAGCCTGTCCCGAAGGACAGGCGTTTGGATCGGATCTCAACGACACTCGATTATCAGCGTGTCCGTGATCTCTCCCCTCGGTATGGCGTACTCTCCACCCGGTCCCGGAAGGAGCGTCTTCCACATCCCGTCCTCTCCGATGCGGTAGGCTACGGTCCCCGTTCCTCCTTCTATCCTGAAGGAATATGCCGCCTTCCTGCGCACCCTGTCCTTTCCGATTATGGATGCCGAAGATTCCACCTTGACCACGCTGAGCATCTTCCGGTAAAAGAAGAGGAACCATATCAGGAAGATCAGGAGGATCAGCAGCAGGAGTATGATTATCCACCACGGGAAGCCGCTGTCGTCCGTGAAGTACAGTTCGAGTTGGATCGCCGCTCCGACATCGTTAAAGGGTACCGTCGAGTTGGTGTATACCCTGCTGCCGTCGACCCACTTGCTGAAGCTGTATCCGTCCTCGGCGAACGCCCATACGTCCAGGCTGCAGAATTCCGGAAGAGTGACCACGGCGGTGTACTTTTCGTGCGCACCTCCGTTCACGCTGTATTCCGCATATCCCTTTCCTTCCTTGATGTCGATCCTCAGGGTGATGTCGGTCCTCAGCTCTCTGCTGACCACGTTTATGGAGTGGTTGGCACGCACTTCGTAGAACGTGTAGGAGCCGGACGCTATCTGTCCTGCGGACAGGGGCGAACCGTCCACTACCACGGCTAATACCGTGTATCCGTCAGCCGCCGAGAAGGTGAATGTCCGGTTGGTACCTGAGAGTACGGACACTACCCCCTGTGGAGATATCGTCGTTCTGGAATCGGCGTTCGCGGTGATGTAGAAGTACTTCGGGATCGGAATGGGCTGCTCGAATACTGCGGTCAGGTCGTAATCCGCGTTCATGGCGAACGAGTTGGACGCTAACAGAGCGGAGAACCCGGCGGGCGCTGCTCCGGTCGCGAGCCAATGGGAGAACACCCACGGCGCTGTTGCCGAAGCAGCCACGGTCACCGATGTTCCCGTCGCGAAGATATGGCTGAACGGTACCGCGACAGTTTCTGTCACAGCCCCCACCGTCAGATCGATCGTTCCAGTTCCGGTGACCTTCAGGTCAAGGGTGTAGTTACTTCCCGGTACGGAAGGATCAAAGAATACCGCAGTCAGATCGTAATCCGCGTTCATGGCGAACGAGTTGGACGCTAACAGAGCAGAGAACCCAGCGGGAGCTGTTGCTGCGCCGGACTCCCAGTTCGAGAAGCTCATTCCCGCCGCCGGTACCGCTTCGATCTCTATCGCCGCTCCGACCACCAGGATCCGGGCGTACGGGTAGCTGGTGATGACAGCGGGTAATCTGTCGATCACCAGAGCTATCGATCCGAGGGTGTCGTCGTTAACGTCGAGGTCCAGCGTTCTGTGTGTGCTGGGGTCCGTCGGGTCATAGAAGAACGCCGTCAGGTCGTAGTTGCCGTTGAGGGCGAAGGCATTGTTCAGCGCAGTTCCGTCGAAGGCCGCGGGCACATCTGCTCCGGCCACGGTTCCCCAGTGCGAGAAGCTCATTCCCGCCGCCGGTACCGCTTCAATCTCTATCGCCGCTCCGGCCGCCAGGGTCCAGGTGTTCGGATAGCTGGTGATGACAGATGGTAATCCGCCTATCGTCAGATCAATCGATCCGAGGGTGTCGTCGTTAACGTCGAGGTCCAGCGTTCTGTGTGTGCTGGGGTCCGTCGGGTCGTAGAAGTTCGCCGTCAGGTCGTAGTTGCCGTTGAGGGCGAATGCGCCGGACTGTTCGTCACTATACATCGTACTAGGCACTTCCGTACCGTTTGCGCTCCAGTGCGAGAACAGCATTCCCGCCGCCGGTACCGCTTCAACCTCTATCGCCGCTCCGACCGCTAGGGTCCTGTTGTACGAGTAGCTGGTGATGACGGCGGGTAATCCGTCGATCACCAGATCGATCGATCCAAGCAAGGCGTTGTTAACGCCTAGGGTCAGCGTCCTGAACGTGCTCGGGTCCGACGGGTCGTAGAAGTTCGCCGTCAGGTCGTAGTTGCCGTTGAGGGCGAATGCGTTGTTCAGCGCCAATCCGACGAACGGCGCGGGCACATCCGCTCCGATCGCAGTTCCCCAGTTCGAGAACAGCATTCCCGTCGCGGGTACTGCCGTTATGTCGATGGCCGCTCCGACCGCCAGGGTCCTGTTGTACGAGTAGCTGGTGATGGGGGCAGACAATCCGCCTATAGTCAGATCGATCGACCCGAGTGCCGTATTGTTAACGTCCAGGGCAAGTGTCCTGAACGTGCTGGGGTCAGTCGGGTCGTAGAAGTTCGCCGTCAGGTCGTAATCGTCGTTCATGGCGAAAGACATGGACGCCGACACTGCGGTGACCCCTGCGGGGACCGTTCCGGTCACAGACCAGTGGGACAGCAAAGATACTGTACCGTTCGTCGCAAGCAGGTCTATCGCGGCGCCGTCGCCGACCGTCAGGGTGAATGACGCTCCCGGCGCAACATCGGCGATATGGAATCCTTCCAAGGTCACGGAGACCTTTGCGTCCGCGGGTGCGGACGGGTCAACCACCGATATGGTGAGTGTGTGGTCGGCACCGCTGGTGAAGTATGCGGTGTATGTGGTGTTCGCCGTCAACGTGTTGGCGGCTATCGTGCGCGGGTTGTCGTCGGTGATGCTGTCCCCGTCCAGCCAGAACTGGAAGGTGTATCCCGCTACCGACGGGACGGTCATCTCGAAGTCCGCGTTCTTCTGCACCGCGAATATCCTTCCGGTGCCTGACGACGGCAGAACAAAGAGGAGGTCCGCGCCGTTCTGTGAGACAGTGAACGCCGGGTCCAGCGATGTCGGGAAGGAGTTCAGCGTGACCAGGACCTGCGTTTCCATGTCATAGTAGATGGCATAGAACGTCTGCGGGTCGCTGATGGTCGCGTTCAAGATGTTATCGCCGATCTCTTCTCCGGCCCATCCCAGCAGTGTGTACGTCACAGTTATGCTGACGGCGAACGTCAGCGGGGCGGTGGCGTCGAAGGGTACTCCTTTATCGACCACGAACACTCTTGTGTTGCCGACCTGATTGTATATCGCAGGGGACATGCCTTGGACCACGGTGAAAGCCGGGGACAAGATGCCTGGGTCAGCCTGGAGTGTCACGAGGGTCTGGTTGTCCGTGTCGTAGTAAATCGCGGTGAACGTCACGCTTCCGGTCCCGGTGTACGAGGACAGATCTGGATTCCCTGTGCTGCCCGTCGAGGGCACGGTGTTCACCGGGGAGCGATCGTCCTGCCACTGGAAGAACTCATATCCTGTGACGCTGCCTGCGGTGAAGTCGAGGGTCTCATCGAGGCCGACCCTGAACGGGCCGGTCACCGAGAAGTCCCCTGCGGTCGTCACGGGCGTTGCCGAGCCTGCGGGCGTCCTCGTTATGTTGAAGGTGAGGGACGCTCCCGCCGCTCCCGCAGGAGAGGCCGCAAGGGTCACCTCGATCCATTCGCTGCCGGTGAACTCAGCTCCCGCCGTTATGTCGCTCTCCCCGTTATAGGTGTACGGGTTGGACGCATAGAACGGGATACCCGAGCTCCATCTCAGGAACGATTTTCCTGTGTCCGCCGTCGCCAGCAGATACACGAGAGTGGGGCTGCCTGACACATTGGAGATCTTGAACCATTCCTTGTATGTTCCGGCGTCGTTAGTGAAGTCCGACCAGTCGCTGCCGCTGCCGGTGAGGGACCATTGGATGTTCCCGTCGGTGAGGTTCGTGTCCAACGTAACGGAGAACCACATGGTCGGGTCCATTTCCCACTTGGCATACAGCGTGATGTCCGAGGTCACGACGTCCGTGCCGAAGTCCCACGCGGTTGACAGCGAAGAATCGGAGTACCATCCGTCGAATAGGTAATATTCCTTCGTCGGCGGCGACGGCTCGGTGACGAGCTGCCCGTGCAGCACCACCTGTACCGGGGGTACAGGCATTCCGTAGTCGGTGTCGAACGTGACGTTCCACTTAGGCCTGAGTGTTACGGGCAGGGCGCCCAGGAAGTTGTCGTACCCATCGTATCCAGTTATTTGGTTGATGGAGAATATCTCTTCCTCCAAGTCTGACAAACGCAGGACGGGCGTTCTTTCCGTGCCGTCGTATGCGAAGATGTAGTAATCTGCCGTTGTCGACGAGCCGCTCAGCTGGAAGGCGAAGCTCCTGTAGCCGGCCGGGATGGTCAGAGTGGTCAGCAGAACATCGTTCTCGTCGTAGACCTCCAAAGCCATCGGGGCCGTTGCGGATATCTCGTTCTCCAGCATTGCGTTCACGTAGAAGCCGTCGCCAAGGTTGTTGCCAGCGTAGATCGCTGGCAGCCTGCCCTGGATGGTGCCGTCCGCATAATAGTCGGAGTAAGCCTCCACCACGGCCGCGCTGCCGATCGTTATCGTCGCCGCGGCGCCTGGGGAAGATGATCCTTCCGCGTTGCCGCCGCCGATGGCGGGGCCGTTTAGACCATATGCGGTCACTATGCCGCCGGTGATGACTATCGTTCCGCCCGCTCCGCCGGCGTTGGCGCCGGAGCCCCCTCCTCCGCCTATTCCCGCGCCGGTGGTGCCGCCCGTGGCGGTCACGCTGCCGCCGATGATGGTGATCGAACCTGCGTCAACGGCGGCTGACCAGCCGCCGATGCCCGCGTCATACGGCGAGGCGGTCACTGTCAGCGAACCTGCGGTGCTGCCTGTGCCGGCCGCGCTGTCGATGGTTATGGCAGCGTTGCTAGCGCCGGCCCCGTAGGGTACGCGTATGCTTCCGGTGATCTCGCTCGCGCCGCTGAGCAGTAAGTTAACGTCGGTCGATGATTTCAGTTCAATGTTGCCGAGCAGTTCGATACCGTCGATGATGATCGTGGTCGCCGTTCCGGCGTTCACGACTATGCCGTCAACATAATGGTTGTTGCCAGTGCCAGTCATGTAGATACGGTACTGCTTCCCGTCGGGCGCGTCCTGTTTGATGACGAGGAAGCTGCCTCCGCCTGGGGTCGAGGCCCCGACGTATTCATAGTAATCGCTCCACACATCCGCCACCGTTCCGAATAGAGAGGTGTCGCTGTTGAACAGGTCGATCTCCATATATGGGGTCGGTCCATAGACGAAATATATCTCCGTATCGGCCGTTATCAGTTCTGCGGGGACGATCACCACTGTCAAATAGGTGCCCGAGCCCGTGGGCGCGACGGTCCAGTTGTGGCCCAACGCACCATAACCGTACGAGGTCAGATCGGGGACAGGCTTGCCGTAGCTGCCGGTCGCAACGAAGGTCTTCGTTGCGCTCATGAAGGAGATCGAGCTGCCGTCCTCCATGACGTAGTACTCAGTGACGTAATAACCGAACCCTACCGGCAGAGACCCGTTCAGGGGGTTGTGGCCGGCGTAACCGTTCGGGTTGTTGATCGAGACGATGTTCGTGTCGCCCTCGTCGTCGTGCCTGACGGGCATGAAGATCGTCGACCCCTTCTGTCCGGTGATGGTATAGGTGCTCGGGCCGGCGTCCTTTAAGTGGAAGGCAAAGCCTCTGAGCGATGTCGGCATATCCTCGATCGCACCAACTAAGGCACCAGACTCATAAATGTGCATCGCGTCCGGGACGTCCGACCCGGCCACAAAGAATGCGTTGACGTAATATCCGTCCCCGCTGACAGAGGCCGCATCGATGGCGGCCTTACTCGACACAGGAGACAGCGAAAATGCCAAGACCTCCGCTCCTTTGTTGAGCGTAAGCGCCGCTCCGGCGCCTCCGTCCCCTCCGCCTATGCCTGCGCCGCCTGCGGAACTTCCGAACGAGTTCGTGACACCGCCGTTGAGGATTATGGTCCCGCCGTTTCCGCCGTTGCCTCCTCCGATGCCTGCGCCGCCTGCGCCGCCTGTTGCGATGACGTTCCCGCCGTTGATGACGATCGTTCCGCCGTTACCACCGTTACCGCCTCCGATGCCTGCGCCGCCTGCGCCGCCTGTTGCGATGACGTTCCCGCCGTCGATGGTGATCCTTCCGGCGGCCTCGCCGTTACCGCCGCCTATGCCTGCTTTGTCGGGATCTGCCGCGACCGTCAAGGTGTAGTTGATCAAAAGGCCGGCCAAGACCGCGCGGTCTATGGTCAGGGATGTGCCGGCAGGTGCTCGGATACCCCCGTTGAAGGTGCTGCCCTTCCTGACGTGCAGATCCACATCGGCCGCGTTATCTAGGGTCATATCCCCCACTGTGATTCCGTCCACCGTGATGTGGGTGGATATGCCGCGCACCACGATCGTATCAACGAGCGAGGTATCAGACTGCCATAGACGGTACGCAAGTGGAGTCCCCGGGGTCGTGGGCGCGTCTTGGATTATTGTCAGCGTTCCGGTGCTTGGATCGTAGCTGTAATAGCTAGACTTGGTCGAGTCGGTCAGAGAACCATCGCCGTCGGCAAGGTCTATGTCCACCCAGTACGGGCTCTTCGTGTATGCGAAGAATATCGTGTTAAGGCCCAAGACCGGATCGATCCTGGGGGGATAACCCTGGACGAAATCGTTAAGACTTGACGGCCTTGCGTTAATCGTCATGAAGTAGCCTTCGTAGATGTGTCCGTCTATGAAGGGCTTCTCCGCGACGTACCAGCCGGGTTCAGAGGGATCGTCTGGGTCGCTCAGGACAATGACGAACCGATTCTCTTTCAATATTTTCCCGCTGCTGTCCTTCAACTCTTCGATGACCGGCAGGTAGCTCTCGTCAATGTGCCTCTCCCAGACGGCCGGAAGGCGTTCGGGGGGTATATACACCGGCGCGGCCCCCTTGTAGTTGGTGTCGTTGCCGTAGGTACCGTATCCGCCGTTTCCGCTAACGGTGGGGATCACGGTAGAGTCGGGGTTGACACGGCCGAGCCGTGCCGCTCCGTCCGGTCCGACGATGTAGATGTTGTACCCTGCGCCAGCAGGCGAGTTCGCGTGCTGGAAGGCGAAGGACCTGTAGCCGCCTCTGTCCGTATACTCCAAAGTGGACAGGATGTCCAACACGGTAGAATCTACGTTCAGAGTTTGTATCTCGCATAGAAGGATGGCAATATGACTCGGGCTGATCGCGCTCGCTGCGCGGTCCGCAAGGCGGGCGTTCACATAACCGACGGCGGTCGTGGTGATGTCCCCATGGATAGCTGGGCGGTCGTCCCCATATGCGAACGCCGTGATGTTCGCTTCGTGGCCGAGAGTTATGATTGCATTGGAGCCGATGGTGCCGGGCTGGTTTGCATAATTTTGACCTCCGCCTCCGATCCCTGCGCCGTGCTGGCTTTCGTCTGCCGTGCTGGCCGCGACCGTATATTTACCGCCGGTCGCAACCACCGTGCCTCCGGTGATGGTGATCGTGCCGCCGTCGCCGAAGCCTCCCTCCGTGTGGGAACCTGAGCCGGCGCCGATGCCTGTGCCGGCGCTGACCCTGGTGAAGCAAGAAACGGGGTTGTTGTTATCCTGAATGGCGTCGCCTCCGATCGCGACCACTTTGCCTCCGGTGATGGTTATTGAACCATTGTTACCGCCGGGCGCCCCGGTTCCGCCGCCGATACCTGTGGCTGCACGCACATAGTATTGGTTGAGAATTGTTTGTGCCACGGAATTGATCTGTGCCTTACCACCGATCGCCGTCACCGTTGCGTTGTCTTGTATTGTGATATTGCCTCCGGGACCTCCTTTGTTACCGCCGCTAGAGTTCCCGCCGCCGATGCCTGTGCCGGCGCGGATATAAGACGTGACAGTCAGCTGGAATGTCGTGGCTGTGACCACGTCGCCGCCGTGTGCCTCCACAACGGCGTTGCCTCTGATTAAGACCGTGCCGCCGGGTGCCCCTCCTTGTCCTGTGTTGCCCCCTCCGACCAGGCCGCCGCATCCTCCGCCGATGGCCGCTCCGCCCTCTGCGTTAGTGACGTTCACGCCCAGGGTCACCTTTCCGCCGTACGCCTTAACGACAGCGTCGCCGGATATCGTAACGTTAGCGCCGGCGCCTCCCCATCCGGTGCTTGCGCCGCCGCCTATGCCTGCGCCGCCGAGTTCGTACGTTGTTGCTCCAGTGGATGTGGTGCGGCTGCCGCCGTATGTTTCTACATATGCTCCGTCGATCGTTACATCGCCGCCGGCGCCGCCTATATTATTGGCGTTACCGCCGCTGGCGCCGCCGCCTATGCCTGCGCCGGCGAGCTGTGTGTTGCCTGTGTTCGTGCCGCCGCGCGCTATGACGACGGTGTCCGCCCCTTCGATCCTGATCGTGCCGCCGGCGCCGCCCGTGTAGCCGTTACCTGTGGCTGCGCCGCCGCCTATGCCTGCGCCGGCGCCGCCGTTGTTGCCTGTGCTGCCAAAGCCGTTGCCGCCTGTTGCGGTCACCCTGCCGCCGTTGATCGTGGTCGTACCGCCATTGCCAGCGGCTGCGTTGTTGCTGCCTGCGCCGCCTATTCCTGCGCCGCCACCGCCAACGTTATTGGCGGTCGGGCTGCCGCCCGTTGCGGTCACGGTTCCGCCATTAATGGTTATATTACCGGCATTCCTGGTAGTTGCGTTGGTTGTGATGCCGCCGATGGCCGCATTGGCGCTGTTACCTTGAACGGTCACGATCAAAGCGCCGCTGGTGCTCCCGGTGCCGGGATCCGCTGCGCTGTCAATAATAATGCTATTGCCTGCAGTTACAGCAATGTTCCCGTTTATTGTGCTGCTATTTTGCAGATACAACGCCAAATTGCCCGTTACCGTTATGCTTCCGGTCGTCATGGTGAGGCCGTCGAGCATAAGTTTGGTTGTATTACCGCTGCCGGAGTTGACCGTGATATTCAAGGTAGGTCTGGCGCCGGTCAGCCGATAGATGTCGGTTGCCGCGCTGCTGAAGGCCAGAGTGTTCGTCCCGGCGGTCCAAGTGACGCCTGTGGGCAGAGTGCCGCCCGGCAGTGTGCCCACATTGAACGTATGGTCAGGAACTACTGGTGCCGCTGAGGTGTAGTTCTCTGAGTGTTCTCCCGGAACGACCAATAAGGCCGCTATTATCGCAAGGGCTATGATGCCCATCTTCAAGACGGAATGTCTCCCGTACAAATTGTGCTTTATTCTTTTCGTTATCATTCTGAATACCCCTTACTTTCTTGTTTTCACAAGTACCAGAACCACTGAAAGAATGCACTCTTCCCCCGTCATTGAAAGATTTGACGCAAGGCATTCCGCTAAAAGCTTTCGCTGAGAAGCCGCGGGCCTCGCCTGCGGCGCAAACACGTTCGGCTGAGGCCCTTTTTATTACGGCTGACACGGGAGCGTCGAAAACAAAAAGTCTCCTCTCTCCCGCCTCCGTTCCGCTGCTGCCCAAACCCACTTGTCTCTTCATCTTTGTCCTTTGATCCGTTCCAGACGGAATCCATACAGCGTATTAATATGTATAATATATAGATACGCTTTCCGCCGAAATCATGACCAGTCCAAAGTACTCTATAGACGTACCGCATTAATAAAACTAATGTATTTTGATCCTTTTTCCACCCCTCCCGGACCGTCGTGTTCAAAGGGGATAGGTCGAGCGTCCAGCGGACCTGCTGAGGCAGATTGAAGCGTTTGCAGGCGGAGGAACGGCCTGCCCCGCCGCAGGGAATGCCGGTGGGGGGCTTAAGCCTCCGTGCACGACCCCCGACGGGGGCCGTTCCTCCGCCCTTTTAAAAAGTTTGTTTCAGCTTACCGGATGCCGGCGACCGCATGCACAATACTGTGCAAAGGGGATCTGCCTGCACACGTGCGCCGGCGTCCGACCGGGCTGAATGTCAGCGAGGATCGCTCATCGGCCTGCCGATGCCCCCTCCTTCGGTGCGATGTATTCTCCGTACGGGCCCGGGACGACGGCCTTCCGCGCCTGCCCTCCCCCGTTCCATCTGCTACGGATTAATCTCATTCTTATCCCTCTTCCAAATACAAATTATTCATTAAGTATGATTTTTTTGACTAAATGATTAGGATTTCTTAAGTATAAATACATACGTATATCGGTAAAAATAGCATATTTAGTATTATGAATTGTATATAAATTATTACATATTCTTGCTGGACATTTGTCATTGCAGTGCGCAACGCATATCTCCCAGGTAAAAGTCGAATCTGCGTGCAGGCCCCGGCCCCACTGGTATGTGGAGGGCGTCCGTTTATCATCCACGGACCGCGCCAACCAGCGCGGTCCGCAAAAAGTATCTTCTTATATAGAAGGACAACCTCTTTCTATATTATGAGCAGAGAGGATCTTATAAACACCACCCGAGCCATTCTGGCAAAGGCAGGGTTCGATATTTCCTCCGCCCTCAGCCTCCGCAGCATATGTTTCGACATCGTCGGAAGGAAGGACGAGACGCTGCTTATAATCAAAGTGCTCAGCAACGTGGACGCGTTCTCGAGGGAGAACGCGGAGGATATGAAAGTTCTCGCCGACGCGCTCAGGGCCACGCCGCTTCTCATCGGCGAGACGTCCAGCTCCGGGCCGCTTGAGGCCGGGATCGTCTATTCGAGATTCAAGATCCCCATAATATCCAACGAGACCCTCGGCGAGCATCTGCTGGAGGAAGTTCCTCCATTCATCTTCGCGGCGCCCGGCGGCCTGTACGTCAGGATCAACAGCGACCTTCTGAGAAGCGTGAGGGAGAACAGCGGGATCAGCCTGGGCACACTGGCGGAGACCACCGGGGTCTCCAGACGCACGATACAGATGTACGAGTCCGGGATGGGGGCGATGATCGACGCCGCGATGAGACTCGAGGAGTTCCTTCAGGTGCCGATAATCGAACCGATAGACCCCTTTGAGTACAAAAGCAAGAAGCAACCCGAGGATTATGAGATGAAGGACGGCGGAAGGACCGAATCGAACGCGCTGAACCGTCTGCTCGACATCGGGTTCGCCATAACGCCGGTCACAAAGAGTCCGTTCGAAGCGATAACGAGGAGCAGACAGACCGTATTCCTCACGGGACTCGGCATCGACGAGGAAAAACTCATACAAAAGGCGCTGATCGCCTCGGAGATCTCAAAGATCGCCGGCAAGCATTCCCTGATCATCGTGGAAAGGGAGAGATCGGCGGAGAGCATCGATTCCACCGCCGTGGTGACCAGCGAGGAACTCCGGAAGATAGACGACCAGGACGCCCTGACCGACCTGGTGCTTTCAAGGAGCACAAAGAAATGATCTCCCTTGATATCGGAAGATGCAGGGTCGACATCCTGCCAGTGGTCAAAGGTCTCGTATCGGAAGCGGAGAAGGTCAGGGAAGCGTACGGGAAGTACGAGGCGTACGCCGTGTCCTTGGGGATAGAGGAGATAATCGCGATCAAGCACCGGGACGAGATCGAGGACGCCCAGGAACTAAGCGAAATCGATATGGTGTACGTTCACCATCTTTCTAATTTCGGTGAGATAGAGTCGCCCTCGCCCGTGTTCTGCGAATTGGTGGACGCCTGTGCGAAGGATTCCATCGAGGTGATACCTCTGGACATGAACAACGAGGAGTTCACGGAGATGTACGTCAAGACGGTAACGGCCATGGAGTTCGTGAAAGAGCACAGGCTCGCCAAGAAGGGGATGAAACGCAGTTTTGATATGACGTCCCCGGAGGCTTTCGCAATATCGTGGGACAATTATCTCAACGGGGTCAAGGGGTACGGCAAGGTAAGCAAAAAAAGAGAAGAGTACATCGCGTCGCAGATAATCGATATAGCCAGGTACAGAAGTTCTCTGCTGGCCGTCGTCGAGGCGGAAAGAGTTTATAATGTGATCGAACATATCAAGGTCGATAAACAATGAGCGACAGATGCCCCAGTTGCAATGATTACAAAGCGAACGGAGAACCATTCTGCGGCTCGTGCGGTCGCAATCTTAACGATGCGGAGCCGGATAAAGCGCAGCTCAGTATCCTTACCTTTTTTCTTTTGCTCGCGACAGTGTTCGTTATCTTTATCGCAATCTTCGAATCGATCACCCTTGCGGTGAATGCGTCGGAAGTATTCGGTTTCCTATCGGACAAGTTCCCGATCTTTGTCCTCGTGCCGTCTCTCCAAATCTTGTTCTATGTGGAGGGGGTCGAACTTCAGATATTCTGGGTCCTCCTGACCATCATCATCCTGTCGTGCGTGGCGACCGCGGCGATAAGGTTCATTGAAGTGGCAAGGTCTCCGGGAGGCCTCACCAAGCCCGGTGCCGCCGAGAACACTGCTTTCTTCTGGGTAAGTGTCCTCCTGAGCGCATATCTTTTCATCACCGTCGTCATTGTTATCGCGTTAGAGATGGCGGGGAATGAGATCACCACACCGGATTTCGGGACAAATATCGAACGGATGTTCGAACTGGCGAACGCATCCGTTTGGGAGGAGATAGTCACCCGCCTGCTGCTCATCGGTGTGCCGATGATGTTCATCTCCCTCGTCGTTGCCCGTAAAAAGGAATCTCTGAAATGTCTCTTGGGCGGTTTCGGAATGAGCACGACCGCCATCGTGCTGATCCTGATATCCGGCGCGGTCTTCGGTCTGGCACATTACAGCGGCTGGGACGATCAGGCCTGGAAGGTCCTGACGACTGCGATCATGGGCGTGTTCCTCGGATATCTGTTCGTCCGTTTCGGTCTATATGCGGCCATACTCATGCACTTCATCATGGACTATCTTCAGTCCTTCGATTGGATGGGGGTCGGGGCATTGGGGGGTATCGTGTCATTGTTGATCTTTGGCATCGGCCTTGTCTCTTTGATATACATAGTGCAAAAACTGGTCCAGTCTAAAGAAGCGATCGAGTCGCTTCCCGCATTCAGGAACGAACACGTCAAATGAAGATCACAGCTTCCGCATGATGTCCTCTAAACGTTCCTTTGATACTATGGCTGATTCCATGTTCCTGGACTCGATTATATAATTGCCTTTGTATCCCCTCAGTCTCGACAGGACGCGGACAAAATCGATCTTCCCGTCGCCAATGGTCATATGGTCGTCGTTCTTTCCCATGTTATCGTGGATGTGGATGTTCGCGATTCTTCCCTCGAATGCGTCGATGCACTCGTCGATCAGTCCCATGGTGTTCGCATGGCCGATGTCGAAACAAATGCTCAGGTCCGTCCCGTCCATAAGTTCCAGCAACTCTCCTGGCGTCTGTCCCATCATGATCACGAAGGACGGCATGTTCTCCACCGCGGCGGTCACGCCGTACTCTTCCGCCCCTTTCTCTATCTTTTTCAGCGAGTCCTTCGCATACCTTATGCTCCGATCCTTTGCGCTGTGAAGCACCATCGAATAGATTCCCGGATGGATTGTCACCAACGCTATCCCCATGCGGTTGGCGTGTTCCATTGTTCTGATCGTCTCTTCCACCGATGCCTCTCTGATCCTTTCGTTGATCGACGCGATGTTCACGTCGCATATCGGGGCGTGTACTGAACATGTCATGCCATACGATCCCTTTATCTCGTTGAACCGGGAGGAGAATTTGATGACTGAGTTCTCCGCCTCGGAGAATATCTCCCACAGCCCGAAGTCCTTGGACACCATGTCCATGACCCTTTCGGGATCCAGCACACCGAATTCCGTGCATGACATCCCTATCACGTTCTCACCTCTTCGCCGTCTACTGTTCTCGGCGCTATCTTATCAATAAGGGCCTCCGGTTCGTCCGAATCGAACGTTACCGCCAGGGTTCCGAGGATCGTCCTCGGTTCCGTGAACGATATCTTCCCCACAACGGCGACCTGTTTGTTCAGATGTATCGTGATCGTCCTGCCCCTGATGCCCTTGAACATCATCGACCTCGTGCTGTCAAGTATCTTCTGCTTACGCACAAGGTCGCAGAACCGGTCCGTCCCGGCCTCCCCTTCGAACCCCCGATCCGTCCTTTCCAGCGATGTGTTCGGGAAGATATTCAGGACCGCGTCCCTCACCTTCTCCGGATCCTCGCTGGGACAGACCGGGCATGACACAAGAACCGTAACCATGTTACGGGGCAGGCGTTGTGCGTATTTAACCCCCTTCACGGGGGTTGAAAGGTTATTTAGTGAAGTACCGTATAACAGATTGCATGAGGTCGGAGGTCCTTAATGCGGCCGCAAGGAGGAACCTGTTCTTCGCTCCGGATGCGTTAGAGATGATACTCTCAAACTCCGATCCGATGGCCTTTACCAATACGCTTCTGGCAGCTGTCTCCGAGAGTTCCTTGTTCATAGGAAAGAAGGACATCATCGATTTCATCGCGGGAGACGCGGCGGCGGCGCCCGAAAGGGCGCCGATCGTACCGAAGAACAAAAAGAACTGCGGCATCTCCGTCGTTCCCGGGACGGATATCACTGGGGATTCGACGTGCGAGGGAAAGATCGCCGACTTCGCCGCTTATTTCAAAAGCAGGTTCGTCTCCCTGAAAAGGATGATCGAGAAAAGAAAGGACTTCGGGATGGCCGTATCGATATCCAAGGCCCTGACCCTCGGAAGGGAGACGAAGATCATAGGGATGATCTACGAGAAAAAGGAGACGAAGAACGGCCACACCACCTTGTCCCTGGAGGACGAGACCGGGACATGCACCGTTCTGATATCCAAAGACTCCCCGTGCTTCGGAGAGATGTTCGTCAACGACGAGGTCGTAGGCATAGCCGGGAAACCATCGTCGAGGGGGGACCTTTTCATTGCGGATAAGATTTTCCGACCGGACATCCCCGCCGGGCGCACATGGGTGCCGTCGGACTCGACGGCCTCCGTCGCCTTCCTTTCCGACATACATGTGGGGAGTTCCACGTTCCTTGAGAAAGAGTGGAAAAGGATGATGAGTTGGCTGAGGACGAACGCGTACGATATGGATCTCGATTACCTTGTGCTCCCGGGGGATGTGGTGGACGGGATAGGGATATTCCCGGGACAAGAGGAGGAACTGAGGATCGCCGACATCTACGAACAGTATGAGAAGCTGGGAGAGTACGTCAAAGAGATACCCGACCACATCAAGATACTGATCCAACCGGGCAATCACGACGCGGTGAGGCTGGCCGAACCACAGCCGGCGCTGGGCGAGATATTCACCAAAGGTTTCGATTCCAACGTAATAATGGCGGGGAACCCCGTCAGCATCGAGATCGAAGGGAGGTCGATCCTTTCCTACCACGGCAAGAGCATCGATGACTGGGTGGCGAGCGTGCAGAAGCTCAACTACGAGGATCCGATCAGCGTGATGAGAGAGATGCTCACCCGGCGCCATCTCTCCCCCATGTACGGCGGGAAGACCGCCATGGCGCCGGAGAAGAAGGATTACCTTGTGATCGAGCGCGTACCGGACATATTCGTCTCCGGCCACGTGCACGGCGCGGGAAAGATGGATTACCGCGGCATCAAGATCATCAACGCATCCGCATGGCAGGACCAGACGGAGTATCAGAGGGCGCATAACTTCAACCCGAACCCGGCGATAATGCCAGTGGTCCACCTGGGCACCGGCGCCGCGCGGATGATGGACTTTACCAAATAAGATGCGCGGGGCGGCACATCGCTGTCTTATCGGCCAATCTCGGTTCGGTAATGAGCACAGCACAGCCATTTTCCATCTGATTTATTGTTCGATATTGTTTGGTAATACACTATAAAGAAATTAACAACAGAGATCGACAACAGAGGGGGGATCCTGTAACATGACTGCGAACCCGCGGGCGCATTTTTATTTAAAGATCGTCTGAACCCCTGCAGAAAAAAGAGATTTAGTTAAGTGGTTTAGGCGTCAAGGAAAAAGACCCAGACCATTAAAAGGAAGCCGAGGATGAGCATCAGGTACGCCGTGACCCAGATGAAGGTGAAGACCCTTTTCAGTTTCTTCGGGTCCTCGCTTATCGAGTCCGCGCGCTCCCTGAACGATCTCACTCCGCGGCCGCTCCTTTCTTTTTCAGGTGTTTGAGGCGAGTGGTGTTCTCCCTTTCCATCTCTTCGAGACGGAACTTTACGAACCTCTCCGCATCCTGAAGTTCAGGTATTATCTTGAACTCCAGGGCGTTGACCCTCCTCTTGGTCTTCTCGATCTCATCCAGCAGCTTCTTCATGGTGGTCTCGATCTCGGCCGCGCGGACCAGAGTGTCGAGAAGCTTCTCGAAGGCCATCGCGGCCTCCTCGATATAGGCCGACGTTTCGATCACACCGTATCCTTTGTCGATCATCTTGGTGTGGATCGAGGTGGCCTCCACCTTGGGGACCATCATCCCCATTATGCTCTTACTGCCAAGCTTGACCTCCGGTTCCGCTTTGAGCGCGTATGCGGCGCTCTTGACGGCGATCTCTCCCTCCACCGTGCGCGCGATGGTTATCTTCTCCATCGCCGCCTCGTAATCGGAGGAGACGCCCTTACGCATCTTCTTCGCCTTTTCCAGCACCTCGAAGAACTCGATGATGAGGCCGTCCCTCTTCATCTTCATGATCTTATATCCGCTCTGGGACAGTTTGATCTTCTTCTTGAGGTCCAGAAGGACCGAACGCGTCGGGGTGATGTCTTGGCTTCCCATGAGGCTCACTTCTTCAGGTACTGCTCGATGTATTTGCGGTCTATCCTGGTAAGCTGGTCGACGTCGAGTTCCCTCATGATCTCCCAGGCGATGTCGAGCGTTCTCTCGATGGAGCGGTCCTCGTCAAGGCCCTGGCGGACGACGCGGTCCTCGAACAGGTCGGCGAAGTCCAGGAATTTTCTGTCTTTCGCTGACAGCGAGTCCTTACCGACGATGGCCACCAGGCCGCGGAGGTCCTTACCTTCCGCATATGAGGCGTACAGCTGGTCCGACACCGCCTTGTGATCCTCGCGGGTCTTGCCTTTTCCGACGCCGGAGTTCATCAGACGGCTCAGGGACGACGAGACGTTCACCGGCGGGTAGATGCCGTTGCGGTGCAATTCCCTCGACAGAACGATCTGCCCTTCCGTGATGTAGCCGGAAAGGTCCGGTATGGGGTGGGTGATGTCGTCGCCGGGCATCGAGAGGATGGGGATCTGAGTGATAGAACCTTTCTTCTCCTTTATCCTGCCGGCGCGCTCATAGAGCTGGGCGAGATCGGTGTACATGTAGCCGGGATACCCGCGTCTTCCGGGGACCTCTTCCCTCGCGGCGCCGACCTGACGGAGAGCCTCGCAGTAGTTGGTTATATCGGTCATGATGACAAGCACCTGCATGCCGAGCTCGAACGCCATGTATTCCGCGGTGGTCAGACCGAGACGGGGCGTGACGATACGTTCGACAGCCGGGTCGTCGGCGAGGTTCAGGAACACCACCGCGCTCTTCAGCGCGCCGGTCCTCTCGAACTCCTTCATGAACATCTGCTTCTCTTCGTTAGTTATTCCGAGCGCGATGAACACCACGGCGAACTCCTCGTTCTCTCCCAGGACCTTCGCCTGCCTTGCGATCTGCAATGCGATCTCGTTGTGCGGAAGTCCCGACCCGGAGAATATGGGCAGTTTCTGCCCCCTCACGAGGGTGTTCATCCCGTCGATCGTCGATATTCCCGTTTGAATGAAATCTGCCGGGCTGTCCCTTGCCCACGGGTTGATGGCCGCGCCGACAATATCGAGTTCCTTATCGGGAACGATCCTCGCCCCTCCGTCGAGGGGCTCTCCGGCTCCGGAAAGGACCCTTCCCAGCATTTCCCTGGAGACGGGCATCTTCATCGTGTCGCCCAAGAAGCGCACGGACGCCTGCCGATCTATCCCGGAAGTGCCCTCGAATATCTGGACCACGACGATCTCGTCGGACGTGTCCAGGACCTGGCCTCTTTTCATCGTTCCGTCGGAAAGCCTTACGCTGACCATCTCCTGATAGCCGACCGGTTCGGTCTTCTTCACGAAGATCAGCGGCCCGGCTATTTGAGAGACGGTCTTGTACTCCTTGGATACTTTTGCTTTTGTCATTGTCTCACGCTCCGAGTCCCGCGAACTGTTCTTCCATATCTTTGGACACGGCCTCGAGTTCCTCGTCGATGTTCTCTTCGTACTTGGCCTGAGTGAACCTCTGCCTCACCGGGAGGTACGCGATCTTGTCCACCTGTATTCCGGCGGCAAGCGCGTTGACCGCCAGGTCGGAGTACTTCTTGATCAGCGTCATCATCACATACTGTCTTTTTATGGGACAGTACGCGTCCACGGGGTGGTAGGCGTTCTGCTGCAGGTATATCTCGCGGATCATCTTCGCCACTTCGAGGGTCATCTTTTGCTCGTCCGGCAGAGAGTCGGAACCGACCATCTGCACTATCTCCTGCAACTCGGATTCCTTCTGAAGGACCTGCATGGCCCATGCCTTGAGGTCGGGGAAGTTCTCCGCCACGTTCTTCTTGTACCAACTGCCCAACTGTTTATCGTACATCGTATACGACGTCAGCCAGTTGATCGTCGGGAAATGTCTCCTCTCCCTCAGCTTGGTGTCCAGCGCCCAGAACACGCGGACTATACGCAGCGTGTTCTGCGTCACGGGTTCCGACAGGTCCCCTCCGGGAGGCGATACCGCCCCGATGACGGAGATCGATCCTATCTCGCCGCTCAGCGCGTTCGCGCGGCATGCGCGCTCGTAGAATTCGGAAAGACGGCCCGCAAGGTACGCTGGGTATCCTTCCTCGCCGGGCATCTCTTCCAGTCTCGACGATATCTCACGCATGGCCTCCGCCCACCTTGACGTGGAGTCGGCCATCAGCGAGACATCGTATCCCATATCTCTAAAGTATTCCGCTATCGTTATTCCCGTGTAAACGGACGCTTCCCTTGCGGCCACGGGCATGTTGGACGTGTTCGCGATAAGGACGGTCCTGTTCATCAGGGATTCGCCGGTGGACGGATCCACGAGCTCGGGGAATTCCATCAGAACTTCGGTCATCTCGTTGCCGCGCTCGCCGCATCCGATGTAGACCACGATCTCCGCGTCGGAGTATTTGGCCAGGGATTGCTGCGTGACGGTCTTCCCGGTGCCGAACGCGCCGGGGATGGCCGCCGCCCCGCCCTTCGCCAGGGGGAACATCGTGTCCAATACCCGAAGTCCGGTGACCAGCGGTATGTCCGGCTGGAGTTTCTCTTTCACCGGTCTCGACACGCGCACCGGCCATTTCTGCATCAGCGAGACGCTCTGTCCGTCGACCTTTGCGATCACCTCTTCCACCGTGTACTTGCCGGCGGATATGTCGCTTATCTTTCCTTTCTTGAATGCCGGAGGGACCATGATCTTGTGGACCATCGGGCCTTCCATGACGGTACCGATCACCTGTCCCGCCTCGACCTCATCACCGTTCTTCACCGTGGGCTTGAATTCCCACTTCTTGTCTCTGTCGAGTCCAGGTGCGGAAACGCCGCGGAAGATATAATCTCCCATTTTGCCCCTGAGCACGGGAAGGGGCCTCTGTATTCCGTCATAAACGGAGGTCAGAAGTCCCGGACCGAGTTCCGCGACAAGAGGGAGCCCGGTGTTTGTGACCGGCTCTCCGGGCTTTACGCCCGAAGTATCCTCATAAACCTGGATGATAGAGTAGTCGCCTATGATCTTGATGACCTCGCCCATGAGACCCTCCACCCCTACCTGTACCACGTCGTACATCTTGGGGGTGATCCCGGTTGCCGTCACCACAGGACCTGCGACCCTGTAGATTACACCTTTCGTGCTCATTTACTCATCCTCTGTTTTGTATAAATCAACGCCAATTGCTCTTTTGACCTTCTCGCGAAGGTCGCTTTCGTCTCCGCCCACCGGCACGACCACAGGTTGGATGGAGTCCAGAATCTTCGATCTGAAGTTGTGCTGAAGGTATTTTAGGTCTTTCGCATCGACGGCCAGGATGCCTATGTTGGCATCGGACATGGCCTCTCCGATCACATTCTGGTAATTGCTTTCGTCAGCCACGAACACGCGCTTCAGCCCAGCCAGTCTGAACCCCAACACGAATTCCTCGCTGCCCACTACCGCTATCTCCATCAGATCACCAGCAGCCCTTTGATAGTCTCTCTATCCAGCCCGCTCTCCGTTCCCCTCGCTATGACCCTTATGTTCCTGACCTCATTCTCCTTATTGAGCATGTAGTCTATCACCGGGATCACAGACAGAGGGTACAGGCGCGAGAATTTCTTCGCTTTCTGTCTCTCGTACTTCTTCAGCGCCAGGACCGTTTCCCTGAGATTGCCGGATTCCAATGCTTCCTTGATCTCCTCGCCGAACTCCAGCTGGGATGCCTCCGGGATCATGGACCCCACGTCCTCCGCGTTCGCCAGAAGCGACAGCATCCTGTCATCGACCTTCCTTCCGCCGCGGATGATGTACTTCATCACCTGGTCTCCGTACACTCCTTCCGCCTTGAGCTTCAGGATGGTCTCGAAGTTCTTCAGGTCCACCTCTTCTCTGACATAGTCATAGAAGATATGGGAGGGCCTCGTCGAAAGGTCTATGCTGCGGATCAGTCTCTCGTAGTGCACCTTCTCCAGGAAATCCTCGATCACTCCGAGGTTCCCGCTCGCCTTGTAGGCGGAGAGGACCTCCTGAGGGAAGACTACGTGCGCCATCTTCCCGAAGTTCGCCAGGATGTCGTCGTCCGAGTCGGACGCGACCAGTTTTTCTAGGGATTCGGCGCCGAGCCTGCCTGCTGGGACGAGATCTTCTCTGATACCGTCCGCGTCCAGCCCGTACGACTTCCCGCGGAGTATGACCTTCAGGTTCCACACGTCCCACTTGTCGAGATATGCGGACACCATCTCGTAGAGCTCCCCCGTCGAAGACAGGAGGATGCTGCCGAACACTTTCGCCATGTTGAGATACGTGGCGTGTTCCAGGAGGTTTATCCCCGACAGTCTTCCCGCCAGGTCCGTCATCTCCTTGCTGTAGCCGGCCTCGCTTATGTACCGCGAGATCTCCGGCACGGTCATCATCAGCATCTTGTCGTAGTCGTCCTCCTTCATCAGGAGGGACTTCTTCGCTTTCACTCTGGCGACGGTGTACGCATAGTTGCCTTTGCCTCTGTTGCGCCTGAACATGTCTCTCACTCGAACAGGATGTCGGACAAGGCCTTTATCTCGCGGTTCCAGATGCTCTGAAGGATGGTCTCGTACTGCATGTCCACCTCTACGGTGCCGTCCTCGCTCTGGAGGATCAGTCCCGCGCGCACCCTGGGGTTCGTCTCCACGGATTTTACGCCAAGTTCCTTAGCCGTGAAGTCATCCTTGGGGGAAATCACCGCCGTGGGCTTGTCGATCACGGTCTTCGCCGATTTTACCATTCCTTTGTACTGCTCCAGCTTTGCATCTCTGGGAGCGGACTCAAGGTCGGCGAGGACCGTCTCGAACGCCCTGGCGAGGATCTCCTTCTTTTTGGAAAGGACTATCTTCTTGCTTTCCAGCTCCGCGCTTGAAAGTTCCTGGCGGTTGAGACGCTCAACTGCTTCTTTGAGCTTCTTGTCCTCTTTTTCTCTCATGTCGGATATCAGCGCGTTCGCTTCGGCCAGGATCGCCCTGACCTCCGCCTCGGCCTGCGATTCGATCTCGCCGGCCTGCTTGTCGGCGGACGCTGTGATCTCCTTCACGACGTTATCTAATGCCATATGAAGGCCTCAGATACTTACAACGCGAACAATGCTATGATTGCTACTACAAGACCGAAGATAACGATGGTCTCGGGAATGACCATGAAGATCATTGCCGTACCGAATATGCTCCTGTCCTCTGTCATTGCCCCGACTGCGGCCGCACCGACGTCTTTTTCTCCCAT
>JAITCQ010000041.1 GCA_031283015.1 Candidatus Methanoplasma sp.
CGATCTATTACGACCCGGAGAACCCCTTCCAGACCTTTGCGTGCGAGGGCGACAATTCGTTCCACTGGGGCGAGGAAGTAATGAAATTCTTCATCGCACACCCGAAGAACGAAGTGAAGAAGGAAGGATCCGTCCTTCCTGAGAACGCCCCCGGGCACTATCTCTACACGTATGATGGGATATACTTCGACCTGGAGATCCCCGAAGAGATCCTCGGACTGGTATTGGACGTGCACGGCATGACAATGGATGCCACCCAGGAGAACAACGGAACCAACCTGCGCGAGATAGGCAGCAGAGAGGGTTACGTCATACTTCAACCATCGACACCCACCAGATCCATCCTTCCCGAATTCGACGACATAATCTTTTCGATGGTCAACATCGTTGTCGACGATCTCGGCGTAGATGAGAACCGCATACATGTGACCGGCTTCTCCAACGGAGGAAGATACACATGGCGCACCATACGCGACCACTCTGACTACTATGCTTCAGCAGCCCCGGCTGCCAGCGGCCTCACCTTCACCGGAATACCGGGATGCACCTTCACCGAGGGAGACATGCCCGAGTTCGAGATCCCGGTCCTTTACATGCACGGAACACGTGACAACGTAGTGACGTACGCATCTGGAATAGGCCAGTTGGAGAATGTGAAAGCCGCATGGAACATGGGAGAGGAACGCTTCGTCGCAGGGGATGACACATACACACACTACCGGTATTCAAATGCCAACGGTATCGTATTGGAGTTCATAACACACAACTATTATTCCGGCGCTCCCTTCGGAGCAGTCCCCGTTACCGGGCACTGCTTCCCCGGAAGCACGGTCTATTACGACCCGGAGAACCCCTTCCAGACCTTCGCTTGCGAGGGCGCGGTTTCGTTCAACTGGGGCGAGGAAGTGATCAAGTTCTTCAAGGCACACCCGAAGAATGAAGTGTATGAGCCAGCCGTTGTGGAAGGCATCGCCGTGACCGCACTGCCGGAGAAGACCGCTTACCTTGTGGAAGAGGTTCTTGATCTGACAGGCATGGCCGTCGCCAAGGTATACAGCGACGGAAGCACCAGAGCAATCTCTGGCTACGCCACGACCCCGGCGAACGGAACGGTCCTGAATGCGCTTGGAACACAGGCAGTGATAATCTACTACATCGAGGACGGAAAGCTCTACGTAGCGAACTTCAACGTCACGGTCAGTCTCCCGGCGGTCCTGGAAAGCATCGCCGTGAGCGAGTACCCTGAGAAGATGACCTATTACCTGGGCGAAGAACTTGACCTGACCGGCCTGGTCGTTACCGCCATATACAGCGACGGAAGCACCAAGGTCGTCACGGACTACCTCACATCTCCGGTGGAAGGTATGGCACTGGACATTCTCGGAACGCAAACGGTCTTCATCGCATACGCCGAGGACGGCGTCACTAAGGCGACGGCCTTCTATGTCGAAGTGGTCCCCGTTCCGATATTCATCGACGGGATCATCGTGAGCGAGTACCCGGCCAAGATGTCCTACACCAAAGGCGATCTCCTTGACCTGACCGGTCTGGTCGTCTCTGCGACATACACCGACGGAAGCACCCAAGAGATCATCCCCTATGACGTATTGCCTAAGAGCGGAACGGTCCTGAACAATCTCGGAGCAAACACCGTGTACATTCTGTACATCGGGGAAGGAAAGCTCTGGATAACGGACTTCGCCGTCACGGTAAACCTCCCGCTGGCGCTGGAAAGCATCACTGTGAGCGGTTACCAGGAGAGATACTTTGTAGGCGATCCTCTTGACCTCAGGGGAATGGTAGTTACCGCCACCTACAACGACGGAAGCAAAAAGGCTGTCACTGGCTACTTAACAACGCCTACTGCCGGCACGCTCTTGAACAAGATCGGACCGCAGACAGTGTATGTGGCATATAGCGAGGGCGGCGTCACGGCGTTGTCATCGTTCGATGTCACGGTGAGTGATACTCTCCTCGACACCGCTCCTGGGCATTATAAGTTCGCTTATAATAACGTGACCTACGACCTAGAGATACCCGAGCAGATCTTGGACGGTCCCCGCGGACTGATCATAGATATGCACGGACTTACCATGGACGCCGATCAAGAGAACGACGGGACCAACATGCGCGCGCTCGGAAAAGAGTATGGATACATCATACTCCAACCGTCCGTGCCCACTAGGAACGTCACTGTTGATTGGGATGCGCCGATATATGGAATGGTCTTGACCATCATCGATGAACTTGACGTGGATATGGACCGCATACATGTGACCGGCTTCTCTATGGGAGGAAGGTTCTCTTGGCGCTTCATACGCGACCACTCTGATCTTCTGGCTTCCGCAGCTCCCGCAGCAAGCGGTATATCCAACAACGCTACACCAGGATGCACCTTCACCGAGGGAGATATGCCTGTGTATGAGATCCCGATCCTGCACATAACGGGAACAAGGGACTCTTTACACCAGGACTCACTCCGCCAGCGTGATGCGATAATAGCGGCATGGAACATGGGGGAGGGAGTGGTCATCGCAGGAGACGACAATTACACGCGCACCCGCTACGTGAACGCGAACGGGACCGTGTTCGAGATGATACTCCACAACTACTACTCCGCCACCGCGCCCTTCATGGGCGGGGTCGTGGGAGGCCACTGTTTCCCCGGAAGCACGGTCTACTACGACCCGGCCAACCCGAAGCAGACCTTCGCCTGCGATCCTCCCAACTCGTTCATCTGGGGTGAGGAGGCCATGAAGTTCTTCATCGCGCATCCGAAGAATGCTGAGGGTGAAAAAGAGAAGGTCCTTCCCGACACCGCCCCGGGGCACTATGTATACGCCTATGACGGGATAACGTACGACCTGGAGATCCCAGAGCAAATTCTGGAGAGACAGGTCGGGCTGATCATAGATATGCACGGCGCAACCATGGACGCCCAACAGGAGAATGACGGAACGAACATGCGCGAGCTCGGACAGATATATGGATATGTCATACTTCAACCGAACGGACCCGGCAGGAGTGTCCCCATCAGTGTCGATAAGCCGATATTTGATATGGTAGACATAATCATTGACGAGCTTAGCATCGACACGAACCGCATACACGCGACGGGCTTCTCGATGGGGGGTGCGTTCGTATGGCGTGCCATACGCGACCACTCTGACCTTTTGGCCTCTGCGGCGCCGCTGAACACCGGCATCGGAACTGAGGAGATAAGGTACACCCCCACCAAGGAAAACCCGCCCAAGGCGGAGATACCGCTATTTTCCTCGCTTGGGACCCAGGATAGGATAGTACCGCCCGAGATCCGCGGCATGCCCCTGTGGAATGCCATATTGGACGTATGGGATATGGGAGAAGGAGAGGTGATCGCAGGTGATGACACGTACACGCGCACACGCTATGTGAACGATAACGGGACCGTGTTAGAGCTCATCATACACGACTACTCCTCCAGCGCCCCCTTCGCCGGAGGCACTGCCACTGGGCACTGCTTCCCGGGAAGCACCGCCCACTACGATCCGGATAATCCGGCGCAGTACACCCCGTTCGGGTGCGAGGGAGAGAATTCGTTCCATCTGGGAGAGGAGGTTATTAAATTCTTCATTGAACATCCTAAAGCGTGAGGTAAGGAGGTAACGCAAGATGAACAAACAAACAACATTAATAACGATAGTGGTACTGGCGGTCTGTATCACTGTCGGATTTTTTATAATTACTAATATGGATAAGGACGACAAGTCCGCGCTCAGCGAAAAAGACCTCGAAGGATTCGATATCACGCTGTACGAGGAAGACAAGATGTTCGTCGTCCTTCACGATGTGACCACGTTGGACGGAGTTCCCTTCAACAACAGCGACATTCCCAAGAAATACGTACTGTTGACCTTCTGGGCCACTTGGTGTCCGGATTGCGAAAAGGAAAATCCGTCCTTACAATACCTACAAGACAACCGCGCAGATGAAAACTTCACTGTTCTGGCCGTTTCCATCGATACGTCCTTAGATGCACTGGAGAAATATCTTAATGCAAAGGGGTATGACTTCCCCGTCTTGATCAATATCAAGAACAACCTATGGGAAGAATACTTCGACTGGATACCTACGAGCTACCTACTTGGCCCCGACGGGTACGTCATTGCGAAGATAGTCGACACCGTATACTGGGACAGCGAAGAGGCAACGAGGATGCTGGATTACCTGATGGGTTCACGGTGAACCTAAAGGAATTCGGCAGACACTTAAAGGCGCACAAAACAGTCTCCAAGACGCTGTGTCTTGGAGACGACCTTAATCATTTTAATGAAAGTTGGCTAAAATGACGAACAGCAGAGGACCAGGACCCGTGACCTGTTCTATCTATTAGAATAACGATTTAAATAACGAAAGATTATCAGATAGTGATCATAATGGCATACGCGGAAGTGATGGAACAATGAGCAAGGGTGGAAGGGAAAAGGTCGTTTTGGCATACTCCGGAGGACTAGACACCTCCATAGCGATAAAATGGATCCAAGAAAAATACGATCTTGAGGTCATTGCCGTCGCGATAAACGTCGGGCAGCCTCCGAGCAGCGACGACATCATCGCCCGCGCCAAAAGGAACGGCGCCGTGAAAGCGGAGTTCGTAGACGCTAAGGACGAGTTCGTGGAAGAGTACATCTGGCCCGCACTCAAGGCGAACGCGATGTACCAGAACATCTACCCCCTGAGCACATCCATCGCAAGACCGCTGATCGCGAAGAAACTTGTAGAGGTCGCAAAGAAAGAAGGCGCGAGGTACATCGCGCACGGATGCACAGGGAAAGGCAACGACCAGGTAAGATTCGACGTCGGGATAGTCTCAATGGACCCGGACCTGAAGATCATCGCGCCCATCAGGGAATGGGTCATGACCCGTGAGGAAGAGATCGAATACGCCCGCGAGAACGACATCGAGATAATCGTGAAGAAAGAGAGCCCGTATTCAAGGGACGAGAACCTGTGGGGAGCGTCCTGCGAGGCCGGGGTACTGGAGGATGCGTGGACAGAACCTCCGAAGGACGTGTGGGTGCACACCGTCGATCCGGCCGAGGCTCCGAACCAGCCGGAATACGTCGAGGTATCATTCGAGAAAGGGATACCCGTCGCCCTCAACGGTAAGCGCATGAAAGGCGCGGACCTCATCGAGGAACTATACAAGATCGCCGGCAGGAACGGCGTAGGCCGCATCGACCACATAGAGGACCGTCTCATAGGGATAAAGAGTAGGGAGGTGTACGAATGCCCCGCTTCCGTCGTGCTGATAACCGCGCACCGCGCCATGGAAGCGATGACCGTGACCAAAGAGGTCATCGAATTCAAGAGAGGCATCGAGCAGAAGTTCTCGGAGCTCGTTTACAACGGATTGTGGTTCGGCGGACTCAGAGGACCGATCAACGCGTTCATTGACACGACGCAGGAACACGTCACCGGCACGATCAGAATGAAGCTTCATAAAGGAAGCTGCATGGCGGTAGGCCGCAAATCTCCGTACTCCCTGTACGACACCGGACTATCCACATATGGAAAGGACGACAGCTTCGACCACACTTCGGCGGTCGGATTCATATATTGCTGGGGTCTCCCCGACAGGACCGCCGCAAGGGCGCACAAAAAGAAGTGATAACATGGCAAAGCAGGCACTTTGGTCGGGAAGGTTCGAGACAGAGGCCGACGAGTCCGCGCTCAGGTTCACATCTTCCCTGGACGTTGACTCGGCGCTTGCGTTCTATGATGTGATGGGCTCCCTGGCGCACGTCAGGATGCTGAAGAAACAGAAGATAATGCCCGCCAAGGACGCGGACAAGATAACGGACGGCCTGATATCGATAGTGTCGATGATGGAGAATGGGGAGTTCGAGATCGACGGAACCTCCGAGGACATCCACTCTGCCGTAGAGTTCAAGCTTACGGAGATGATCGGCCCGGTCGGCGGCAAGCTGCACACCGGGCGCAGCAGGAACGATCAGGTCGCCACAGACCTCAGGATGTATCTGAGGGATGTGATGCTCGAAGCGGTCATCGACATCGACACGCTTGCGATGAGCCTGCTAAAGATCGCGGAGGATCACGGCGGCACCGTGATGCCGGGATTCACGCACATGCAGCACGCGCAGCCGGTGACGCTCGCGCAGCATATGCTGGCACATATCTTCAGATTATCAAGGGACGCCGACAGGTTCTTTGACGCTCTCGGCAGGATGGACCGGTGTCCGCTGGGATCCGCCGCTCTGGCCGGGACCACTTATCCTATCGACAGAAAGATGACGGCGAAGGCGCTCGGTTTCAAGGCCCCCACTCAGAATTCCATGGATTCTGTGAGTTCCAGGGACAATGTGTCGGAAGCTATGTTCTGCGCGTCGATGGCCGCTTTGGACATGTCCTCATTATGCGAAGAATTGATCATATGGTCGTCTCAGGAGTTCGGATTCATCGAGATGGACGATGTGTTCACCACAGGATCGTCGATAATGCCACAAAAAAAGAACCCCGATATCGCCGAATTGATAAGAGGGAGGACGGGCGCCGTCGTCGGCGGCCTGGTCTCGTTGATGGTGACAATGAAAGGACTCCCGCTCTCTTACAACAGAGACCTTCAGGAGGACAAAGGACCGGCGATGGACTCGCTGAGCGTGGTGTCCGACTGTGCGAACATGCTTTCGAAGGTCGTGTCGACGATGAAGGTCAGCAAGGACGCGATGTCGGCAGCGGCTGAGAAAGGGTTCATCAACGCCACCGATCTCGCCGACTACCTGGTGACAAAAGGCATCCCCTTCAGGGAGGCCCACGGCATCGTGGGGGAGTGCGTAAGATACTGCATCTCCCGCGGTAAAAAGCTGGAGGACCTGACTTTGAAAGAATTCAAGAAGTTCTCCGATTCTATCGGCAGCGACGTTTACGAGATACTCCCGGTAAAAGCGTGCGTCGAAAGGAGGAACTCATACGGCGGCACGTCCTCCGCATCCGTAGATACGCAGATCACCGAGGCAGCGAACGCCGTCATGGAGAGGGACGATAGGGTAAGGCGGGAGACCCAACTCATCGAGGGCTGCTGGGACCGTCTACTGGAGAGACACACGGGACAGCCGATGTGACCGCCGTCGGACTTTCACGCGAGAACAGCGTTCAGTCAAAATCGGCCCTGTCGTTGTGAAGCACTTCGTATTTCACGCCCGAGGACGTAAGAAGGTTGCTTATAAGGTCTGTCATCTTTGACATATCCGTGGCCTTGTTGTACGTCTTAAGGTAGAACTCTTTCCGCCCCATTGGGAAAATGAGTCTCATCTTGCCCTTTCTGTTGTACCCTTCGGGCTTGCGGTTGCGTTCAAGATCCACCATGTTCATGTCGACGTACATCTGGAAGATCTCTTCTTCTTCCGGCATCTGTCCTATCTCTTCAAGCAAAGCTTTCAGGACATCCCTGAACACAGGCGCAATGTCTCTATAATCCGATTTCCCTTTGAGAACGAAGTGGGTGCTGAAGACCTTCATCGACCGATACTAAGCTTAGGTTTTATTTATTTGTTCTTAGGGAAGTCAGGACGGAATGAAAGCTGTCAAAAGGCAACGCTTGTCTTTTCCATCGATCGCGCGGGCCTCTGAACGTTGTTTTGAACGGATGCGGCGTTCACTTTCGGTCAATTCGGAGACCCCCCTAATAGGCTTTTAAACATGTCTGAGAATGGAGCGTCAGCCGTTGTGATGGGGAGCCCGGGTTCGGTGTCTCTTACCAGACGGCGAACCCGGGACCATCGGGCGGGAGGTGTTTATATAGTAACCAGAACGCACTTCGGTCTCGTAATCATCTGCGTTCGGATCGGAGAACTGATCTTTACGATCGTTCTCGAGATTCCGTAACGCATATGCGTTTGATCCATGTTACGGATCCGATCCCCTCGGGACCGTTAACCTCCGCCTGCATGTTCATTATTATGATCCCTTAAAAATACTCCCATGTTCTGTCAGTTAAGCGCTGCAAATGAGAACATCGGGCACCATTGTTTTGTGGTTTTATGCCGGGCCTGCGGGAACAGACCAAGGGGGATACATTATCACTGACCCATGGGGAGCGGGTCCAGCGGCTCGGTATGGAATCCCTGCTTTAAATACGATAACGTGATAATCATCATATGAAGACCGCATTGACCATTGCAGGATCCGATTCTATCGGGGGGGCGGGCATCCAGGCGGATGTCAAGGCCATGGCCTCTCTCGGGGTCCACGCCGCGACCGTTGTCACGGCAGTTACAGTTCAGAACACTAAAGAGGTCAGCAACATCCATCCCGTTCCCGAGGAGATCATAAAGGAGCAGCTAGAATCCATACTCAGAGACTGCAAGATCGAGGCGGTGAAGACCGGGATGCTTTACAGCGCGGAGATAACAAAGGTCGTCGCGGACATCCTTGAAGACCACGAAATGCCGCTGGTCGTCGACCCGGTTATGGCGGCCACCGTTGGGGACTCGCTGTCGAAGGACGGTCTCGTGAGATCGTTAAAGAAAGACATCATCCCGATCTGCGAGCTTGTGACCCCTAATAGACACGAAGCGGAGATACTCTCCGAGATGAAGATAACGAACGAGGACGACGCCATGCTCGCCTGCGAGATCATTGGGAAACAAGGGTCATCCGTACTTCTGAAAGGCGGGCATATGGACTCCAAGAAGGTCATCGACTACCTTTACCTCTCGTCCGAGTTCACGATAATGAGCAAACCGCGCCTTAACAAGGCGGGCCACGGAAGCGGCTGCGTCCTGTCGTCGTTCATCACGGCGAACCTGGCAAAAGGACTTGATCTGGCAAATTCGGTCCTCAGATCAAGGGAACTCATCCAGCGGTCGATCGAAACGCAGTATGCGATCGGAAAAGGAGAGCTTATCGTCGACCCCATGGCATCCATATCCCGGTCCAACGAGAACACGGACAGGTTCAACGTGCTGGAATCGCTTGACGCGGCGGCGGAGATGATCCTCGACAGGCTGCCGAAGGCCCTCGTGCCGAGGAAAGGGTTGAACATAGCCTATGCGACGAAAGGCGCGGCAGGTCCGGAGGACATCGCGGGAATAGACAAAAGGATGACCCTAAGGAACGGTGCGCTTGTGAAGAACGGCCCCGCGAAGTTCGGCGCCGCCGGACACCTGTCATACATCCTTCTGGAGGCGATGCGGAAGGACCCCGAGATAAGGAGCGTGATCAATATCTCTCCCGCGGAGGATACTTTGGACCTTCTCGAGGAGATAGGTCTTATAACGGTGAGTTCGGGCAGAAGGGGCAATCCGCTCTGGGGTTCCGCGACAAAGAGCCTTCTGGAAAAAATGGGCGGTATCCCCGACGCAATATCCGACAACGACCAAAAGAGCGGCAAGACCGTGAAGATCCTGGGCAAGGACCCGACGGAAGTGCTGTCTAAGCTGAGCTCGATATTGGATTGAAAAGAAGGCTGAGCGGAGCTCAGCCGATTGATACCAGTTCTATCTCGAAGTACAGGACCTGGTTGTACCTTTCGTCCACCGTCTTATATTTGAAGGTGTCCGCGATCCCGTCGTTGCCGGCATCGGTCACGGACGTGACGTAGAATTTGGCCGGCATACTGACGCCGCCGACGGTCTTGTTCTCGTTCGGCCCCAGGTCCACCAGCATCATCTGCACGCTCTTGTCCGCTCCGCTGGCCGAGATGACCGTGTAGCCGGAGATAACGAATGTGAATGATATCGTGCTTCCAGGCGGCGACGTTACTCTCAGAGACACGGTCCCGAAGTCGTTGTCCACCGCCGTGTAGGAAGTTCCGGTAACGGGGCGATAGCTCATCGTTATCGTATTGTTGAACGCGTTGTATGTTGCGGACGCGGGCCAGCCGTATACCGACTTCTCGATCTCGCTGTATCCTCTGAGATCATAGCCGTACATCTCTTTGAACTGCGCCGCCGTAAGGGTCTCGACCGTCGGCATGCTGACCACGGAGGACGCGTTCACTGTTCTCTCAGTGTCTGGTGCGGTGTATCCGTCCCCCACTTCGATCTTCACCTGGAACCTGTCCCCGACCTTATGGCCTATCACCGCGTTGCTGAACCCTGTGATGACGGATGTCCCGCCGACCGTGAAGCTGAGCGGTTTGTAGCTGCTCTCGCTGTTCAGCGTGAAGTCGTTGCTTTTGAGGACCTTGTCGTCGTTTGCGACACCCCAATAGCTGGTGTCAAAGACAGCCGCATTCTCTTTGCCTGAAAAATCATAGTATGTGCCGACGTAGTTAACGGAAACAGTGCTTCCGCTGACCGCGATCGTGTCGTCTGCCTTCAGATAGTTGTTGTAGACCGTCGCACCTGAGACAGCGCATACCGCCAGCAGGAACACCACGAAACAGACCATCATTATGGGGTCTCTTTCTTTCTTGACTTTGATCTCATCGTCAGCCATTATACCAGTTCTTGCAATGTGTGTTCATTATAAAAATATATGCGGTGAGCGTCCTATAAAAGATAACGTTGGTTCAAACGTTTTTATATATTAGCCGCAACATGCGATAACATAGGCCCGGTTCTCTTTCTGCAGAGAAACCGGAGAACGAAAAGGAACGCCGGTCCCATGAGAGCATTGTACATTCACGCCGACTCGATGGAGTTTGAAGCAAAGGACAGAACGAAAGTAGCTGAGGAAATACCCGCGGACCTCCACAACGGGAAGATGGAGGAGGTCCTGGTCGTCTTCATCACAGTGGAGAGCGACGACGAGGACAAGATCGCGCAGGTCGCGGCCGAGGCATCGAAAGACATCCTTACCGTAAAGGAGAGAGTGGGCGCGGAACGCGTGATGCTCTATCCTTACGCGCACCTGAGCAGCGACCTGGCAAGGCCGAAGGCAAGCGTGGAGGCGCTTGATAGGATGAAAGACATCATAGCCGCGTCCGGAACGGAAATTTCGCGCGCACCTTTCGGATGGTACAAGGCGTTCGACATCAAATGCAAAGGACACCCGCTTTCCGAACTGTCGAGGGATTTCAAAGGCAAGGACGAAAAGACCGCTCCGAAAGGAAAGGACGCGTATTTCGTGCTGAAGAAAGACGGCAGAGAGGTGTCCATCGAGGAATACAAGGACGGAACCGACTGCATGATGTACATGATCGGGAAGGAAGCCCTCGGAAAAGAGGCCCCCTCCAGCGGAGAGCCCGAATATCTGAGACTTTGTAAGAAGTTCGGTCTCCAATGGGAGTCCATGTCCGACGCGGGCCATATGAGTCTTGCCCCCCACGGGGCGATGATGTTCGATCTGATCTCCGATTATTCCACGGACATCGTCAACAGCACCGGCATAAGCGTGTACCACGTGAAGGGAACGAACATGTTCTCTCTCGACGAGCCGGCGGTCAAAGAGCACGCGGACCTCTTCGGAGACCGGCTTTACAGCATCAGCACCGGGAAGAAAAGCTTCATCCTGAGATATGCCGCGTGTCACCAGCAGTTCGCGATGATAAGGAGCTGGAACATAAGTTACAAACAGATGCCGTTCGGCGCGTTCGAGGTCGCCGACTCGTATCGCCTCGAACAGTCCGGAGAGACGATGCTATGTTTCAGGACGAGAAGGCTGAACATGCCGGATTTCCATGTCATGTGCTCGTCGATCCCGGAGGCCCACGAGTACTTCACGCTGCTGGACGGCAGGATATACGACGAGATAGAGAACATCGGGCGGGACTACGACATGCTGGTCAACTTCTCGTCCAGGAAGGCGTTCGAAGACAACAAGGATATGGTTCAGGCGCTCTGCGAAAAGCACGGCAGGGACGCTCTGATCCACATATACCCGGAAGGTATCAATTACTATTGGACGGTCAACATCGAGTATCACATGCTCGATCAGATGAAGAGGCCGAGGGAGATCGGCACGGTTCAGATAGATATCGGCAACGCAAAGAGATTCGGCATCACCTACGCCGACGAAAAAGGCGAAAAGCAGTATCCGATCATACTTCACTGCGCGGTCATCGGCTCCATCGAGAGATATATGTACGCGCTGCTTGACACCGCCGTGCAGATCGAAAAGACAGGCGTCCCTGGATACCTGCCGGTGTGGATCACCCCGGAGCAGGTGCGCCTGATGCCCATGTCCGAGGATTACGTCGCGGCGGCAAAGAAGATCGCCGACGAGCTAAGGTCAAAGAGGATCAGGGTGTCGGTGGACGACACTGACGCTACAGTAGGCAAGAAAGTGAGAAGGGCGAAACAGGATTGGTGTTCGTACAGCGCGGTCATCGGCGACAGCGAGGTCAAGAGCGGGAAGCTGAAGGTCTACGTGAGATCGGAGAACAAGGATGTCGATATGACGGCCGAAGAGCTGATCTCGAGGATAAAGACCGAGACAGAGGGATATCCGATCCGCCCCATGTATCTGCCGATGGACCTCAGCAGACGCTGCGAGTTCTGAATGGCCCGGGGCGGATACCAAGTATGCGGCGTTCTGCGGTCGCGGAGAACTCCGTACTGCTACTAATATATCCGAAGAAGTACATTCGCAACACTTGGGATTAATCATTCTATCGGACAGAACGGGCTTTGACCACTCAGGAGCATCCGCGGATGCATCGGCGCCGCAGATATCATATTGGTCCTTTCATCCCGTCCAGCAGAAGTGGACATCAGCGTGCGGTCCCGAGTCCCCGCAGCGCGCGCTTCTAAATAAGCGACCATCCGAACGCTTTATGCGAACCTCCCGCAGCAGACGAGGCGGCTTTTTAAAAGGGAACGAAGGACCGGAGCAGAGAGTGTTAAAATGAAAGAGAAAAGCACAACATATGCGGAAAAGAAAAAGAGCATGAAACAAAAAAGAAGAAGCATCCCCTTCCGCAGACGTAAAAGCGTTCTCTTCGTCCTTTCTGCGATAATTTTTGCAGCTTTTCTGGGAGTAGGCCTGCTGGAGGAAGAAATATAGTATTCCCAAGCAGCTCCTCCGACCCAGCCGGCCATAGATCTGTACACCCTTGTCAACGGCAGCAACGGCGTCGGGTGGAGTTATTCGGCCTCCGGCAATAATGGAACGCTTACCTTCAGTTCGGCGGCGAATGCAGAGACATATGAGTTCGTTCAGTCAGGCACCTTCGCCTCGAACGTATATCGTCTGATCGTCTTCCAGCCCGGTGTCAGCACAGAGGTAACGCTCAACGGGATCGATATCCCCGGCACCATAGACGCAGCAGACGCCAATCTTAGGCTGCTGCTGCAGGGAACGAACAGGATCACTAATTCACAAAGCTACGCGAATTCCGGCAACATCCGGGTGCCGGTCGGCGCCTCGATCACCATCGACAGCGCCGCCGTCCCCGGCAGCGAGGACGGCTCTCTGACGATCTACTCGTCTTCCGGCGGAAGCGCAGGCATAGGCGGCGCAGGCAGATACAACCCCGAACCCGGCGAGGACGGCGGCACGATCATCATCAACGGCGGCACGATCTCGATAACTACCGCCGGGTCCGGCGCAGGCATCGGCGGCGGCGGGGGATCTGGCAACACAGCTAACGCGGGCGTCGGCGGCAACGGCGGCAAAATAACCATCAACGGCGGAAACGTCACGTCGATCTGCGGCAACGGCGGGTGGGGCGCGGGCATCGGCGGCGGTAGCGGCAACGGCCGCGGCGGCAACGGCGGAGAGATAACCATCAACGGCGGCATTGTGCGGGCGGCCGCCCAATCTACCGCAGGCGCGGGCATAGGCGGCGGAGCAGGCACAATAGCCGGCAGCGGCGGCAAGATAACCATCAACGGCGGCACGGTCTCAGGCACAGGCGGCAACGGCGCAGGCATCGGCGGCGCCCTCGGCAACGGCGACAGTACCAGCATCGGCGGCAGCGGCGGAGAGATAACTATCAACGGCGGCACGGTGTGGGCGGCCGCCCAATCCACCGCAGGCGCAGGCAGCGGCGGCGGCGCCGGCAGGGTAGCCGGCAGCGGCGGCAAGATAACCATCAACGGCGGCACGGTC
>JAITCQ010000040.1 GCA_031283015.1 Candidatus Methanoplasma sp.
TTCGTCCGCTTTGGCGATAGCACCTTTCATCCCTTTAGCGCCTTCTGTCAGAACGAGTTCCGCTCCCAGCGCGCTGAGCATATTGCGCCGTTCGACGCTCATAGTCTCGGGCATCGTCAGGATCAGCCTGTATCCCTTTGCGGCAGCCGCGAACGCCAGCGCGATCCCTGTGTTCCCGCTGGTAGGCTCGATGATCACGGTATTCTTTTTGAGTATTCCTTTTTCTTCCGCATCCGAGATCATGGCGTAGCCGACGCGGTCCTTCACGCTGCTGAGCGGGTTAAAACACTCCAGTTTAGCGATCAGACGCGCGTCTATGCCGTTTTCGGCGTTATAATTCGAAAGCTCTAAGAGCGGCGTGTTGCCAATAAGGTCCGTTAACCTCTTTGCGATCTTCGCCATATCATTCCCTCGCGAAAACTCTCATCAGCGGAGCGCCTGATCCAGATCGGCGATTATGTCGTCGATGTGCTCGGTCCCTATGGAAAGCCGTATCGTGTTCGGCTTGATGCCCTGTTCGAGCAGTTCCGCCCCGTTGAGCTGAGAGTGGGTCGTGCTTGCAGGGTGGATGACAAGGGACTTACTGTCCGCGACATTCGCAAGTAGAGAGAACAATTCCAGCCTATCTATGAACTCCTTCGCCTGCTTCTCGCCGCCCTTTATTTCGAAAGTGAAGATCGTGCCCGCTCCGTTCGGGAAGTATTTCTTATATAGTTTGTTGTCGGGGTGGGTCTTCAAAGCCGGGTGGTTCACAAGTTCGACCTGCGGATGCTTCGACAGGTATTTGATAACCTCCAGGGTGTTCTTCACATGTCTTTCCACCCTCAGTGACAGGGTCTCGAGTCCCTGCAGGAATATGAAGGAGTGGAAAGGGCTGAGTGTCGATCCCGTATCCCTCATCAGAGTGACCCGTATCTTTACGATGTACGCAAGATCCCCCGCGGCGTCGGAGAGCACCACGCCATGGTAGCTCGGGTTCGGCTCTGAGATGCCGGGGAATTTGTCGTTCGCGGCCCAATCGAATTTTCCGGAGTCGATTATGACGCCGCCGAGTGCGGTCCCGTGCCCGCCTATGAATTTCGTCGCGGAGTGGACGACCACATCCGCCCCGTGCTCGATAGGGCGGAACAGGTACGGCGTAGCGAAGGTGTTGTCGACGATGAGCGGGATGCCGTGCTTATGCGCGATGGCCGCCACCGCATCCACGTCGACGATGGTGGAGTTCGGGTTTCCCAGCGTCTCGATGAATATCGCTTTTGTCTTCCCGTCGATGGCCTTTTCGAAGTTTGCCGGGTCGTCGCCTTCCACGAAGTGTGTATCGATGCCGAAATCGGGGAGCGTGTGGGCGAGAAGGTTGTACGAACCGCCGTATATTCTTTTGTCTGACACGATGTTGTCTCCGGCGTGCGCGATGTTCTGTATCGCATATGTGATCGCCGCCGCGCCGGACGATGTGGCAAGCGCGGCCGCGCCGCCTTCAAGCGCGGCGATCCGCTTTTCGAATATGTCAGACGTCGGGTTCATCAGTCTTGTGTATATGTTTCCCTCTTCGGTCAATGCGAACCTTCCGGCCGCCTGAGCGCAGTCCTTGAACACGTAAGAGGTCGTCGCGTAGATCGGGACGGCCCTTGAACCGGTCGCGGGGTCCGGACTCTCTTGTCCAACGTGGAGCTGTTTGGTCTCGAATTTGTAGTTTTTCTCACTCATTGAAATCCTTCCTTTTTTGCATTTAAACCATAACCTATAATTCCTATATAAATACTATGATATAATGGGGGCTGATATGATCTTAATTCCGCTGTCATAGCATCGAAGAACGGATGCTGTCCGATCCGGGGTCCGTTCCTATCAGATTCTGAATGACCAGATCCTGAAGGGTGACCGAGTCCAAGTACTCGTCGATCGCTTTGTAAAGCCCCTCCCAGAACCGAACGGTCTTACATGTGTTCGCACGTTCGCATGTGTTTATTTCGCTTTCCAAGCACACCACCGGGGCGAGCTTACCCTCTATCGCATGCAGTATTTCCCCCGCGGTATACTTCTCGGGGGTTTTTGTAAGCACATATCCCCCCTGCGATCCTCGTTCGCTTCTCAGCAGCTCCGCATGCGTCAGAACGGTCGCGATCTGTTCAAGATATTTCACCGAAATGCCCTGGCGCAGGGAGATCTCCCTTATTGTCACCTTTCCGTCCTTGCTGTTCTCGGCTACGTCGATCATCATTCTGAGGGCGTATCTGCCTTTTGTGGATATTCTCATTCGGACCTCTTTGGCTGTTTTCCTAATATACTATATGGATGATAGGAAATCAATCTTTTGGTGCTTTCGCGGCAGATATCTTATCTTTAGACAATTTCCGTCTGCCCGACCGCCCCGCGCCCGTTTCTTATATTAGGTCACTTTATCTATTCGTACCACCCTTCGGAATCAGTGATTCACATGAAGGTAGTAGCTTTCAATTGCAGCCCTAGAAAAGACGGCAACACTAGCCATATGATCCAAGACGTCCTGAAGGTGTTGAACTCCCACGGGATAGAGACGGAGATGGTCCAGGTGGGAGGGAAAGACATCCACGGATGCAGAGCGTGCGGTTCCTGCGGAAAGACGAAGGATATGCGCTGCATAATGGACGACGACATCATCAACTTGTGTGTCCAGAAGATGATCGCGGCGGACGGCATCATTATCGGGTCTCCCACATACTTCGCGGACGTGAACGCGGAGACCAAAGCGTTGATCGATCGCGCGGGATACGTTATAAAAATGAACGGCACACCCATCAGAAGGAAAGCGGGCGCCGCGGTGGTGGCCGCAAGGCGCGCCGGCGGGATACACGTTTTTGACACGATCAATCATTTCTTCTCGATCAGCGAGATGATAACGGTCGGTTCGTCCTACTGGAACCTGAGCCTTGCCAGGCTGGAAGGCGATTACGAAAAGGATGAGGAAGGGGTCAGGACCATGAAGGTTCTCGGAGAGAACATGGCATGGCTCCTGCATAAGATAAACGAGGAATGAATTTGTCAGTCCTAAAGAAAAAGATACTGATCGTGGTGATGGACGGCCTGGGGGACAGAGGCTGTAAGGAACTGGACGGCCTGACCCCGCTCCAGGCTACGAAGACCCCCAATCTTGACTGGTTCACCAGGAACGGGATAGCCGGCACATGCGACACGGTCGACGTGGGCATACGTCCTGGAAGCGATACTTCGCATCTTTCGATACTTGGGTACGATCCGTTGGAGGTCTATACGGGAAGAGGGCCGTTCGAGGCCGCCGGCATCGGACTGATCGGTAAACACGGGGACGTAGCCTTCAGATGCAACTTCTCTACCTGCGATAACGATATGAACATAACCGACCGCCGCGCAGGAAGGGTGGACAAGCCGGATACGACGGAATTGGTGAGGTCGCTCGAGGGCATGAGGATAGACGGTATCGAGGCGATCATCAAAGAGGGCACGGAACACCGGGCGGCGCTGATCCTCAGGGGCGGCGGCCTTAGCCCGGACGTGACCGACGCCGATTCCCACGACAACGGGCCGATCGCTTGGTCCAAGGGGCGCACCCCGGAAGCGCAGTTCACCGCCGATGTTCTCAACAAGTTCGTTAAAGAGACCTACAAAAGGCTAAAGGATCATCCGGTGAATGAAAGGAGGATCGCGAAGGGGCTTCCGCCGGCGAACATAATACTGCCGAGAGGCGCGGGGTCGTTCCCGAATATACAATCATTCCCTGAGAAGTATGATATGAAAGCGGCATGCGTCGCCGGCGTCGGCATGATCAAAGGGATATGCGGGGTCTGCGGCCTGGATGTCATCGATCTTCCAGGTTGCTGCACGGGAGGGTACAGCTCGGACTTCGTATCAAAAGCGAAGGCCGCGATGGATACTCTGAAAGAATACGATTTCGTGCTGATGAACGTGAAAGCGCCGGATGTTTGCGGGCACGACGGCGACCCCAAGCTAAAATGCGACGCGATAAAGCGTCTTGACGAGATGGCCGGATATTTCAAGAATAATTTCAGAGAGGACATGGTGATAGTGTTCACCGCCGACCACAGCACGCCCTGTTCTCTGAAGGACCACAGCGGGGACCCCGTTCCCATAACAGTGTACACTCCCGGCAACGTAAGGGACGACGCCGTCGAATTCAGCGAGTCGGGGTGTTCGCACGGCCGTATCGGCCGCATTCGGGGCAAATACATACTCCCTATGTGCATGGACCTTGCGGACCGTGCGGAGAAGTTCGGCGCCTGATCAGAATATCCTTAGTTCGGTCCGGATAGAACCTCCGTACGTAACGGCGAACTCCTTGACGGAGCCGGAGACGGCCTCTCCCTTACCGCTCCCGACGGTCATGGTGCTGCCCTGATATTCGATGTCCAAACGGTACGAGCCCGGTCTCTGGAACAGGGAATCCAGTATGCTTTCTAAGTATCCCGCGGTCTTTCCTTCCCCCGTCAGGATGTAGAACGCGGCCATATCGGGTATGCTTACGGGTCCGGACTCTTCCGTGTCTACGAGATCGCACATTCTGAGCTTCGAAGAGAATATGCAGTCGGAGACGGACGACGCATCGTTCGGAACCGGGTTCTCGCCGCCGAACGAGAACATGGCCGAGACCGCCATACCCATGATGACGATGAATATCATAGCGTCCACCATCGCCGTCATTCCTTTCTTGTCCTTCAGACGCATACGGCCACCTCTATGACGGCCGGCACGGTCCTACCGTCTGTTCCTTTCAAAGATAACAGGAATCTTTCGCTGCTTATGCTGCCGTCCGTGCTCCCGACGGCGATGCGTCTGCCTTCGAATCCGAGATCTCCGGGCACTTCGCATATGATGGTGATCCCTCTGAATCCGTGTCTCTCCGCCTCGGTAATGAGCCGCATCTCTATATCGCCGACGATCTCCCCGTCCTCCAGGGTCAGCCCGCCGAATATCCTGTGATCCACCCGCACTTCCGGTCCGCCGCCATCGTTGGCGGAACTGAGAACGAACAGCCCCATGTACATTGTGAGCGATAACGTGACTATCATCGCCGCCATGATCGCCTCGGGGAAACCGAGGTCGCCTCTTCTGTCAAGTTTCATATTACTTTGCAGGGTGTCCGTATATTAATC
>JAITCQ010000080.1 GCA_031283015.1 Candidatus Methanoplasma sp.
AGCAGGGTCATCCTTGCAGTATCTAGGTCCGCTCTGAACTCTTCCAAAGAACCGCCCGAGTAACTCCCGGCGAACTCACCCATCGCAGACGCTCCGGCGCGGGCTATCCTGCCCGCCCCTCTGATCTTCATTTCTCTGATGTCTGACGCCGCTCCCCGGACTGTTTCGAACACATTGCCCAGAGCGTGTTGTGAGATTTAATAGGTACGTTCACTGCAATGCTGGTACTTGTGGCGCCGATAAGCCGCGGCCGCCTCATCAGTTATTTAAGATTGGGCATACATAGGGTTCATCATGGCAGCGAAGAAACGCCTTAGGATGAGGGGCGTCAAGCAGACGCCCAAAAGGCTCGAAGAGGAGATCCTCGAACGTTCGAGGAAGCTCGCTAACGACCCCGCCCTGCTGAGGCCAATGTGCGCCGGGAACTGCAGAAAATGTCTTTTTGATAAGACCTTCAAGAACATCGACGGGATCTCCAGATACAAGGATAATCCGGATGCCCTTCTCAGATTGGCCTCCAAAGGGTCCGACGACATGGTCAAGGCCTATGCGGGGACCATCTCTCTGAGCGCTGCCGGAAAGATACCTATGTTGGCGACCGCCACTATCGCCGGGGAGAAGGTGCCGTTCGCCGTGAGAGGGGCCGTCGGGAACGACAAGCTCATCGGCTGCCAGTATTACGACGATCCCAAGATCCGGCTCCTTTACTATAACTTGTTCATAAAAAAGAACAAACTGCACCTGTACTCGTTCCAGGATGGATTGGTATGTTCGAACTTCCCGAACATGCCTGAGGACTACCTCTACGAGACCTTCTGGGAATCCCCGTATGAGTTCAGAGATGACGGGTTGGATTGCGGACACAAGGATGCCCTGATACTTAATATCAAGATAAAATCGCTTGACGAACACATCAGAATATGCGAGAACTGCGTGAAGGAGGTCTCCGCCGTCCAGTACCTGATCTCCAGGATCTGCGCCGTCGATCCGCTGGACGATATCGACGTGCATGTCATACACCCCTATCACTCCGCGGAGGAGAGCGATATGGAGAAGATAGAGGGTGACCTTCTGAAGAAGTATCTGCGCGGCGAGATCAACGACCGGACCCTGCTGCATACGATAAAGAGGGAGAAGCTCGGAAGCCTCAAAAAAGGCCTGGCCTCCACGTACATAATAGGGACGGAGAATTACGGTTCGGACCTTGACTCGTTCCTTTCCGCCGTCTCTGGCCCCGATGAGGAGAAAGCGACCCTGCGGTCGTTCCTAAGCTCTGTTCCGGAATCCGTCGTCATAAAGAACGGCAGGACCTCGGAGGTCCTCACGCACCTATGGGACGGCCACTGGAAGGAATTGATCGAGTTCCACACCTCGAAGGAGATCGCGGACCGGATCTCGGAAAAGCCGAAGAACGCCCCTTCGCAAGCGCTCGGCGATCTGAAGAAGATGTTCATATCCGCGGACGTCGCCGCCGGTCTTCCTGAATTCAAGAAACCGAGACCGATGACCCGGCTCGCGGACACCTTGGCGAAGGCGGCGAAGGTGGGGGGAGCCGCCTTGGTGGTCAAAACACTGGCCGCGGAGGCGCTGAGGGAATCCAGACATAGGTCCCTTTCCGCGGCGTTCGTCCTCGCCGCGGACCCGAAGGCGGATATCCCGCTGCACCTTTCGGCCGACGAAAGGAGCTTCGCCGATTATCTTACGCCTTTCGCAAAGGCCGTGATTGACGCGAACGGCGAAAGATACCGCGAGGCGATGAACACTCTGCTGACCGCAAGCAGTTCCGGCGAATCTGTTTAAAGGATCCTCACGTCCGCGACATAATGGGATACAGAGGGAGCGAAGGACTTCACTTCCCTTATCCCCTCTATTTCGAAGTCCGCTCCCGCGACGGCGAATATGCTCTTTATCTTTTCCTTATGTTCGTTCACGTATAATGTGTCGTGATAGTGGATTATGCCTCCGCGTTTCACGATCCCCAGCGCCTTGGGCAGGAAAAGGGAGGTCGTCTGAACATAGCCCATTATCACTCTGTCGGCAAACCCTTTTCCCGGTATGTTCCTGTTGTCCCCAAACATGGGGATCACTTTTTCAGATACGCCGTTCCGCTCTGCATTCTTTATGAGATAGCCGTACGAATCCGGGTTCTTCTCGCAGGCGAAGACCCTCCTGGCCCCGGCGAACTTGGCTATGGGAAGCGTGAAGTACCCTATACCGGCGAACATGTCGACCACCGTCTCCCCTCTGCAGTCCAGTTCCTTCATCCTGCACCTTTCGTCAACGTTCCCGGACGCGAACATTATCCTGCTCACGTCGAACTCATAAAGGATGCCGTTCTCGAGCCTTACGGCCTCCGTCCCGTTTCCGTAAAGGACCTCCGTGCTCGGTATCCTCAGTTCTCCGGCGACCCCGTTCACGTCGGCGCAAACCGTCTTTACGCCGAGGATGCGGGCGTACGCCTCCCCTATCCTTTCTTTGTACGGAAAGCACCGCGTGTCCATCTTCACGGTGACCACGTCGCCGGCGAACTCCCATTTCATAGGCAGAGCCGAGACGACGTCCGGGGGGAGATCGGAAAGCTCGCTGACGATACGCTCCTGCGGCCTTCTTCTCTCCATCGTGTGCGCAGGGCCTTCCGTAAGTTCGTATCCCATCTCAACTAGCTCGTTCTCTCTGCCGGCGGTCACGGGCACCAGTCTCCGATCCCCCTCTTTGCTTATCTTTGCCGACCTGTCGACAAGACCCAGCTCCAGAAGGTATGGGATCACGTCCGCCGCCTCAGACGATCCGATGCGCACCTGTTTCGTAAATCTCATATCATCGCCCGCATCATCAACGGAAGGAATCTGATGCCAACCTGCGGATTCCTCAGCATTGGGGACGCGACGCTGCTCGGATTGTCGAGGTCGATGCCGCTCAGTATCGACCGCATGTCGTCCCTGTTTATTATCCTGAAAATCTTATCTAGGTCCTTGTCGGAAAGGTTGGTGAACATCCTTCTTATCCTGTATCCTCTCGACAGTTCTTTCCCTATCTCTTTTTTCCATTCTTTTTCGTACCGCGAAAGATGTTTTGCCGTGAGCGAATCGTCGCGGAGGGCCTCTCCCGCGATCCTTCCTAGGATAGGCGCCGCTTTACAGATCGGGTAGAGGCCTCCTCCGGAGACGGGCTTGACCTGCCCCGCCGCATCCCCTATGAGAAGCGTCCTCTCCCCATATGTTCTGGGTCTTCCTCCGAGAGGTATCTTTCCTGCATATTTCGACACAATGTCCTCGGCGCCGGTACCCAAGGCGGCCATCAGTTTCTTCAGGTGATCGTTCGGGGTGCCGCCGGCCCCGGCGCTCATGCACAGCCCTATCCTCGTCATGTCTCCGAAGGGTATCTCCCAGCTGAAGAATCCGGGCGCGAACTCCGAGCCGATCCTGAGCGTCATCACGTCATCGTGTTCCGACCGCAGCTTCACGTCCGCCCCGATACCGTAGACATACTCCTTGGGGCGGTTGTCTCTCAGGGATGACGCCACCTTCGAGCTGTGCCCGTCCGCCCCGATGATCAGTCTCGACCTTATCTCTCCGGTGCTCGTCGAAACTGACACTCCGTCCCCAGATACCCTGTGCCCCGAATATTTCGTCCCGTACCTTATCTCGACGCCCTTGTCCGTCGCCCTCTCCGCAAGCTTCCTGTCAAGGTCGGAACGGTCGATGAGCAGCGCTTTGACGCCTTCCGACCTTACTTCGAACTTTCCGCCGGACGGGAACACGACGTCCGCGCCCCGGATACTATTCAGTATATCGGGGCGTACGCCGAACATGTCCGCCACGTCTTGGGTCACAAGCCCGGCGCACTGCATGGGGGTCCCTGACGAAGAATGTTCTTCGATGACGACCACGTCCCGGTCCCCCGCCAGAAGGGCGGCCGCGATGGTCCCGGCAGGACCGCCGCCTATCACCGCCGCATCATACGTGGCGATCATTTTTTGGATTTCTCATAGTCCCTGATGAAGTTCTGTATCCCCTCGTCCGTTTTGGGGTGGGATACCATCTGCAACAGCACATTGTGCGGTATCGTGGCGATGTCGCATCCGAGGGATGCCGCCTCAAGTACGTGCATCGGCCCTCTGATGCTTGCGGCGATGACCTCGGTGTCGAATCCGTAATTCAGGAAAACGTTAACGATCTGTCCCAGAACGTCCGTCCCGCTGGCCCCGATATCGTCCAGGCGTCCGACGAAGGGGGACACGTATCTTGCTCCGGCCTTTGCCGCCAGCAGCGCCTGGTGCGCGGAGAAGATCAGGGTCATGTTCACATCGATGCCTTCGCCCGAAAGGGCCTTGGTGGCCTTGAGGGCGTCGATGCTCATCGGAAGCTTGACGTTTATGTTGGGGTGGATGGAAGCGAGCGTGCGGCCTTCCTCTATCATGCCTTCCGCCTTGAGGGACATGGCCTCCGCCGATATCGGAACGTCCACGATCCCTGCTATCTCCCTGACCCTAGTTGGCGTGTCCGTGCCCTCTTTCGCTATCAGGCTCGGATTCGTGGTCACCCCGTCGAGGATCCCCCAGCTGTCTATCTCCCTTATCATGTCAAGGTTTGCCGTGTCAATGAATATCTTCATCCTTTCAACTCCTTTTTCTTTCCAGCGACCTCTTCGCGGCCTTCGCGATGTCTTTTGAGGTAAGTCCGTATTTCTCAAAAAGCTGGTTCGGGGTCCCGGATTCGCCGAAGGTGTCCTTCGTGCCTATCATCTCCAGCGGGACCAGCAGCTCCTGCGAGAGGAATTCGGCCACTGCCGATCCCATTCCCCCTATGACGCTGTGCTCCTCCGCGGTCACGGCGCAGCCGGTCTTCCGCAGGGACCTCTTTAGAGTGTTTTTGTCCAAAGGTTTTATCGTGGACATATTGACCACCTCCGCGTCGATGCCTTCCTCCAGAAGGGCGGCGGCGGCCTCCATGCAGTGCGCGACCATCTGTCCGGTTCCCACGAGGGTCACGTCATCCCCTTCTCTGAGGACCGACGCCCGGCCGATGACGAACTCGGCGTCCGCCCTTGTCACCGGGGGGAACTCCGCGCGGCCCATCCTCATATAAGCGGGTCCGTCGAGCTCCGCCAGAGCGATGGTCGCCGCGTATGCCTCGTACGCGTCCGCGGGGGATACCACGGTCATGTTCGGCAGCGCCCTCATCAGCGCTATGTCCTCGAGGGCCTGATGGGACGCGCCGTCCTCTCCCACGCTTATCCCGCAGTGGGTCGAGACTATCTTTACGTTGAGTTTCGGATAAGCGACGGCCTGCCTTATCTGCTCCCAGCATCTCCCGCTGGCGAACACGGCGAACGTTGACGCGAACACCGTTTTCCCAGATGCTGCCAATCCGGACGCCACGCCGATCATATTCTGTTCCGCTATCCCCACTTCGATGAACCTTTCCGGCGCGACGTTCCTGAATTCCGATGTTTTCGTGGATTCCGCCAGATCCGCATCCAGCACCACCACGGAGGGGTTTGTTTCCGCAAGTTCGACAAGCGCCTTCCCGTAGTAGTTCCTCTGAGCGAGTCTCATCCCGTTCATATCCTGCCCCTCAGCTCTCTTACCGCCTTTTCCCGTTCGGCTTCCTTACAGGCCTTTCCGTGGAATTCGTAATTGTTCTCCATGAATGACACGCCTTTCCCCTTTATGGTGCTCATGATCACCACGGTGGGGTTCGTCACCGACGCTCTCGCCTTCCCGCATGCCTCGAGGATCTGGATCATGCTGTGTCCGTCCACGATGATCACGTTCCACCCAAAGGACCTCCATTTGTCCGGAAGCGGGTCCAGGGTCATGGCGCGTTCCGTGTTCCCGGTTATCTGCAGACGGTTGCGGTCCACGAACGCCGTCAGGTTGTTAAGATGATAATGACGGGCCAGCATCGCCGCCTCCCAATTCTGTCCGCTCTGCAGTTCCCCGTCGCCGAGGAGACAGTATATCCTGTGGTTCTTTTTGTCCATTTTCCCGGCCAAGGCCATCCCGCACGCCATGCTCAGCCCCTGGCCGAGCGATCCTGTGGACATCTCCACTCCCGGCACCTTCCCTCTGACTGGGTGCCCCTGCAGACCGGACCCCATCTTCCTCAGGGTCATCAGTTCCTCTTTGGGGAAGTAACCGGACTCGGCGAGCGCCGCGTACAGTACCGGCGCCGCATGGCCCTTTGAAAGGATGAATCGGTCCCGGTCCTCCCACTGGGGGTTGGACGGGTCGTGCCTCATTATCTTGAAGTACAGCGCCGCCATAAGGTCTGCGGAAGACAGCGAGCCTCCGGGGTGCCCGGATCCGGCCACCGAAGTGGCCTCTATGACATCCAATCTTAGTATGTTCGCCTTCCTTTCCAGCTCTTGTATCGTGCAGTCCATGGCAACCACTGAGGTCTTAATCGCTCTCTATCCTGGGCGCCAGGAAATATACCACATCGGCCTCGCCGCCGGCCAGACCGAATACCAACTTGACGGGGTAATCGCTGTCCAGCTCCACCCTTACCTTCGTTCCCGCCGGTATCGCCTTCACAAGGTTTGAGAAGTAATCGAGAGGGAACAGGCTGTGGACCCCGGACGGCACTTCCAGGCTCTCCAGGTCGGGACCTTTCAGTTTCAGGCTGGCGTCGTCGGTGTCGCCCTCGCATGACAATTCAAAGGAATCGGGTTCCGCTTTAAGGGATATATGATCCGATATCGATTCCGCCGCGCGTATGCCCTTCTGAAGCTGATCCACTAGCATGACGGCGTTCGCGGAGAGCGTCAGCTGCGGGACCTTCGGGTCGTTCATGCTTGAAGTGTCCACCAGGTTCATCGATCTTGTTATGTTGCCGATCTTGAAAATGAACCTTCCTTTACTTTCATCTTTTTCCATGGCGACTATGTCGCCCTGTCCCGCCAGCTTGAGGACCGTCTTGACCTTGTCCAGATCCAACCCAATCTCTGTCTCGCTGGCCGAGTATGATTCGAAAGCCTTTGCTCTTATATTAAGCTCGATCATGGCGACATGCGCCGGATCGACCGCCTTCAGCGTCATTCCTTCTGGAGTGATCGTGAATTTTACCTCGTCTATGAGTGTCGAGATGATGTTGACCAGTCCTTTGAAGGTTTCCGATTTTATTTCTGCTTTGAACATTTACTCACCAACATCCATCCAGAGGTTCAGTACTCCCTCCACGAGTGGTTGCATCTGCAGCACCGATATATCCTCGTCTCGGGCTCGTCGGCTGAGCGTGTCTGTCTCAGCACAAAGTACGCCTCGCTGTTGCTGCATTCCGGACAAGTTATCCGCGTCTTCGGGAGCGTCGCGATGTTCTCGGTTATGACCGTTGTCTCCCTATCTTCGGAGTCGGTCACGAAAACCTGCGCTTTGCCCCCTTTCTCCTTGGTATTACCGCAGGAGTTGCAGATGTAGGCCTCTTCCTTCGGGAACATCATCGAGCCGCATGTGGAACAGAACAAGTCTTTACCTCTACGACAGGACAATAGCTGAGAATATTAAAATATTTTTAACGCGCGCAACCGTGTCCGCTTATGGGGCTTTACGGTCGGACCTTTCCAGAATATCTGTGAATGGATTCCCTTCTTCCTTATTTTTCGCCGCCGAAGCGGTGCCTGACACTGTTGACGTGACCGTTTGGACTGTTGTCACGACGGGCTTCCTTTCCTGCGTTTTCGGCATTTCCTCTTTCCTGCCGCTCCTGTCCGCGCCGGTGTCCCTGTTCTCGTTGGTCGTCATCCTCTGCGTCGCGATACAATCGTCGAACGACTTGAATCCCATGTCCTTGTCCATCCTGTAAAGCTCCGCCGACCTGGCGGTCGGCCTCGGTGAGCCTTCCGTTGCTCCCAGCCTTATAAGGAACGCCGTTTCCTTGCGTGCCTGTCTGGACAGTATTCCTCCGACACCGCCGAACACCATGAGTATGCCCAGACTGGTGAAGTTCAGGCTGGCGGTCCCCTCGGTGAAGAACATCTGAAGATAATCGGCGGTCTTTCCGACCACTCCAGACAGGGCGGCGGCTGCCTCGTCCGCCGGGATGTCCGGATAACCGCCGTGCCCCAGGACAAGTGCGGACATCCCCTTCACTGCAAGAAGGATCACCGCTCCCGATACAAGCGCGCAGAACATGCCCTTTACCATTGATCCCGCTTTCCTTCCGCAGACATATCCCGCGACGGCCGGACCGAGCAGAGGTATCCACCAGAGGAGCGCGGAAAGCACCATACAGAATACTGATGCCATCCTTGTGCTGTAGACCTCGTTGTCTACGTCGATAACCTTTGCTATGTATTGACGAAGAGCGCCCTCATCCATCGTGCATCCCGTCACCCTAACGACATTGATATTTAAAAACTTGTGTAGAAAAAAGAAGTGGTTTAAAGAGTTTGGAAGGTCATTTTTTGGATATCTTCTTCTTTTTTGCCGCGCGCTCCGCTTTGAGGTTCTCTTTCACGGCCCGGTTGATATCTTCGGCCTGTTCCTTTCCGTCGGTGATGCTGCTTTCCTTATAGCGCAGCACGGTCCATCCGTCCGCTCTGAGTTCCTCGTCGGCGGAGGTGTCCCCCGCCTCGGTCTCCACGAATACCGCGACCTTTGCCTTGACGTATGCTATCGGGATCTGGTGTTCTCCGTAATCCCTTCTGCATCTGAGGCCCTTGTTCCATGTGGCCCTCCTGAGCAAAGCGTCGGGGGTGTCCTCCGCGACCTCGAACGATTCGTCGTACTCCTCGGAATCCTCGTCCAGATCCGCCTCTACCGGTTCCGACTCTGGTTCCTCTGCGATCGGTTCCTGAGCGGCTTCTTCCTTGACAGGTTCTGCCGCCAGTTCCGGGACGGTCTCTTCCTTGACGGGTTCCGCTGGGGGTTCCTCCTTCTTGCGGGCGATGTCTCTTGCCGCCGCCGCCTCTCTGGAACTCATTATCTTGAGTTTCGGCAGTTCCTTTTTGACCTCGGGCTCTGCGGGCTTGACCGGCTCTTTCTTCTGTACGGGAGGCAGCTCCTTTTTGGGCTCCTCTTTCTTCAGTTCTTCTTTTCGGGGCTCCTCTTTCTTAGGTAGCTCGACCTTTCTGGGCTTTTCCCTATAGACCGTTTTCTCGGCCGCCGGTTTCTTTTGCGCCGGGGGCTCCTCCTTCTTGACAGGATAGGGCCTCGGAGCGGGCGCGTTCTTTTTCTTCGCCTCGTTCTCTTTGGCCTTTGCCTTCTTTTCTTTCTTCTTGGTCTTCTTGGAAGTTTCCGGTGCGGCCTCCTCCACGGGTGCGAACCGCATGAGCGCCGCCAGCAGTACCCAGAATGATACGAATATAATGAACAGGAATCCCGTTATGTTGTTCTCGCCTATCTGACATAGTATGCCTGTGAGGGCAATGATCAGTGTCAAGAGCAGAGAGAACACCATTATTATCTTCTGGTCCGCGATCCAGTTGCAGAACATGTCCGATGTCGCCGACAGAATTATCAGCGCCGTGAACAGGTAAACGACCCAGATGTGGAATTGTTCCTCAGTTGTAAGCCCCAGTATCACAAGTGCGACACCCGACAGTATCATCAAGATACCGCGGACCTTTCCTATGAACAGTTTCGATTCTGGTTTTTTGTATGTTATCAGCAGACCGAAGATCGCCCCCAGTATACCTGCCGCCACACATCCGGCGACGAAAGCGTCCTCAACGAAAAGGTCGCTCAGCGTCCCGGTTCCGAAACTGAAATCCTCATTCATAAACACGGCGATGAACATTGCAACAAAGAATGCTACGACTGCAGCTATGCCCACCCCGCCTATGATTTTCTCATCCTTCAAAGCTGTTGCCATGTTCACATAACCAGCATACTTATTTTAGTAGTTTCGCATTGAGAGAGGTGATTTTTCCCACATACCCACACATGAGAAACATAAATATAGGGATAGCAACTACCTTAGCCGCACACAAAGACCATTGGGGAAATGGCATCACAACTCACAGTCAAAGAGCGCCGCCGGGCGGCGCTCTTTTCACAAAAGTCCTTCTGGGAAGGCATTCAAAAACAACAAAGGAGAATAACAATGATAATGAAATTTAGATTTCTCGGCGGCGCAGACACGGTCGGTCGCATGGGAATGACGATCACCGGCGACAATAAGACCATGCTTGTCGAATTCGGCATGAGTCCGACCAAACCGCCCGAATATCCGATCATGCCGCCCAAGGTCGACCACCTGTTCCTGACGCACTGCCACTTAGATCACTGCGGCATGGTCCCCGCTGTCTGCGGAAGAGATAACTGCGAGGTCTTCACGACCCCTCTGTCTGCGGAGATATCGGAGATCATGCTCTACGACAGCCTGAAGATCGCAGAAGCGGAGGGGTACAACGAACCGTATGCGTCCGAAGATGTGGAGAAGACCATGGAACTCGTGGTCCCTTTCACGTTCAAAGACACCATCGAACTCGGGAGGACTGACGTGACCCTCCATTCGGCGGGCCACGTTCCGGGAGCCGCCATGTTCGAATTCAAATATGACAACAGCACGCTTTACACAGGGGACCTGCACACCGACAATCAGAAGCTCGTCCTCGGGGCCAAACCGGTGAGATGCAAGAACCTAATCATAGAAGGCACCTACGGCGGCAGGAACCATCCTCCGAGGGACGAGACCATCAGCGCGTTCATCGAGAAGGTCGACGAGGTGATAGACCGGGGAGGCACCGTCATCATACCATGCTTCGCTGTCGGCAGGACACAGGAGATCATGATGGTGCTGAAGGATCTGGGATATGAGATGTGGGTCGACGGGATGGGAAGGTCCATCACGGGCCTGTACCTGAATTACCCCGAATATCTCAGGGACCCGCGTTCCATGCGCGCGGCGCGGAAGGCCTTCAGCGAGGTAAAGAACGCAAGCATGAGGAAGCACGCCTCAAAGGGGCAGATCATCGTCACGACGGGCGGGATGCTTGACGGTGGCCCGGTCCTGGAGTATCTGAGGATGTTCAAGGACAACCCGAAGAACGCCATCCTCCTGGTCGGCTACCAAGCGGAGGACACGAACGGAAGACTTCTGCTCGAGACTGGAAGCATCGTCCTCGACGGAGAGATGGTAAAGATAAACTGCGAGGTCAGGAAATATGATTTCTCGGCTCACGCGGGCCACAGCGAGCTTGTGGAGTTCGCCAGGAAGTGCGATCCGGAGAACATCGTCATAATGCACTCCGAGACGAGGGAGCTCTTCCTTGATGACCTTCGGAACTACAACGTCATCCTTCCCGAATTGGGGAAGGAGTTCGAGCTGGATGTCTGAGATGGACCTCGGACGGTTCCTGGAAGAGGACATGGGGTCCGGGGACGTGACCACGGAGACCTTCGTCCCGGACATTCTAGGGCGGGCGCGCATAATCTGCGAGGAGGATGCGGTCGTCGCCGGAATGGAGGAGGCCGCCGAGATATTCGGGCTGCTGGGCGTAACCTCGGAACGGCTGGCCGCCGATGGGGAAAGGGTTCGGAAGGGTACAGAGGTCATGATCCTCAAGGGCCCTCTCCGCGGGATACTGACCGGAGAGAGGACCGCCCTGAATTTCATGATGAGGATGAGCGGGATAGCGACGGCGACCGATTCCGTTGTGAGGGCCGTCAGGGAAAAGGACCCCCTCATGATGATCGCAGGAACGCGGAAGACCACCCCTGGGTTCAGGTCCTTCGAGAAAAAGTCCATAGCCCTAGGGGGCGGGTGGCGCCACAGGGACGGTCTGTATGACATGATCATGGTGAAGGACAACCACATCCTCGCCTGCGGCGGCGTCGGGAACGCTTTGGATAGGATCCGCGGCGCGCCGGAGGGCATGAAGGTGGAGATAGAGGTGGAGAACATCGAGGATGGCGTCCTGGCGGCAAAGGCGGGGGCGGACATCATCATGGCGGACCATATGTCCCCGTCGGAAACGAGGATCCTGAGAGAGAGGGCGAGATCGATCAACGGGAACGTGTTGATCGAAGCCTCCGGCAACATCACCGAAGAGAACGCCGCAGATTATGCCGGCTGCGCGGACATCGTCTCGCTGGGCTCGCTCACCCACTCCTCAAAGGCTGTGCACTTCTCTCTTGACCTAGAAAGATAAGTCTTAATCCGAACAGCGCCATGCCGATCGCGTGGCGATCGATTTCAACGATTACAAATGCCAGTTCTGCGGTAGGACCAGCACGAACTTCGTCTTTGCCGCGTTCGTGTGCGATGACGCCGGATGCATAGAGAAGGCTAGGGAGGAGCGGGGCGGCCCCGCCGGCCATATGAAAAGAAAGGAACGGGGCGAGCCGATCATCCCCGTTGATCCCGTAAAGAAATGATCAGTGCCTGAACACTCTGCATCCGGTGAAGACCATGGCCATTTTGTGCTCGTTGGCCGCGTCTATCACTTCTTGGTCCCTTATGCTTCCGCCGGGCTGTATGATCGCCGTGACGCCTGCTTTGGCGGCCTCGTCCACGCCGTCCCTGAACGGGAAGAATGCGTCGGACGCCATCACCGACCCCTCCGTGGGTTCGTTCGCTTTCATGGCCGCTATCCGCGCGGAATCCACGCGGCTCATCTGTCCCGCCCCGACGCCGATCGCCCTCTCCCCTTTGACAAAGACGACAGCGTTCGACGTCACGTGTTTAGCGAGCTTCCACGCGAACAGCAGCGCCGATATCTCTTCTTGAGTGGGAAGACGCTCCGTGACCACCTTGAGGTCTTTCGGGTCAATATTCACGTCCTCGTCCGTTTGGACGAGAAGCCCCCCATAGACCTTCTTCAATTTGATCTCCCGGTGCCTTTCCGATGGTGCGATCGGAGAGTTCGTCCGCAGAAGACGTATGTTCTTCTTCTTTGATAAAAGCTCCATTGCGCCCGGTTCATAGTCTGGGCATATGACCGCTTCGACAAAATACTGCGATATCATCTCCGCAGAGCGCATATCGCAGTTACGGTTAAGGCATATCACGCAGCCGAATGCCGACAGCGGGTCCACGTTGTACGCCGTTCTGAACGCATCGAATATGTTGTCGTCCGAGGCCAGGCCGCAGGGGTTGGTGTGTTTCATCACCACTGCGGTCGGCCTTTCGAAGTCCAGGGCGATGTCGAGCGCCTTGTCCAGATCCAGTATGTTGTTGTAGGACAGTTCCTTACCGTGGATCTGTTCCGACTTGGCCACGGTCGTGCCTCTGGCGAACGGCGCTTTATAGAAGGCCGCCTTCTGGTTCGGGTTCTCTCCGTATCTGAGGTCCTCCACCTTTTCAGAGGGAAGGGGGAACGACCTCGGGAACCCGTCGCCGAATCTGTCGAACATATAGGACGAAATCATGGAATCGTATTCCGCGGTCGCGATGAACGCCTCAAGCATTAGTTTCTCAAGCGTCTTTTCGCTTACCTCTCCGTTCTGGCACAGCTCTTCCGTTATCATGGGATACTGATCGGGGCTTGTGACCACCGCGACGGACCTGTAGTTCTTCGCCGCCGCCCTTATCATACTGGGGCCGCCGATGTCTATGTTCTCGACGATATCCTCGAACTTTGCGCCTTCCTTGATGACCGTCTCCTTGAACGGATACAGGTTCACCACCACCATGTCGACCTGCTTTATCCCCTTGGCCTCGATGGCGGCCATGTGTTCGGGGATGTCCCTCCTTGCCAGGATCCCGCCGTGCAGCATCGGGTGCAGCGTCTTTATCCTGCCGTCCAGCATCTCAGGGAATCCGGTTATCTCCGCAACTTCCCTGACAGCTATACCGTTATCCTTCAGGAGCTTGTACGTGCCCCCGGTGGATATTATCTCTACTCCGATCCTGATCAGTTCTTTTGAGAAATCCAATACTCCGCTTTTGTCGGAAACGCTGATTATAGCCCTTTTTATCTTGACCAACTGCACGACCTCCTCTTAGAGGCACCTCTCGCTTGGGGGTACATTCTCATAAGGAGATTGTGTTAGATAAATACTCCTTTCGAACGCAGTCACCGAGGAAGGCGGCGCTTGCGGCGCCTTCCTCCTGCGGCGGCGGACCTTACCTGTTCCTTCCCGTGATCAGCACCGCCGCTGCCGCCACACAGATCACAAAGATCGCCGCCACTATGCCGATCCACAGCAATGTTCCCAGGCCGCCGCCCTGTTCCGGGGACAGCACGGTGATCGTGAAATCTTTCATGAAATCATTTCCTGGTCCGATGCCGTCCTTGACGGTGGCCGTGACCACGACCCTGCCTTCTTCTTCGGTCGAGAGCGTGTTGCCATTGAGCGCCGAACCAGTGGTCCCGGCGTCTTTGACGGACCAGACGATGGCCTTATCCAGCTCTTCGGAGGACATCACGGTCCCCGTCAGAGCCAGGTCCGTTCCAGCAAAGGTCTCGTCCGGCACTCCGACGACGTCTATGTAGAACGGCAACACCGTCAGGCTGTGCTTCACAATGACCGCGTCGTCCTTCCCTTTGCTCGGTATTCCTGCCCAATCGTCGCTGTCGGATGTGTTCGAAGACCCCCCGGCGGCGACGACACCGCCGGACGACACCGCCGCAGATTCGTATATATCGTCGCCGGGTCCGCCGAAGTTCCTCTTCCAGGCCACTTCGCCGTCGCTGTTGTATTTTACGATTATCGCGTCGGTGCCGCCTCTTCCGCTGAATCCCGCCCAGTCTCCGCTGCCGAACATGTTCGAGCTCCCGACGGCGACAAAGCCGTCGGATGCTGTTGTCACCGACCTGAATTCATCGGCGCCCTCGCCGCCGAAGTTCTTTTTCCACATCACGTTGCCGTTGTTGTCGTATTTCACGATGGTGGCATCGGTAGTGCCTTTTCTTTTGAATCCCGCCCAGTCTCCGCTGCCGAATGATTCTTCCCAGGAAAACCCTGCCGCGATTATGCCGTCCGATACGGCCGTTACCGAGAGGTACCCGTCCCAGCCGGCCCCGCCGAGATCCTTCTTCCACATCATTTCACCGTTGACGTCGTATTTCACTATGATGGCGTCAAAACCGCCTTTTTTGTTGAATCCCGCCCAGTCTCCGCTGCCTAACGAGTTAGAATACCCGACCGCGACAAAACCGTCCTGCACCGTCGTTACCGAATAATAACGGTCGATCCCCGAACCGCCGAGGCTCTTCTTCCACACCGTGCCGCCGTTGCTGTCGAATCTCACGATGATCGCATCTAGATCGCCTTTTCCCCTGACCCCCGTCCAGTCCTCGTTATCGAAGGAGAACTCGTTCGAATATCCCGCCGCAACAAACCCGCCGGGCGCCGCCGTTACGGAATAGAAATTGTCTGTGCCAGCGCCGCCGAAATTACTCTTCCACTCGACATTGCCGTTCTCGTCGAATTTTACGATGATCGTGTCTGTGCCGCCTTTCCCCCTGATATCCTTCAAGTCCCCGTCGCCGAAAGTTTCGGAATAACCTACCGCGACGTATCCGCCGGGCACCGCTACCGCCGAACGGAAGTAGTCGCCGCCGGAACCGCCGAAGCGCTTGTTCCATACCACGCTGCCCTTGTCATCGAATTTCACGATGATCGCATCCAGACTGACGTCGGTCCCGGACTGGCCGCTGCCGGGCGCTCCGCTGTATGAGTATCCCGCCGCCACGGTGCCGCCGGGCACCGCCGCAACGGAGAAGAAGTGGTCGCTGTCGGACCCGCCGAAACTCTTTTTGTAGATTATGTCGTCGCCCTCTCCCGCTCCGGAGGCCACGGCGACCGGAACGGCGGCCATCACCGTTACCGCAATGAGCAGGATGAGTATGCCTTTCTTGAACTTCATTCGTTTTCCCCCTTCGATGGATTTTAGGCGGGATCTCCTCCGGGTACGTTGTCGGGATCGGACCTATTTATAGAAATATATAGACGATTTCTTATAAGGCAATTACCCCAAGCATTCCCTCGAGGAATTTCGGCGCTTTTATTTAGAAAAAATAATGGAGGAACGGGCCTCGCGGCCCGTTTGAAAAGTTTAGAGAAGCGCCTTCATGACCCTGGCGGCCCTCGCGTCAAGGGTCTCGACGCCCGAGACCTTGCTCGAGTACTCCGACAGAGCGACGATGTCCTCGTTCTCAATGCAGCCGAGCTTGAACTTGCGCGTTCCGGCCATGAGCTGTTTGAGTCCCTCTCCGAGCCTGTCGTTGAAGAAGGTGTACAGGCTGACCGCTCCCCAGGGGATGTCGGTGCCGACCTTCTTGCCGGGGTAGCTCTTTCCGACGCCGCCGGCGGCGATGAAGAACTTACTCGGGTCGCTTCCGTACAGTTCGACGAAGGATGCGGGCAGCTGTCCCTTGGCCGCAAGCTCTGCGAAGTGCTTTCCTTTCAGGGCCGCCGTTATGGGGCCTCTTGCCATCGCGATCGATTTGACGAGCGGCCCCTCGCCGAGGTCGGAGAATGCGAGCGCTTTGTACATCTGGGTCTCATTGATGAAACCGCCTGCGAACGAAAGGTCCGGAACGAACCTTCCCTGGCATTTGAGCTCCTTCGCGCACGCCATGACCTGGCTGAACAGCCATATCCCGGGGGAGCTGAGCTCGTTCATGTGGTTGACCGGCGACATTCCCGTTCCTCCGCCTGCGGCGTCGAACGTGAGGAGGTCGATCTTCGCTTTCGAGGCGCACCTCATGGTGAACGCCACGATCTCCGGCTTGTATGCGCCGGTCTTCAGGAAGAGGTTCTTTATGCCCTTGTTCCTCAGCTGGTCTATGTCCTCGAGGAACGACTGCTCGTCCGGGAACCCTACGCGGCTGTGCCTCTCGAATGTCTTGAACACGCCTGCCTTGAAGGCCTCCTGCACCGCCGGGTCCTCAGGGTCGGGCATGACGATGTATCCGCGGGACTTGAGCTCAAGGGCCCTCTCGAGCGAGTGGAGCCTTACCTCTCCGCCGATGGCCTTCGCTCCCTGTCCCCATTTCCTCTCGATGACGGTCACGCCGAGTTTCGACACGCCGTAGTCGTCAACCGAGCCGCGACCGTCCTCGACGTTCGTCTGGAGAACGATGCGTCCGTTCTCTCCGTCCCAGAAGTCAGTGTACGATTTCACGCGGAAAGCCAGGTCGGGGGACGACTGAACCTTTCCGTTCGAGTATACTGCGTCGGGGTCCATTCCGCAGACGTTCTCTCCGATGACCTCGCAGACGCCTGCCATTGCCGCTCCCGCAGCCAGCTCTCTCCAGTTGGTCTTCGCGACGGCCGTCGATCCGAGGCCGGCGATGTGCACCGGGAGCTTCATCTTTATGGGGTTCTTGCTTCTGGTTCCCAACACGGTCTTGATGTCCACGTTCTCGAAGAACGCGACGTCGGGGTTGGGTTCGATGCCTTTCGCACCGATGAGCTCGGCCATTATCTGGAAGTGGGACCAGTCAAGGAAGTAGTCCTTGTTCGAAGCCGCAGTGGACTTCCCGAAGTGCTCGGGGCTGGGGTACAGGACCTCTCTCCCTCTGAGCGCGCCTTTTCCTACTTCGCAGAGAACGTTACAGTCCTCTATACAAACGGGGCACATTCCGTTAATCGGACAGGGGTCCTTTACGCGGACCGAGGTGCCGGTCGTTGATTTTGCATTCTCGATAGACATTTGATCACCTTTCATAGCTTTACTATGAGCAAAAAACGTGATTTTTGTTCTGGGATTTAAAACTCTTGTTCGCTTAAAAATGAGCAATAGACATTTATCTAATGAATTTGAAAAAGATTAGACATATCATATCCAAAAAAGCGTACAAGGCCTGTGCGCCGCAGCTCATGTATATGAACATAGGAAAGAGGTTCAAAGCCGATACGAAATAACGCGGTTTAATAACGTGTACGTTCTTTGAGTATCAAATGAAGAAGAAGGACCTTGAGATAGAGCTGGAGAGAGTGCCACGGTTCGAGGACCCCGACCCGTCCCTTGAACAGTACATTACCCCGGCGGCCATCGCCGCAGACGTCCTTTTCAACGCATATGCCCGCGGCGACATCGAAGGCCTTAAGGTGATGGACCTGGGGTGCGGGACCGGGATGCTGGCCTTCGGCTCTTGGATGATGGGCGCCGGGTCGGTGGTCGGTTACGACGTGTCACAAAAAGCGATAGGTCTCGCCGCTTCGCACGCGGCCTCGCTGAACGCGGACATCTCGTTCAGGCTGTCGGACATCGGCGGCGTTGTGGAGGGGGCGGACACCGTTGTCATGAACCCGCCGTTCGGATGTCAGACCCGCCGCGCCGACAGGGACTTCCTTAAGAAGGCCATGGGGTCCGCCGAATGCGTCTACTCATTCCACATGGCGGAGACCCTCGACTTTGTGAAAGAGTTCGTCGGAAAACATGACCGGAAGATAGTTTATAATAAAACGTATAAGTACGACATCCCTAATACGTTCACATTCCACAGCAAAGAGAAACATAGCGTTGACATAGTGGTCGTCAACATAAGGTGAAGAAATGAAAGACATCATCGAAGTATTCCCGGGCGACGAGGTCGCCGAAGAGGAGGAGTATCTGGCCTCCGACGGAACTTTTGCAAGCGACGGAAAGATATATGCATCGCAGATCGGGATCCTGGAGCTGGACGACGACGAATGCGTCGCGAGGGTCATATCACCCAACCCCCCGAACATCCTGAGAACGGGGGACATCGTATACGCGGTGGTGGCCGACATCAGGAGCACGATGGCCACCGCGGACGTCGTCGCAAAAGAGGGCACGAAGAGGGGCCTGGGCGGGGAGACGTACGCTACTATACATGTGTCCAAGATATCTCAGGGATACACGGACGACGTGTCGAAGGAACTGAGAAAGGGAGATTACATACGCGCAAGGGTCACCGGCACTTCGCCGTCCCTGCAGCTGACGACGAAGGACGATCACCTGGGCGTGATAAGGTCCCTCTGCGGGATGTGCAAGACCGAACTTGTCAAAAAGGGGAAGAACGGTCTTCACTGCCCGAACTGCGAGCGCTCGACCCTGAGAAAGCTTGCCGACGATTACGGTGATGTAAAGATATGATGCAGACGGACGAACTGAAAGCGTTGAAGGCGGAGGTCAAAGCGCTCAAAAGCGAGATCGCCGGCCTCAAGGAGTTCATACAGGCTATGTACAGCATGATGAGCGAAGAAGAGGAATACGAGGACGTCCCGCCGGGACTCTTCGGAAACTCCGGATTCGGGAGATACAACACGTGAAACTCGTCGCCCTGATATCGGGAGGGATCGATTCTCCCGTCGCGGCTTACCTTATGGACAGAACGGGAGCGGACATCACGCTCCTTCACATGGACAACCGCCCGTTCGCGGATGATATCACCGTAGAGAAAGTGAAGGCTCTGACCGAACAATTGAGAAGGGTCACCGGTTCCCCCTTCCCTCTCTACTCCGCGCCGCACGGGGCGTCTCAGAAGAAGATATCGGAGACGTGCGACCGCAGCTACCAGTGCGTGCTATGCAAGAGGATCATGCTGAGGACAGCGCAGGAACTCGCCGGGAGACTCGGGTGCGGAGGCATCGTCACGGGCGACTCCCTGGGACAGGTGGCGTCACAGACGCTGAAGAACATCAGGTTCGCGAGCCGCGGGCTGGATATTCCCGTCGTAAGGCCTCTGATCGGCTATGATAAGATAGAGATAGAAGCGATCTCAAAGGAGATCGGAACTTATGAGTTATCCATAATCCGGTCCGACGGATGTCTGATAGTTCCGTCCAGACCGATCACCGAAGCGGACCCG
>JAITCQ010000102.1 GCA_031283015.1 Candidatus Methanoplasma sp.
CGAGTTCCGGGCTGAGTTTATCGAACGACATAAAAAATGAATGCGCCGGGAGGTCCCGGCAAATGGTTTATCTTCTCTTCTTTTTGCCGAGGGACCTGAGGTTCTCTTTGACGGCGGCCCTTATCTGGAGCGCCTGTTCCTCTCCGTCGGAGACATCGCGCTCAAGGAAGGATAGGACCATCCATCCGTCGTCCTCCAGTTCCTCTTTCGTCTTGTCATCCACCGTTCCTTCCGTCAGGATGTACACGGCGACCTTTGGCTTGACGAAGGCCACAGGTATGCTCTGATCCCCGTAATCCTTCCTGCATCTGAGACCTTTGTTCCAAGCGGCCCTCCTCACAAGCGCATGAGGCGAATTGTCCGTCCAGATATCCTCCCCGATCGGCCCCTCTTCCTCATCTTCCTCCAAGGAAGCTTTCTCGGCGGTCTCTTTCTCAGCAGCAGCTTTCTCGGCGGCCTCCCGCTCCCTTGCGGCGGCAAGTTCCTTTTCTTTTTCAGCGGCGGCCTTTTCAGCGGCCATTTTCTCCGCAGCAACCTTTTCAGCAGCAGCTTTCTCGGCAGCTTCCTTCGCTTTCGCTAGCCTTTCCTTCTCGGCCGCCTCGTTCTCGGCCGGCGCAGCCTCCTTCACCTTTGGCGGTTCCGGTCTCTTTTCCTCGGCGGGCTTTTCCACAGGGGCGCTCACCTTGAGAAGGACCTCCGAAAGGTCCATGACCTTTATCTTGGAGCCTACCTGCTTCGCCCCCTGCGTCAGATTGACCACGCAGAACGGACAGCATGTGACCAGGACCTCCGCGCCGGTCTCCTCGGCGTCCCTGATCCTCTCCGCCGCGATGTTCACGGCCATGTCGTTGTATTGACTTTTGTATCCGCCTCCGGCGCCGCAGCATCTGGAGTTCTCTCTGCTGCGTTCCATCTCCACGAGCTCGATCCCCTTGATCTTCTTCAGGACGTTCCTGGGGGTATCGAAGACGCCCATGTGCCTTCCCATGTGGCACGGGTCGTGGTATGTCACCTTCGCTTTGAACTCATGGTTGAGCGGAAGCTTCCTTTCCGCGATGAGCTTCTCGGCGTACTGCGAGAAATGGTATACGTTCTGACCAGTTTTCGCATAGAATTTTCCGAAGTCGGTGGAGATGGTCTTGTAGCATCCGGAGCAGGTCATCACCATGTCCTTCGCGCCCATTCCGTCGGCCCCCTCCACCACTTTCTCGGCGCACTCGAGGGAATATCTGTGAGTGCCCGTCCTGAGCAGAGGCGACGAACAGCACCACTCCTCCGTTCCGAGCATATTAATCTTGACACCGGCCCTCGCGAGCACGCGCACCCCTACTTGGGGCAGTGTCTGTTGCCTGTATGCTCCGGTGCATCCGGCAAAGAACAGCACGTCGGGGACCTGCGATCTTTCCACATCCTGCGGCCACCAGTCCCCTCTTTTGGACGGCGGCTCTCCGTACGGGTTGTGGACCTCCCCCACTTTCTTTGCCATGCCTTTGTGGGCGGACATCGGGCCGACGCCCTCGTCCACCATCCATTTCCTGACGGTCTCCCAGAACTCGACCAGCTTTATATTCGCATGACAGACCGCCTCGCAGTTCCCGCAGCCCGTGCATCTGTACATCGCATCCACAAAGTACGGGTTGAGAGAGACCTCTCTGCCGAGGATCTTGTCGACCCCTCCGGCGCTGCTGAGCTGATTGAGGTAGTATATCTTGCCTCTCGGGGTCACCGATTCCCAGGGCGTCTGCTCGTGGGCCTCGCAAACGCTGATGCAGTAGCCGCACTGGAGGCAAGCGGTGAGTTCCTGCTGAATACGTGGCATCTTTCCGATCTTGACGCTGTTTTTCAGTTTTGAAAATGGATTCTCTAGCGCTTTCATCAAGGGAGGAAGAACGCACGCATGTATTTTAAGGCTTTCGAGCCGCGTCTATGTGCCAACATATGTTTTTTTGTTATATTTGTGGCATAGCCGGACTTACGTGGGGCAGGTGCGGAAAAAGGCAATCAAATAATAATTTGAAGGATATCCGGCTGATGATGGATAGATTCTTGGAACTCAAGGTCGCGATGGCGAAAAGGCAGTCCGAGGTAGGGTACGGCAGGGCGAGGATAGACAACCAGTCCCGCAAATATCTCGGACTCGATCTTGGGGACGTCATAGAGATCATCGGTAAGAAGACGGTGGTCGCCAAGATATTCAAGGGAGAGTCCGGCGACGACGGCATGAAACTCATCCGTATAGACGGCCCGACAAGGACAAGCGCGGAGGTGAGCGTGGACGAGACCGTGCGCATAAGGAAATGTGTCCCGACCCTCGCTCAGAAGGCAGTCCTCTGCCCGAACATCTCCGAGGGCAAGAGGATAAGCTACGAGGACGGGGCCGAGAGCGTGTTCAAAAGCGGACTGATGGGGAGACCGCTCATTTCCGGTATAGACATAATGATACCAAATATCGCCCTGATGGGCAACAGGACCACTTTCAACGTCATATCGACGGTGCCGGGGGGGCCAGTGATCGTCGGCCCGGACACAGAGATAATTCTTAAGAGCGAGCCAGTCAAAAAGGATTCGGAGGTGCGTCCCGGCCATACGACATACGATGACATCGGCGGGCTGGACGACGAGCTGCAGAGGATAAGGGAGATGATCGAGCTTCCCCTGAAGCATCCGGAACTGTTCGATCGCATGGGTATATCGGCACCAAAGGGCGTGCTGCTGTACGGCCCGCCCGGAACAGGCAAGACCCTGATCGCAGAAGCGGTCGCCAACGAGTCCGGCGCGTCGTTCTATTCGATCCGCGGGCCGGAGATAATGGGAAGGTTCTACGGCCAAAGCGAGGAACGACTGAGGAAGATATTCGAGGAGGCCGAGGACAACGCCCCGAGCATAATCTTTCTGGACGAGATAGATTCGATAGCCCCGAACCGGGACTCGACGTACGGGGAGGTGGAAAGGCGGGTGGTCGCGCAGCTCCTCACCCTCATGGACGGCATGGGGGGCAGAGGGGACGTGATCGTGATCGGAGCGACGAACCGGGAGGATTCGATAGACCCGGCGCTCAGGAGGCCGGGGAGATTCGATAGGGAGATAGAGATCGGCGTCCCTAACATGCAAGGGAGGAAGAGCATCCTGGAGGTGCACACAAGGGACATGCCGCTGTCCGACGACGTGAGGATCGAGGAGCTTGCGTCGATGACGCAGGGGTTCGTCGGCGCGGATCTCGCTTCGCTTGCGAGGGAGTCGGCCATGAAATGTCTCAGCAAGCACATATCGAAGCTGGATCTAGATAAGCCGGTCCCGCAGTCGACGCTTGAGACGATGAAAGTGTGCATGGGGGACTTCGCCGACGCGCTTGCGGACATAGAACCCAGCGGAATGAGGGAGGTCTTCGTGGAGATACCGAAGGTCAGATGGAAGGACATCGGCGGACTGGAACACATAAAGAAAGAGATAGAGGAAGTGTTCATACCCACCGAAGAGCACAAGTCTTTCGAGAGGCTCGGCATAGAGCCCGGGAAGGCCCTGCTCCTGTTCGGCCCTCCCGGCACCGGCAAGACACTGATAGCAAAGGCCGTGGCGAACGAATCCGGCGCGAACTTCATCTCGATCAGCGGGCCGGAGATAGCCAGCAAATGGATGGGGGAGTCGGAGCAGGCGATAAGGAAGATATTCAAGAAAGCGAAACAGATGGCCCCGTGCATAATCTTCTTCGACGAGATAGACTCGATGGCCCCCACAAGGGGCGAAGGCGACTCTCAGGCGTGGGAGAGGGTGGTCGCGCAGCTGCTGACGTCCATGGACGGCATCGAAAGCATGAACAGGGTGATGATAATGGCGGCCACCAACCGCCCGGACATGATCGACCCGGCGCTGCTCAGGCCGGGAAGGATGGATCGCATGATCCTGGTGGGGAAGCCGGACCAGGAAGCGCGCAGGAGCATCCTGAGGGTGCACACGGAAAGGATGCCGCTCAAGAACGTGGACCTGGATTCCATAGCCAAAGCGACGGACGGATACGTGGGCGCGGACATCGCCGCGCTCTGCAGGGAGGCGGGGCTGTCCGCATACCGCGCCGACAGCACAGCGCAGTTCGTGACCGACAAGGATTTCAAGGACGCGCTGACCAGGGTGCGTCCCTCCGTGGACGAGTCTACGTTCGAGAAGTACGAATCGCTGAGCAGAGAGGTGAGGAAGCTCCGGACCGGCTGGAACGACCACCTGTCGTACGGGTGATATCATGGAGAACAAATTATTCAGTAAAGAGCTTATAGGCAAAGAGGTCGAAACGATAACCGGGCGCTCGGTCGGCACACTGCAGGATATCGTCGTCGACACCGACGACGGCTCGATCAAATATCTCCTGATCTCCGCTGCGGGGAATGTGATAGGCGGGCCGCACAAAGTGGACGACATGGGCAGGGTCGTCGTCGAGACGGACCGGATAAGGGTCGACGGGAACAGGCTGATAATCAATTAAGGTCCTTGACCATGTACGGTTCTTCCAGGACATACCCCGACGCCCGGTAATACTCCCTCACGCCGATGCCGCTTGTGACCCTGATCCTCCTTTTGCCGTCCAGGGCCGCAAAGCGTTCCGCTTCGAGCATCAACTCCTTCCCGAACCCCCTGTGTTGCCAATCGTCCCCTTCGGAACCGATGGAGGCCATCCGTCCGAACACCTTCAGCTCTCTGACCGTCGCCGTGTCCGTGCCGTCCGTCCTCAGCCTGACGTAACCGATAATGGAATCCTTATACTCAAGGGAGATGAACCTCTCCGTGCCGCCGCAGGCCTCGTATCCTAGGACCTTCTGAATAATAAGGTCCGGGTCCTCCAGCTCTTCTCCCGTGTGCCCGACCTCCCTGCACCTTATGCACCTGCAGGACATCCCCCGGGCCGCCATGCGGCCCTGCACAAGCTGGCGGATGTTGCTCTTAAGGATCCCGGCAGCTATCTGCGGTGCCGGGATGTCCCTCTGTATCCTTTGTATCCTGACGTACTCCGGCACGGCGGACTTCATCTCCGAAAGGAGGTCCGCCGCCGTGTCCACGTCATACGGGACGTACTCCCCGCTCTTCCACATCTCATAAAGACCGGTGCCGGGGATCACCAGCGTAGGATAGAACTTCAGCATGTCCGGGCGAAAGTCCGGATCGTCAAAAATGCGCCTGAAGCATTCGAGGTCCTTCTTCGGATCGGAACCAGGGAGCCCCGGCATCAGATGGTAGCATACCTTCAGGCCGTGTGACTTGCAGGATCTGGTGGAATCTATTATCTCCTTCACCCCGTGTCCCCTTTTCGATATCGACAGTATCCCGTCATCGAGTATCTGGACCCCGAGTTCCGCCCTTGTCGCTCCGAGTCTCATCGCCAGTTCGACCTGCTCGTCGCCGAACACATCCGGTCTGGTCTCGACGGTCAGGCCGATGCATCTGTGCTCGGACGTCTCGTTCATCCTCTGCGCGCCGGCGAGATCTGACGAATCGGTCTCGTTCATGGCGTCGAGGCACCTTCTGACGAACCATTCTTGGTACACCCTTTCTCTGGACGTGAAAGTGCCCCCCATTACGATGAGGTCGATCTTATCAGTCCTATGGCCTATCGCCGTCAGCTGGTCGATGCGGTCCCTCACTTGGAGGTAAGGGTCGAACCCGTTCCTCTCCGCCCTTCTGGCCGCGGGTTCCTTTCCGGTGTATGACTGCGGAGACCCGTTCTCGACCCCGCCGGGACAATAGGCGCACTTCCCATGCGGGCAGGGATGGGGGGAGGTCATCACCGCCACCACCGCCACGCCGCTCATCGTACGCATCGGCTTTTTTATGAGAAGGGGTTCAAGGAGTCCCCTGTCATCGGGCCCCACCTCTTCCAGAATCCTTGAATTCGGAGGCACGTCCGTAAGACCCAGCACTCCGCAGAGTTCTATTTTCATCCGCTGGACGCCCCCCCTGTCCTTCACCGCTCCGGCCTTAACGGCGGAGATTATCCTCAGGCTGAGTTCCCGGGTCCGGCGGTCTTTTTCGCTCATTCGTTCTCGGCCCTCGCAAGGGACTGGAAGTGCGATACGGTCCGCCTGTAGTTGTCCATGGCCATGCTGACGTTCGCCTCGGTGAAGCTCCACGCTTTGGAGAGGTCGCCGTATCTGATCCTGTAGCCTTTTCTCATGGCGCCGTCGAACTCCACGTCCACGCTTTCCAGGAGGTCCATGGATTTCAGCTTGTTTATGTGCCGGTATACCGTTGGTTTCGTTGTTTCCAGAAGCGCGGCCAGCTCTTCCACCGCCCAGGCCTTGCTTGCGTTCCTCATGAAAAAGTCCATGAACAGCCTGTACGGCACGCTGTCCCTGACGCTTGCCGCCGGCGTCTTCGGATCATATCCTTTTGGTATGTACCCGATCTGCACCAAGAATGTCTCCGCGACTATGTCCTTGTCCGCCACGGCGTTCATGGGGGTGTTGCTGACGACTTGCAGTTCGAACAGTGTACGCATCTCCCGTTATACCGAACTTATTGTTAAGCTGGTATTTTAATTTGTTCAGACAAGACCTTTAATGATGTCCAACGCCTTAAGTACGCTGCCGAGGGGCATGACCGGCGACACAGGGATGCGGATTATCTTCTTCACCGTAAGCGCTATGATTGGCGCGCAAACTATCGCCAGCGCGCCGTCCCGCTCCGCTCTCACCGCGGCGATTATCGCGTCCTCCACCGTCGAGATGGGATATTCCTTTATGGCTATTGTCCTGCCTTCCACGTCCATCGTCTTTGGGAGCGACTCCATGAAAGTGGACGACGCTATAACAGCAACGAAATTGTTATCGCCCGAACGCGTGAGCACGTTCAGCGCGTGCACGATCTGTCTTATCGTTCTCAGGTTGGGCTCGCGCTTCTCCTCAAGTATCTTGTACATGGTGCTCTGTGAAATGCCCGAGATGGAGCAGAACTCGCTCAGGGACATCTCGAGTTCGTCGTCAAGTATGCCTCTGAAGGCCTTCTGGAATCCGCCCTCTTCCCTCAGCATGCTTGAGATAAGGTCCTCGACGGTCATTTCATTCCCTTAGCCCTGCCGGCCGCATTAAGCCCGGCCACCGCGCCCTGGCCCACCGCTTTGGCCAGCTGCCACGGCTCTCCGGTGACGTCCCCGCAGGCGAAGACCCCGGCGGCGGACGTTTCGCACCTCTCGTTCACTTTGATCGAATCGTCCGTTTCCGGCATCACGTCCAAGTCCATCGCAAGATCGGAGGACGATCTTCCGCCGAGCTCTATGAACACGCCGTCCAGGTCTATCTCCCGCCCCCCTTCCAGAAGCAGCGACGCCACGTTCCCGCCGCCCCGGATCTCCTTGGGCTTCCCGGCGACGATCTCCGCCCCGGCCTCCGCCGCCTTGTCTGCGAGGGTCCCGTCGGCCGAGATCCCATCGCTTACCCAGTACACAGCGGACGCATATCTGGTCATGAGTTCCGCCGCGACGGCGGCCTTTGATCCGCCGCCTATCACCGCGACCCCGAGTCCTTTGTAAAAATTGCAGTCGCATTCCGCGCAGTAGCTGACCCCTCTGCCTAAGAACTCCTTCTCACCGGGTATGTCCAGTCTCATCCTGGATATACCTGTGGCGATGACGACCGCCTTGCAGATAATCTCCTCTCCTGACTCGATCGTTATCCTGAAACCATCGCCGTCCTTTGAGGCGGCGGTCACGTCCTTATCCATATGTCTGCATCCGAACGACAGGGCCATATCCAGTCCGTTCTTCAGCAGTTCCGGGCCGTTCGTCTTTTCGGGGATTCCGAAGTAGTTCTCAACATGGGCGCCGTACAGCGCACTGTCCCGTATCTTTCCCAGGATGACCGTGCCGGCCTTTTTTCGGGATGAGTGGATGCCCGCCTGCAGGCCGGCGGGTCCGCAGCCTATTATCACTACGTCGGCGTTCATTTCACATCGTTTCGATGTATTCGATGATGTCTTCCTTGCCCCTCAGACCCACCAGGGTGTCCATAAGGATTCCGTCCTTGAATATCAGCAGCGTGGGTATGGCCCTTATCCCGAACCTGACGGATATCGCCGGGTTTTCGTCAACATTGAGTTTGGCCACCCCCGCCTTCCCCATCATCTCGTTCGAAAGCTCCTCTATGATGGGCGTCATCCTTCTGCAGGGTCCGCACCACGGCGCCCAACAGTCTATGACCGCAACGCTGTTGCTTCCGATAAATTCGTCAAAAGTGCCGTCTTTTAGTTCTGTTACCACTATTTTCACCTGAATACCAACCGCCATTATTTAAAAGGTTAAATAGGTTTAGAGGAAACCACAGAATAAGGCGATATGATGCTGGAGACCGTCAATAACATTAAAGGGCTGGAGATATACACGCCGACTGGGATATTCGTGGGCGTCGCGGACGAGGTCCTCATCGACATCTCGAAGATGGGGATATACGGACTTTTCGTCGCGGACGCGAATCCCGCGCTGGTCGACGAGAGCGCATCGATAAGCATACCCATAAGATGGGTACAAAGCGTGGGCGACATAATAATCCTCAACAGGTTCCCGAACGAGAGGATAGGCCCGGGGTCAGTTTGAGATCCATTTTAGCTTTGGGTATTCGCCGATCGCGCAGGGAATGACGTCCAGGTCCGCTCCGTAAAGCTTTGACAGTTCCCGGTGGAGCGACTCCATCCTCTCCGCGCCTCTGACTGCGCCCTTGCTCATCAGCTTTTCGACGGAGTACCTGTGGCTGACGACCCTGTTGTCGCTGACCATGTTGTCCGCGTGCGCGACGATCTTCTCTTCGATTGTCCTCGGCATGTAATCTCCGGGCGGGAGCCCCATCTCTTCCGCATCGGCGTCGTCGAGTCCCGCGCCGATGTGTTTCCTTATAATGCTGACCAGATCCTCCGAGAAGCCCATCTTCCCGATGATTTCGCTGCCTATCAGGGCGTGCGCGATGCCGTTGTCCACCGACCTTCCTATATCGTGCAGGAGGGAGCCGGCGATCACGAGCCGGCGGTCAGCGTCCATCTTGCTCAGCATCTCCTCCGCAACGGCGCCGACCGTGCAGCAGTGCACCACCACCCGCTTTTTGCAGCCCGCCTCCCTCAGGATGCGTAGGCAGCTTGATTCATCAGGAACGTTTCTCGACAACGGTCTTTCCCCTCTCGTTAGGTATCACGGTCATCAGCCCATCGCGGTCGGAGTATAGATTCCTGCCGTCCGTGAACCGGTCGAGGAACACCGCTAGCGCGGCTATCTCCGAGTGCGGCTGGTTCCCTACAGAGATGTTGTGGTCCGCCGCCTGGTATGCTTCGGGAGGCACCTTCTCGGCGCCGACGACTATCAGCAGGTCCTTGTCCCGGGAGATCTTCGGCAGCGCCTCGTCGAGCCTCTGCCCATACATGGTGAGGTGGACGATCTCCCCGCCGAACTCCTTTAGCATCTTCTTCCATTCGACGCCCGTCTTTATCGTATATCCCCCGCCGAACCTGCTCACCACGCCGCCGATGTTCTTCTCGAGAACTTCGTCCTTAGTATCTACGAATATCCCGGAGGCGCCGAGCGCGCGGGAGGAGAGCGCGACGTGGGTGGTTACTCTTTTGTCTCTTTGCGGACGGTGGCCTATCCTCAATATCCAGATATCGGGCATCTTACTCTTCTCGGATAGGTTCGATCCTGTGGCCGCGGTAATCCATCTTGACGGACCTCCTCACCAGGCTCTTCAGCATCGTGGAGGAAAGACCCAGCGTCTCGGCCACGTCGCCGGAGAACCGTCCTCCCTTGCCTACCTCCGCAAGTATCTTCGCCTCGATCGCAGAATATTCCTCCTCACCCATCATGGCGGCGGCCAGGACGTCGCTTATCTCGTAGACCGGCCACTGCGCGTTTATGTTGAACGAGGTGTAATAAGTATGATATGATTTCTCGGGGTAGCCGCCGTTCACGGACAGCCAACGGGTCTCGACGAGCTTCATCTTCTCAAAGAACACGATGGCGTCCCTGCCCTCCGGACCGAATTTCTTCTCGATGTCGTCGGCGGTCCTCCATTCCAAGGTCACCTCTTTCAATACGTCCCTCTTTATCGACGTATCTACGGATCTGAGCATCGGAACTAACTCTGATGGCTCATTAATGACCTTGATTCTGTTCATGAGAATTTTCCTTAGGGAAGTAAAGGTATATAATTATTTTTGGGTAGATACATCCCACGGTCCCTCTCCCGGCCGCCGACCCGGGAGACGCACAGGGCGGAACACGGAAGCGGACGGCCGGGGCCGCACAGGCTTCTGAGGCATGCAGCACGATCGATCGCGTCGATTCTCTTATATCTCCGAGACGGCGATATGATCCCCAGAATCCGCTATAAAAATGGTGAAGCTATGAGAACAGACAACAGACTCAGGAAATACGTCTTGTCAGCGGCGCTTGTGCTAGCGCTGCTGGCGGGAGCTGCGGCATGGGGAGGGACCGCCTCGGACTCGGATGCGGTAACGATCATGGTCATGAACGGAAACGACTCTGGACCCAACTCGCTTCGCGATGCACTCTCGTCCGCCAACAACGGCGACACGATCATATTCCACCCAAGCGTGACCGTGATTGCACTCACGAGCGGCGAGATATCGTTCAGCCAAACGAACATCACCATCGACGGAGGCAGCGGCGTGACGATCACAAATCCAGGATTGGGGTTCCGTATACTGGACAGTACCGCGACCACAGGCGCGCTGACGCTTAAAGGCCTCATAGTTGAGAACGGGTATTCCATCATCGGCGCCGGCGGCGGGGTACGCACTTACTCTCAAATCACGATTGAGAACTGCACATTTAGGGATAATACTACGTCCAACTCCTACAACGGTGGTGCGGTGTTCGGGGGCAGCAACGTAACCATGACCGACTGTACGTTCACCGGCAACTCGGCAGGGTGGAGCGGCGGCGCGGTGTTCTCGTTAGGCAGAATAACCATGACCGACTGTACGTTCACCGGCAACTCGGCGGCAAAAGACGGCGGCGCGGTGTTCGGGGGCAACGTAACCATGACCGACTGTACGTTCACCGGCAACTCGGCGGCAGATGAAGGCGGCGGCGCGGTGCACATGAGGGGGGGTGGCAGAATAACCATGACAAACTGCGGATTTTGGGATAACACTTCTAAGTCTGGTACGATCGATGTCGACGGCAGAATAACCGCCGACAACACCACTTTCTTCGCTAATATTATCACAGGTGCCGGTGGAGGCGTTGTGAAGGCAGAAGGGTCGATAACACTCCGCCACTGCACGTTCACCAACAACAAGATGACCAGTTCCTCTGCATACAACGCAGTGGGACATTCTGTGTCGGTTCAGAACTGCCTGATGACGAAGGACGGCCTTACGGGAAACAGCAATGGGGCGATCTCAGGAACAGGCAACAAGCTGGGCACAGGTACGGACAACTACGCCGCATGGTTCGGCACGAACACCTTCACCGACAACTACGTCCTGCCTCTGCGCGGCATAGCTGACGGCGCGACCGTGATACTCGGTCTTGAGAAGGATGCGGCAGGGAACACGCGCGGCAACGCGGGGGATCCGTGCCTCTACGGCGCAGTGGAGCTTCCGGCGGGCGGCGGCTCAACGGAAGGCGGTGCCTCGGGGGGTGGCGGAGGCAGTATGCTGCTGATCGGGATCGCCGCAGCGGTCATAGCCGGGCTGGCGGCAGCCGTGTTGGTGCTGTACAAGAAAGGAAAGCTGACCAGGAACGTCTGAAGAAAAACACGGTCCGGGACCCGGCGGGGTCCCGGACGATCTATTTTGCCGCAGAACGGCGGCAATATGGCAGAGCATGCGCGGGACGGCGCCCGGTCATTTGCCAAGTTTTATTAACGGATTTGATAATCAGGTTGTGATGGCAAAAGAGAAACCCCTCGAATTAAGGTGGCAGTGCCTCAATTGTTATAAGACGCACCGCGGCCCGGACGCTGAAAAGAATGCCTTGGACTGCTGCGGGTCGTTTATACAGGGATACTGGAAGAACTATTCGAAATGGGGAAAGCAGAAGTGGTACGGGCGCTGAGCCCGCAAAACGGCGGTTTGCCGTCTGCGCTATGATTAATAACGGTCAATGTCATTTATACCACTATGGCGGAAGAGGAATCCATCTTCGATCGTGTTTTTGAGGAAGTAGATCTCATCGGCAGACACATCGAGATGCTGAAGGTCACCCGGGACCTGCAGCCCATCGGAATCATAAGGCTGTCGGAGGCTCTCGGCATACCGAAGCACAAGGTGAGGTATTCGCTCAGGCTGCTGGAAAAGGAAGGCCTCATAATCGCCACCAGCGAAGGCGCGATGGTCTCCGACAAATACGAGGAGTTCATCGGCGGGGTGTCCGGGCAGCTCGAAGACCTCATCAAGCGGATCGAAAGGATAAGGCAAAGCTGAACCGCGCCGCCCAACGGAATTATTTAATATTAGTCAACCTTTCGCTTTGTCCACAGGCCGTTGTAGCTCAGTAGGTAGAGCGTGTGACTGTTAATCACAAGGTCCACGGTTCGATCC
>JAITCQ010000092.1 GCA_031283015.1 Candidatus Methanoplasma sp.
TTGGCCAACGCCCACATCAGCTTCACATATGCTGTCTCTGGTAGCATATCCATGACGGAGACCGCCCCGGCCGACAGCATGTCCCTTCCCGTGTCGTAGACGTTGAGATTCGTTCTGCCGTTCAGACACTGGGACGTCACGACCACCACCGAACCGTTATCGCACGCCTTCTTTATCAGCGGGACCATGTTCCCGTTCACGTGGCCGAGACCGGAGCCGGAGATGACGATCCCTTTGCTTTTCATCATCATGCCCTCGAAGAGCGACGGGTCCATGCCGGGATAGTACTGAAGGAGTATCGTCGATCTCTCCATCTTTGTCCTCGCCGCCGTTTTTTCGGAGGTTGTCCTCCTTCCTTCTTTGTTGAATCTTATGTTCCCTTCCCTGTCCAAGGTTGCGATCGGCGCTGCGTTCACGCTCCTGAACGCGTCGCGCCTCGACGTGTGCATCTTTCTCACTCTGGTCCCGATATGCACCGCGAACGAGTCGTCCCCTATCGTGTCGTGCATGACCACGAACACCCCGGCGGTCCCGCCTTTGACGCAGAACCTTACCGCTGCCAGAAGGTTTGAGGAGGCGTCGGACGACGGCCTGTCCGAAGACCGCTGCGCGCCGACCAGCACCACCGGCTTCGGGACGGCGCCGAGCATGAACGACAGGGCCGCCGCGGTGTACCCCATCGTATCCGTGCCGTGGGGGATTATCACCGCGTCCGCGCCGTTGTTGATCTCTTCGGCGACAGACCCCGCGAGTTCCTGCCAATGCTCGACACTCATGTTCTCCGAGAAGATCGAGAACAATACCTTCGCCGTTATGTTGGCGTTCTCTCTCAGTTCCGGCACCGCGTTCACCAGTTCCGACGCCGACAGCGCGGGATGTACCGCGCCGGTCCGGTAGTCCACATAAGAGGCGATCGTCCCGCCGGTGCCTATAAGAACGATGTTCGGAAGCCCGTCCTTCTTTTCCGCCGCAACCTCTTTTACAGAGGGACGGGGCGCAGGCTGCTCTATGACCCTCACGACTGAATCGGAGAGTATGTTTATGCCAATGTTGTAGCCGCTTCCGAGTTTGAGGACCAGAACGTCGGCGCCGCTGAACTCGTGGTGAGGCATAAGTATGCCAACATATGTCATACCTTTGGATTCCACGGAAAGTTTGGAACCCTCTCTGGCTCCGATGCTTTCTAACAGCTTGGAAAGAGAAACCGAATAGCTCATTATTGCTCGCGTTCTCATAATGCAATCTGACGTATAAGGATAGTGTTTTTATTATAGAACGCATCCCGCCTTTATGCACATCGTCCAAGTGGGGATGGAGTATGACGTTCTGAAAGAGAACAACAGGATAGCGAATTCCAACTATCGCTTACTGAAAAAGAACGGTATCAAGGCGATAGAGCTTATGGGCTCCATCGGGTCCGGCAAGACCGCACTGGTCATCAAACTGGCCGACAGGGTCAGAAAGAAGGGGCTCAGAGCATGTGCAATAGCGGGGGATGTCGCCGGCGACGACGATCAGAGAAGGATGAGGGAATCTGGTCTGGATGCGGTGAACTGCAACACCGGCCGCGAATGTCACCTTGACGCCAACCTCGTGAAGAGGAGTCTCGACAAGATCGATCTGGACCTATACGATGTGATATTCATAGAGAACGTCGGTAACTTGGTGTGCCCTGCTGATTTTCCGCTGGGAGCGGATTACAGGGTGGTCGTTATTTCAACGACCGAAGGCGACGACATGGTAAGAAAACACCATGACATATTCCTGCATTCCGATGTCGCCATCCTGAACAAGATGGACATCGCGGACGCAGTTGGGGTGGACCCGGAAGTGATCCTCGGTGACTACAAAAAACTCACCGGCGGATTGAAGACCATGTACGGGTGCAGTGCAAGAACGGAGGAGGGCATGGATGAGATCGTCTCCGTGCTGGGACTCTGAGGTGAGATCATGAGAATCTTAACTGTAGGCGGCGGAGGAAGGGAGCATGCGGCCGTAGAGGCGCTCTACCGTTCCGGTGCCGAGATATATTCCGTAATGAAGAACGCCAACCCCGGTATCATCCGGAGGGCGAAAGGGTATAAGCTTGTCAACGAGAGACTTGTCGACGACATATGCGAATTTGCTATAGAACACGACGTCAGCCACGCATTCATAGGGCCGGAGGGCCCTCTCGAGATCGGCCTGGTGGACGCGCTGGAGAACATCGGAGTTAAATGCGCCGCACCGACGATGGCCGCGGCAAGGATCGAGACATCCAAATCCTTCATGAGAGAACTGGTGTCAAAATACAACATCGAGGGGAACCTCGCCTACGCCGTCTTTGATAATGCGGAAGACACGGAGAAATACCTTAAGACGATGACCGCGGAGGTCGTCATCAAACCAACCGGACTGACCGGAGGGAAAGGCGTGAAGGTACAGGGGGAGCACCTCCACAGCCACGAAGAGATGATGGCTTACGTCCTGGAGATCCTGGACACATCGAGCGGCATGGACGGCGTCATAATAGAGGAGAAGGTCAACGGAGAGGAATTCACTCAGATGGTCTTTGTGGACGGGAAACGCATAGCGCCTATGCCTCTGGTGCAGGACCATAAGAGGGCCTACGAGGGCGACATGGGTCCGAACACCGGCGGAATGGGTTCCTACTCTGACGCGAACCACCTTCTGCCTTTCGTCTCGGAGGACGCGAGGAACAAAGCGCTGGATATACTGAGGAAGATCGTGGATGCGATGAGCGAAGAGGGCTGCCCGTACCACGGCCCGATGTACGGCCAGTTCATGCTTTCGAAGGACGGCCCCAAGATCATAGAGATAAACGCCAGATTCGGAGACCCCGAGGCGATGAATGTCCTTCCGCTCCTCGAGAACGATTTCCTTACCCTCGTCAAGGATATGGCGAACGGAAGGCTCAAAGAGGATTCCGTCAAGTTCAAGGAGCTGGCCACCGTGTGCAAATATGTGGTCCCCAAAGGCTACGGGACCGTGCCGGTGCCCGGGCATGAAATATGCATCAACGAGGACGGCATCCACGAAAGCGGCGCCGAGATATTCTACGCGAACGTCGATATGATAGACGGCAAGCTTTTGACCGGAACGTCCAGGTCGATAGGGATAGTCGGCATAGGCGAAACGCTGGAAGAGGCCGAACGGAGATGCGAGGCCGCGCTGAGATTCGTTGAGGGAGAAGCGATCTGCGTGCGCCACGATATAGGCAAGCGCGACCTGATCCAGAAAAAGGTCGACCGCATCAAGAACCTGCTGTCATGATCAGGACGGCCGTGAAGATAGCCTACTTGGGCAGACATTTCTCCGGTTCTCAGATACAACCCGGTCTCAGGACCGTCGAAGGGGACATCCTCTCCGATCTGAGGGCCATCACAAAGATGCGGGACGGGGATATCGATCTTAAGCTTGCGAGCAGGACCGACAGAGGGGTGAACTCCCTCGGAAATGTCGCGGTGTTCAGCAGCAGCATCAATGACCCAGACGTCCTGATGAAAGCGTTGAATGCTGTGTCGGAGGATGTGTTCTACAGAGGCGTCGCTTTTGTCGGCGGAGAGTTCAACCCCCGATTCGCGGACAAAAGATCATACAGGTACGTCCTCCGTTCCGACGGAATGGACCTCGCGGCAGTGAGGGACTGCGCGGGACTGTTCGCAGGCGAGCATGATTTCACAAGGTTCTGCAAACCGGACGGAAAGTCCGCGACCCTTGTGCTGGACCCCGTCGTTGTGCGCGAAGAGGACGGACTCATCGTTCTGGACTTCTCGGCGAGATATTTCCTGTGGAACATGATACGCCGCATCACGGCCGCGGTCATGTCAGTGGGCAGGGGCGAATCCTCTGTCTCCGACGTAAGGGATGCGCTTGAAGGGAAGGATATCACATTCGGTCTCGCAAGACCCGACGCGCTTACGCTTCTGGACGTCCGCTATGAAGGCGTGGATTTCGTCTCGCCGTCTGCGGACGTGTTCGGCAGGAGGGTGGATGAGGAGATGTTCGAAGACAAGCTCAGGAACATGTTCTTCACATCATTGTAATAGTCGGCGGCCAATTACCTCTCCATGGAGAAACTGACAGAGACCGCGGGAGAGGCGCTGGAGATACTGCACGGCATGGAGCTGCGCAGGGAGCGCGCCATCAGGTATTCCAGGGACATAACGAGAGAAACGAAGAAGATGATACATGCGATACATGTGTCGGACGATGCCGCCGGCCCGAGGGAGGCCCTCAGGAGGCTGGTCTCGGAACTGACCGCGGAGACCGGCGCGAGCCTTGCGGGCATGGGTCCCGCGGAAGACGCTTTGGCGGAATACGCCGAATCCATGATCCTTGATTCTATCGTCGGGGGCCGGGAGACACCGTCCTTCGCCGACCTCGGGATCGGCCCCGGCCCGTGGGTCCTCGGTCTTGCGGACTGTCTCGGGGAGATGAGACGGGTCGTGTTGACCTCGCTCATGTCGGAGAATGTTCCGTACGCTGTGTCCGTTTTTTCGGAGATGGAGTCGGTCTTCCGGACGATAATGCTGTTCGACATCCCCGACCCGGTACTCCCGATAAGAAGGAAACAAGACATAGCCAGAGGCGTGATGGAACGAACGCGCACCGATATCACCAATGCGATGATGATGTCAAAACTGACCAAAAAATGAGAGAATAAAAAGTTTGAAAAAGGCGCTCAGCGCCTTGATTTGGGTTTGCCGTAGTTCTTGACGGGCTTGCGGTAGAGGTATATCACCACAATGATCAATAAGATCAGGACTATGGCTATCAGGATGGTATACAGTCCGAAGTCAGAGTGGCCAACATAGAATTTGCCCTCCCCCCACGTGATAACGTCCTTGTAGTCTCCGATGTTCTCCTCTCCCGCCACGACCTTGAAGGTGTGCTCGCCGTTAGGGAGCTGCTCGGTGGCCCATTCATATGAGGCGGTGGCGGTGCTGCCTGACGCGATCGACACCAGGGTCTTGCTTCCCTCCACTAGCTTTCCGTCAACGACGAAGTACACGGCGAAGTCGGTGAAGTCGACCTTGCTGTCGTTCTTCAGAACGGTGGTCAGCTTGATCGGCTGCGTGACAGTTATCGTTTGGGTCTTCTCCGTCACCACTTTGTCATCTTCGTCCTTGTTCTCCGTGAAGGTCACTACCAGAGTGTACTTCCCGGCGGTCGCTGGCGCCTTGACGGTCAGATCCGTTTCGATACCGTTCACCAGGGCCCCCGACGAAGGGGACACTGAGCCGGCCTGATTGGTCCCGCCGCTGTCCTTCAGTACGGCAGAGTACGTTATCTCCAGCGTATCGAACTCCTCCGATTCGAAGAACATTATCTGATAGGTCAGGCTGCCGCCTGTTTTTACGACATTCGTTTCTCCTTTTATGTAGGAGTTTGCCCCGTCGACGTCCGACGAGTCGCAGAGGAGTACGACTCCCGCTGCGAACACCATTGCAAATACCGCTATCGCGGCGATCATCTTCTGCGTACGAACACCCCCTTCTTGATTCCGAGCCAGACCATAACGATCAACGCCAGCACTGTAAGCGCCGTCAGCACCATCGCGAGTGGCGGCATCGAGCTCTGATCGTTGTATATGTTGCTGCCAGAGGCGCTCATATCCTCCGTTTCCATCTCGGCCGGCTGCGAGCTCATCTTGAATGTCGCCGTATCGCCTACGGGGGCCACCCCGCCGCTGTTGGTCGCAAGCGTCTGCCCCGGCATCGTGACCGTCACGTTGATATCCGGAACGCTAGTGTCCGACGCGTCCCTGCACATCAGCTTGATGTATATCACGGTCGAACCGTATCCGTTGACCTTGAACGAATTCGCTCCGGTTGCCGGGTAGATGTTCCCTCCGTTCTTGTCGGAATAGACAATGGACCAGTTACTGCTGCTGCCGACCAGCGATGCGGTGACGGACGCCCTCTTGAGGTAGTTGTCGTTGTTGGTAATGGTCACTGCGTACATGTATTCGTAACCGCTCACCGCGTCCACATACGTCCCCTTGGACGCATTTTCGCCGCTTATGTCCACATATGTGACGGTGGGCGGGGCGGTGGTCGGGAATGCCGTTTCGTCCAGCACATAGGTTCCGACGGCTGTGCCGTTTATCGACGTTACCGTTACCGACAGTCCATCATTCCCCGCGCCGACCCTATCCGGGTCGTAGCGGCCCGAGATCGAGATCGTGCCGGTCATGCCCGCGTTCACTGAGATCGCGTATTCTTTATCTAGGACCCATGCGGAACCCGCCTTTATTGTGTACGTTTCATTGAAGCTGCTTGTGTTCTTTACCGACAGGGTGAACGAGCCGTAGCCGTTGAGGAAACTGAATCCGCTTCCGGACACTTCCAGCATGTTGTTCGACGACGATGTCGTTGCCGGGAAGTGTATGTTTGCCCCGTCGACCGTCTCGGCCGCCGTCATTGATGTCGTTGCGGTGTATTTGTATTCCACATTGCCGATGGTCTGAGTCAGTTCGGCGCTGAGACTTAAGGCCGTCCCGGAGGGCACGACCATTTCGAACGCCCCGTCCTTTATCCCGAACGGCACGGACACGCTGCCATATTTCACGGTGAGCACTCCGTCGGCGATCACTCCCACATATCCCTTTATCACAGCCTTGTCGGCCTTGACGGACAGGTTCAGGGTCATCGGGGCGGATATGTTCGAGACCGATGCGTATGCTATCGATTCATTCCCTCCGCTGCCCGACACAGCTTCGAAATAGAAACTCTTGTTCCTTTGGAGGTAATACACAAGCGGGTTGTCCCCGTCGGCATAGTATCTCCCAGCCTCCTCGTCGGTGGGCGTCACGGTTATCTTGTCGGAGGATGACGCGTTGAGTTCTACCCTTACGACATTGTAGGCGCTTATGTTCAAAGGCCCGCTCTGTCCCGGGTAGATGTATACGGTCCCGGTGAAGTAATAGCCTGTGCTGCCCTTTATCTCCGCGGTGTACTGTCCGGGTATGACGTTCGTGAAGGTGGTGCCCTCATAGGTGGTGGATGAGCTGTTGTACAGCGTCAGTTTCACCGGTATGGTGCCGTTGTTTACGTTGACGGTCTTAACAAATGAGTCCGTGCTGCCGCTGGCGGCGATGCTCCATGTGTTCAAGGCGTCGGCGCTTCCGGAAGCGAAGTTCGACGATTGGGCGTCCATACGGAATATTGCCGTATTGAATCCGGGCGATGTTATCGTGGCCCCATGTCCTATGGGGACCCTGAACGCCGCTTTGCCGCTCGCGTCCGTCTTCGTTATTATGGTGTATTCGATCTCGTCGATGGTGATAGTTATCGTGACATCGACGAACGCTATCCCTCTCGAGGAGGGGGACGACATGTTCGTCCTGTAATTCACATTGATGACGATGTCTCGGGATTCGGATGCCTTTATGACACCCAGGTCCATGTCCTCGGAGACCGTCACCGTGGTTATCGACGCAGCGCCCTGACCGTAGATATACATTGTGTATATTCCGGCCGGCAGCTTGACGCTGAATTTGCCGTCCTCATCGGACGCGAATATGAACGTTGCCCCGTTATCCTTTTTGATGAAGGATACCGTGCCGGAGAACGGATCGTTCTTGCTGTCGTTCACGGTCCCTTTCACATTGTATCCGGTCGAGCCGATGAGCGATACGCTGTTGCCAGCGGTCACGCCGTGATAGACGTTGCCGCCGCTTACTGCGTAGACCGTATAGGTCTCGTTGGTGCTCCCTCCGCCGGCTGGTACGCTGAATGTGCTCGAAGAGGACGATGCCACGTATCCGTAGGACATTATGGTCAGTATGCTTCCGGCCGGGGCCCCAGATACGGAGATGTTCCTTGGATCGTACACGGTCAGCGATGCCGTCGATGTCCCTCCGCTCGAGACCGAGGAGGTCGGATTAGATGCCGAGACCTTCGTTCCCGACGCATAGATGACATATGTCGACGGCACGACGTATATCTTTGCCTGGCCGTTATCCACGGTGCCGGTGAATATGGCGCCGGTCGATGTGTCCTGCGCCGTGATCGCCGTCCCGTTCGGCGCGTTTGCGCCGACGTCGTTCGTGACCGTCACGGTTATCGTGCCTGATGTCGCGGATATCCTATATCCGGTGTTGGAGCCGGCGTTGATCGTCACCGTCGCGGCGTTTATCGTCGTTCCCGAAGGCGAATAAATAGTGAGTCTATAGATATCGGGAATGATATTGGGGAATTCGAATTTCCCGTCGGTGATATTGATATCTTTTTGGTATATCCCTCCGGACGCCATCCCTTCTATCACCGCATACGATTTTTCAGTGTACGGCTTGTACGGATCGCTGGTCACATAGACGTTCCCGGACAGGCTTGTCGCAGGTATGTTCAGCACGGCGTTGGCCGCAGTCATGTTCCAGCGGGTCTCGATCACGGATCCGGTCGCTGTGGAATTCGTTCCAGATGAGAACACCACGTAGTAATCGACGCCCACCGGCACCGATATGGTGTACGAGCCGTCCGCCTTTGTGAACACGGTCGACTTCTTCATGTATCCCGCCGCGACGGAGGTGTCGTAGTCTTTTTTGACGAAGACGGATACCTGTATCCCCTCCGCCCCCGCTGTTCCGGAGGATGACATATAGTTGACGGTTCCGGATAAGCTCGTTGTCATCGTCGGGTCATATTCCATCATGACGACCCCGTTGATGTAGTTGATCAGTCCGCCTGCGGAATTCTGGCGCTGTATGGCCTCGTATGCGTCCATCTCCTCCCATCCGTCCGCCGCTATGCTGGTAACGTTGCTGTCCGGATTGTAAAAGACATGCCAGTAGGCCACTTTGTAGTTGGGGAGTCCGTACCCGGGGTTGGCTTTCACCGTTCCGTCACTCAGCGCCAGGGCGTCGAGGTAGTTGAACGCCGAGTTGTATCCCGCTTCCGCAGGCGACATTCCGATGAGCGATTTCCAGAAGAAGGTATCGTACATCGCGTCCATGTACATCGCATACCCCGAGTAGGAGTCATACGAGAAGAAGTGCGCCGGGGCGCCGTATGCGCCGATGGCGTAGCTTCCGAAGTAGGCCGCAGTGGTGAAGTACGTTCTGTCGTTGTAATAAAGCGGGAGCAAGGTCCTGTCGACGGACACGTACCTTATCGACTCGTGAGATATGCCGCATATTCCGTTGTACAGTTCGTTGACCTTCGACTCGGGTATCGTGCTTGTGATGTAATTTGTGAGAACGAGATATAAGGCGTTCTCTTCTGTGACATTTTGGCTTATTCCGTCGTAGACCTCGACGTTCTTTCTGACCTCATCCACAGCCGCGGACGGGTTATTGACGTATCTTTCAATCGTGCTGTAATTCAATCCGACGGACTGTATCACCAATGAGAACGACGAGAGATCGTTCGCAAGCATCAACCGTATCGCCATGGCCGCCGTCGCCGCCGAGCCGCTGTTCGCTAGAAGTATCGCGGACATGGCGGACGTCCCGCCGCCGAACGCGTCCGTCACCGAATCGAATCCGCCGCGCGAGACCGCATCCGTGGAATGACCATACCACGTCACCAGCGCGCCGTCCTTGCTGACGCCGCTGTATTCGTTCCACATCCTGTTGATCGAGTTGATGTCGTCGGTCATCACGGTGTATCCGAGACCTCCGAAGTATCCTCCGTCCTCCGTGTTCGTGGGGGTGCTCGCGTCCGCCGCGTACACCACATTGGGCACCGCAACCAGCGCCACTATCGCGATGGTCGCCACAAGCGGTATCGGCTTAAGCGCCTTTCTCAGGGCATGTTTTACTCCGTTGCCCCTCATGTCCGCAAAATAACTCTTCAGGTCCGCCGACCTTATGGCCATGAGGATCAACGCCGCCGAAGACACGGCGAACCCGGCGCCCGCTATCGCAGCGTATGATGTCGAATACCACCCTATGCCGAACAGAAGGAGGATCAACCACATTGAGAATGTGTATTTCCTTGAATCCATGTTCCCGCGGTATTTGTAAAGCATATACAGGAACATCACGAACGGCAGCCATACGGACACCCATCCGAAGAATGAGGCCATGGACGATATGGATGTCATCGTCGTTACCGACGCGAGTTGGGACATCAGTTCGTTCGTATACAGGGAGTTACCGCCGACCGTTGCCGAGAACAGGTCGCCGGATATGAAGAAGAGCGCCGCTAGGGCCGCCGCCGCTATTATCAGAGTGACGGGGATCATCAACACCCACGACCTGTCCGTGGTCTTGCTGAAGAAGGCCGCGAGGGCGACCGACATTACCGCGACCACGAACGGCCCGGAGAAGACAAGGTCCCAAAGGCCGGCAAGGATGTAGACCGGCGCGGAGATCAGCATTCCCAGCATTATCACCGAGGAATATACGCCGACAGTGGGCGATACCGCCTTCGATCTGAGGCGGTCGGCCACCGCTTGGGCGACCATGATGAACACCAGCATCACGAGGATTATGCGGAACTGGTTCCACGACATGGCGATCATTGCGAACAGTATTCCGGCAACGAGAAGGTTTATGAGCACCTTCCTGTCCCCGAGCATCGCCCTGAATCCATCGGGCTGGATCCTGTCGCAGTCGTCCAGCGCCTTCAGCAGGAAGTATATCATGAACGCGAACAGGAATCCTATGAATGCGTATTCCGTACCGTTCGAGAAGACCGTGGTCATTATCAGAAGCGCAAAGAATGCGTAGAAGAGCGCTGCAAGAAGACCTATCTTCTCGTCGTTGAACATCTTCCTTCCTATCAGGTACACCGGCCAACATGTGAGGGCCGCGAATATGGGCGCCGAGAATGCCAGCGTTCCGGCCGCCGCGGTCCCCGCGGATATGCCGAACATCGATACTATTCCCGCTACCCCCGCGAGGAGGAAGTCCATCAGCGGCGGATAGACGTTGACCGACCCGTACGGATAGTTGAGGGCGGGATCCGTGAACGCGAACGAACCGTTGAGGATGCTTTCGATGACGTGAGCGTGATTTGATGCCCCTGACCCGCCCGACAGAGCGAAATCGCTGCCGGCGGACACACCATAGGCAAAAATGAATCTTATGACGAAAGCCACGATCATTATCGCTAACAGTGTTATCAGGCGCCATTCTCTCCTGAACCATACTTCCTGATCATCATCCGATGCCGGCAGGAAGCCCCCGTCCGCGGGTTTGGCTGACCTAACTCCTAATTTGCGCATTCTGTATGTCTCCATTTGAAAGTAGAGTATTGGCTCATGCCCGAATGTCTATTTATAGATTTATGGGCAGGCGCGCGCACTGGTTTTTTTGAAAAAGAGTCAGAGGAGCGGACGTATCTCGTCCCTCACTGCTGACGCTGCGGAAAGGGGGTCCTTTGCGCCGTAGACCGTCCTTCCTACGATGATATAATCCGCACCTGCGGATATCGCGGACGAGGCGCTCCCGCCCTGCGCACCGACCCCCGGCGACAGTATCTTCAGGTCTCCGGCGATCTTCCTTATCGTTCTGATCCGGTCGGGCCTGGTGGCCGGAGCGATGAACCCCGCCACCCCGCACCTTACGCCCATCTCGGTCATCTCTTCCGCGTGGGGTGCGGTGAACGTTGCGCCGCCGGGATGACTCATCTCGGTCACCGCGAATATCTGCGCCTTCCCCGCCGCGGAGACCGCCTCCCGGAGGGAGTCCTCACCGGTGAAGGCGTGCACGATCACGCCCGACGCGTTTCTGGATACCGCGCCCTCTACGATCAGGCGCACGGTGTTAGGGATGTCCGCCACTTTGAGGTCGCATATCACGTCGGATATCTCTGATATCCTGGTTATTATCTCCGGGCCCGCGGAGAGTATCAGCGGCCAGTTGATCTTTATCGCGTCCGCCGTCCCCGACACCGCTTCCGCTATCTTCACGGCCTTGGCCGCGTCGGTCTCGTCCAGCGCGAGTATCAGTCCGGTGTCTCTCCTCATGGTCCTCAACACTCTAGCTTTCCAATGTTTATTAAGACATCGCACCATCTCATACCGATCGCATTGAAAAGACACGGATACGGCTCATCCTCCAACTGCCCTCTCCCGGAGGGGTGTATGCACTGCGTGAACGGAGCGAAGATGGTGCTCCTTATAACCGGGAAATGCGGAACGGATTGCTTCTACTGCCCCATATCGCCGGAGAAGAAGGGGAAGGACGTGATGTTCGCCAACGAGAGGCGCATATCCGACCTGAGCGAAATGCTGGAGGAGGCCGTGTCGATGGATGCCGCGGGCACCGGGATAACCGGCGGGGACCCCCTCGTCTCGATGGAACGCACGATATCCGCAATACGGATGCTGAAAGAACGTTTCGGGCCGGGCCACCATATCCACCTGTACACCTCGATGATAGACCTCGGCAAAGCGAAGGAACTTTGCGAAGCGGGACTGGATGAGATAAGGTTCCATCCTCCGATGTCCCAGTGGGAAACGATGGAGTTCGGAACGATCTCGGAGATCGTCTCGGGGACCTCGATGGACGTGGGCATCGAGGTGCCGGCCATACCGGGTAACGAAGAAAGACTTGAGAGACTCGTAACATCCGCATGGGAGGCGGGCGTGAGCTTCATCAACATCAACGAATTCGAATTCTCTGAGAGCAACTGGAACATGATGGAGGAGATGGGTTACAGAGTGAAGGATGATCTCTCATCCGCGGTGGCCGGTTCCGAGGAGATGGCTATCGAGTTAATGAGAAAATACCCGAAATGCCCTATACACTTCTGCTCGTCCGCCTTCAAGGATGGGGTGCAGCTCAGGAAGAGACTGATCAGAAGGGCGGGCGTGATCGCCAAGAAGCACGATGTCGTGACCGACGACGGAACAATGATAAAAGGCGTCGTTTACGCGGAGGATCTGAACGAGGCGGCAGCCGCCCTGTCCGCTCTGAAGGTCCCGGAGGACCTGATGCTGATCGACAGAGAAAGGAAGAGAATAGAGGTGGCGCCGTGGAGGCTCAGGAAGATATCGAAGAAACTCCCTTACCCCTCGTACATCGTGGAGGAATACCCCACATTCGACAGGATGGAGGTCGAAAGGACGCCTCTGGACCGAAAACGATCCACTTAATATGAAAAAGTGAGGAAAGACGTTTGAAAAGGTTTCTCACACCGGTCGGGGGAGTCATTCAGTCTACGCTGATGCTCTGGATCTCGTGGTGCCTGTTCACGATATCCCTCGCAATGCGGAGGTTCTTTCCGGCCTTGCCGATCGCACGCCCCTTGAGCTTGGGGTCCACTGTGATCGTGGCATGGGTAATGTTCCCGCGCTGTTCGATAACGACCTTCTGAGGGCTGTATATATGGAAAACGTTCTTCACGAACTGCTCCGGATCCTCCGAGTATTCTACGACCTGTATGTTCTTACCGGTCTTCTCCTTGAGTTTTATGACGTGTTCCCCTTTCTTTCCCACGGCGATGTTCCCCTGCCCTTTTTCGACGACGAACACCAGTTTATCGTCCGCGTCCATGCAGTCGATGGGGCTGGCCTTCGTTATGGCCGAGAACAGCGCTATGTATCTGAGAGTATCCTCATTGAGTACGATATCCGTCGACATGGTCTCACAGCGTTAAGATGTTGGAGGAACCCTTGTCGATGACCGCCAGGGCGGAAACCGAGAAGGGTTTCCCGCAAAGGGCCCCCAGCTCCATGTTGTTTCCCTCGAAGACGTGAACCTTCACGCCTATGCTCCCTGTCAGCATCTCGCTGGGGCAGTTCCTGGACAGGATGACCATCTGCGCCTTTCCCGCCTTTATTGCTTTCTCTGTCTGGTCAACCCCGAACTCCACCCTTCCGGTGGTGATCGCGGCCTTCAATGCTCTGCTTATATCTACTTTCTCGCTCATTCATTCTCCCTCTTTTTGGGTGTGTAAATAAGATTTACCGCGCCGGTGCCTAACGTCACCGGCTGTCCGACTATGATGTTCTCCGTTACTCCTTCCAGATGGTCGACCTCTCCGACCATCGCCGCGTGCAGGAGGTGCGCCGCGGTGATCTCGAACGCCGCCCTTGCCAGCACCGACGATTTCTTGCCGGATACTCCGTGCCTTCCGATCGCTTTGACCTGTCCGTCGTTGGTCATCAGGTCCGCAACGAGCATGATATGCCTGATATCGACATCCAGCCCCGCTTCTCCCAGGGTCCCCATCGCCTCGTGTATGATGGAGTTCCTCGCCGCCTCGATGCCGAGGACGTCGGCCACTTCCAGAATGCTGTTGGTCATGACCTTGTTTGCGTTCACGCCTTCGATCTTCAGCACTTCTTTGAGGTTGCTCCCTTCCGTGATTATCTTCCATGAGCCGGCGGCCTTACTGAGGACCGCTCTCGATATTCCGTCTATCCCTTTTATCTTGGCGTTCCTGACGGCGTCGTACATCGTCTGCAGCTTCTTGTATGACGGCTCGTCCGACGTTATGACTATCTGGAAATCGGAGAGCTTTACTAGACCGCGGACGGCCTTCACTTTGTTCAACCTGTCGACCACGTCGTCGGCGCCGAGACCGCGCAGCGCCATCTTCCTTGTGTTTGGCGTGATCACGAGTCTCATATTCGTTATGTCCGTCTCCACCGAAGCGATGTCCAGCAGGGACGTGACCTCTATCTCCGACGCGACGTGCCTAGCGACGCTCTCGTCCTCCGCGGCTATGCCCGTGAGCGGGATGTCCATGGACGGCGTGCTGGGCACGCGTCTCGCGTCCACTATCTCTATCAGCCTGGGAAGGCCCTGGGTGACGTTTAT
>JAITCQ010000100.1 GCA_031283015.1 Candidatus Methanoplasma sp.
CAGTTCTCGCCAAGTACTCACCGTCCTGACGTACGGGTCAGAAGCCCATTCATAATCTCCGCGCTGTTCATTTCCATTTTAGAAAAAGCGAACATTTTCTTTCCGAGGTCTTTGAAAGATGAGCCTAAGTGGTATACGGTATCGTCAATTATAAGGAACCTGTCGTGAAAACGATCTGATGCATGCACAATTATCGGTTCGTACTGTGCGTTATGCTTCTCTGTATCCAGCTTAAGCTGCGGAGATATCTGTTTCGTATATATCTCGGCCGTGACGCCCGGCGGCCTTTTCGACAACAGGAGCAGGACGGTCTCGTCCGGATAATTGTCGATCAGAACGACGGACGCTTTTGCAGACTTTATGAGATCGGATACGAATACGTACGCATCGAATATCTGCCCTTCGAAGAATACTCCTTGGACCGGAGGCAGAGAGGTTCTGACGAAGAAATCTATCTTCTTCTCTGCCTCGGCCATGCGGCCCTCAATGCGCTCAAACCGCCGATCCGCAGCGTAACCTTTCAAAGTATATTCTTTCAGCACGCGGTTGCTCCACATCCTGAATTGAATGCCCCTTTGCGATTTCACACGATAACCGACCGACAGGACCGCATCCAGACTGAAATATTCTGTCTGATAGACTTTACCGTCGGCGGCAGTTGTCGCAAATTTTGCGACAGCTGAAAAACCAAGCAGTTCTTCGTTCAGCGCATTGTTGATGTGTTTACCGATCGTTTTTACGTCTCTTCCGAACAGAACTGACATCTGCTGACGATTCAGCCACACCGTCTCATTTTCCAGTCTGACTTCCAGTTTCAGCGATTCGTCCGGCCGGTACAAAACGATCTCTCCTTTCTCGATGTGTTTCGACGGCAGTTCGTCTGTGCTATAGACCATGCGAACGCTTTTGCAGTCTGTGTCCATTAATACAGCAGTGTACAGTCAGCAGGTTAGGCCGCAATTGCTGTCGCAAACTTTGCGACATTGATAACCCCTGTAATTCCTCCTTCAGCAGCTGTGTTTGGTAAGCCCGGTCGCCTTATTCACGCCCTCCTGCCACGGCCGGTAATCGACCGGGGCGCAGGCGGCGGGAGCGCAAATGAAGCGATCAGGACCTATTGAACACAGTATTTACGTGTCGGTCCTGACGTCGTCCCAACCGGCGTTCCCGCCGGCCCCGATCAGCCAGTTCATGGCATAATGCCATTCTACCACCACTTCTCTGTTCAGTCCCGCGGGGGATCCCTTCTTCTTAAGCCTGGCGTCCACGCAGGCCCAGTCGTACCGCAGGACCAGGTCCGCCGCGTCCAGGACGTCTTTCCCCGAACGGGGCTTTGCGCCCTCAAGGAATCCGTTCAGGCTTTCCTGACCCCATATGATCCCGCCCATCGCGCGCACGTCGCACAGCCTGTCCGGATAGCCCAGTTCGATCATTCCGAGCGCCCACATCAGCACGTGACAGCACTCGTATCTCCATCCGAACTTGGCGATACTGCGTTGGTCCGGCTTTTCGATCGCCAGGTACGCTTTTTCTTCAGGCGACAAAGAATCGTCCAGCCCGCCGCCGAGGATATTGTTGATCCTGTCCAGATACTCCTTCGTATCCTTGTGGGCCATCCCGCTTCCCAGTATCTCGCAGTAAACGCACACGCCGAACATCGCTAACAGCCGCCGCGCGATCTCTTCCGGGGTCCGGAGCTTCGCTTCGGACTCCGCGACCGCCGAACGGAGGTGCGGAATGTACGGGATGCCCTTCTCTTTCAGGACGGCGGCGGACCGTTCCCTGCGGGCCGCGTCAGAGGGGGACTCCTCCGCTGCGCCGCCGAGGTAATCGGAGTTACCGATCGGAACATATTCGTCAAAATTGCTTATGCCATCGGGAGAGAGCACCATCTTCCCCTCCCCGGTGAACAGGCACATGTCCGGCGTCAGGATAAGGCCGTTGATATCCTTCGCCGTATCGAACAAGACGCTCAGGATGTAGTTGGTCCGCGACTCGTTCCCGGTCGTTCCAAATGATATTCCCGCGACGCAGTTGAAAGCCCGGATCTGTGCCAGGACGCTGCTGTGCAGCTCCTTGTTCCTGCATTTGACCCCGACGAAAAAACCGTACATGCTGGAGATATGCCGGTTTATGAATTCCCGGCCGCCGCTGACGGTCACGGCGACCTCCGAGCTGTCCGCGAGGCGGATGACGAAGCTCTCCCCGCCGTCCGCGGGCGAGGGGGCCGAGACCTCCTTGGTCATCATCGCAAATTTGCCGATCAGTGTTTCCTTCACCCGCTCCGTTCTGCCGATGACGGTGTAAAGAGTAATATGCATACGGTTGCCGTCATTCATGTCAAACCTCTTATTCTGATATCATATCTCTCAGCACGTACTGGAGTATCCCGCCGTTGGCTATGTACTCGATCTCGATCGGAACGTCCGCTCTGCAAACGGTGTCAAACTCCAGCTTCTTGCCGTCCCTGTACGCCGTGACCCTCACCGCACCTTTTGGTTCCAGATCCTCCAGGCCGATGTCGAACACCTCCGAGCCGTTAAGCTTCAGCGTCTCGGCGTTCTGGCCGTCGATATACTGCAGCGGGACGATCCCCATGCCGACCAGGTTCGATCTGTGTATCCTTTCGAACGATTCCGCGATGACCGCCCTCACCCCGAGGAGGTTGGGTCCTTTGGCCGCCCAGTCCCTTGAGCTTCCCGTTCCGTACTCCTTTCCGGCGAGTATGACCAGGGGGGTCATATCCTCGTAGTACGACCTCGACACTTCGAAGATCGTGCCGTCCTTGTTCTCCGGGAAGTATCTGGACGAGCTTCCTTCCTTTCCCGGCGTAAGCTTGTTCTTCAGCCTTATGTTGGCGAACGTCCCCCTTACCATCACCTCGTGGTTCGCTCTTCTGGATCCGTACGAGTTGAAATCGTCCTCTTCCACCCCCAGGGAAATGAGGTACCGTCCCGCGTCCGACCCTTTGCCGAACGAGCCCGCCGGGGAGATGTGGTCGGTGGTTATGGAATCCCCCAGCATCGCGAGGCATCTCGCACTTTTTATGTTCTTTATCTCCGGATCCTCGAACAGCTCGTCGAAGAACGGCGGGTTCCTGATATAAGTGGAATCCTCGTCCCAGCCGAACAGCGGGGAATCCCCGCTTTCGATACCCTCCCATCTCTCCGAACCCTTGAATATGTCCGCGTACTGCGAAGAGAACGTCTTCTCAGTGACGTACCGGTCGGTGAGCTCCTGTATCTCGCTGTCCGCTGGCCATATATCTTTGAGATAGACGTCCTTTCCGTTCACGGAGGCAAGCGGTTCCGTCTCCGTATCGATGTCCACCCGCCCGGCGATGGCGAACGCCACCACCAGAGGGGGCGACGCAAGGTAGTTTGCTTTCACCAGCGCATGGATCCTTCCTTCGAAGTTCCTGTTGCTTGACGCTATCGCCGCCACCGCAAGATCCCCGGACCTTATCTCTTCGGAGACCTCTTCCGGCAACGGGCCGCTGTTCCCGATGCAGGTCATGCACCCGTATCCGCAGCACTGGAAACCCATGGCGTCCAAGTGGTCCTGCAGCCCCGAATTCTTAAGATACGCGGTGACCGCTTTGGAACCAGGCGCGAGGGACGTCTTGACGAACTTCTTAGGTCTGAGACCGAGTTCGTTCGCCTTCTTCGCCACCAGGCCGGCCGCTATCATCACCGACGGGTTCGCGGTGTTCGTGCAGGACGTGATGGACGCGATGACCAGCGAGCCGTCTCCCAGTCTCTCCCCCGAAGGCATTCTCTGTTCGTCTATGCCGAGATCCTTAAGAGCGTTCGAGAACTCTTTTTTCATCTCCGTAAGGAGTATGCGGTCCTGAGGTCTTTTGTGTCCGGCGAGGCACGGCCTTACCGTCGAGAGGTCAAGCTCCAGGGTGTCCGTGTATTCCGGCTCTCCGTCGTACCAGAGCGTCTGCTCTTTTGCGTATTTTTCGATCGTATCGATGTGCTTCGGGTCCCTTCCTGTGAGTCTGAGGTATTCGAGGGTCTTGTCGTCGATGGGGCAGTATCCCATCGTCGCGCCGTACTCCGGGGCCATGTTAGCTATGGTGGCCCTGTCGGCGAGGCAGAGATCTTGGTATCCGGGGCCAAAGAACTCGACGAACTTTCCCACGACCTTCTTTTTCCTGAGCATCTGAACGACCGTCAGAACAAGGTCCGCGGCGTTCACGCCGGGGGAAAGGTTGCCGGTAAGCCTGAAACCGATCACCTCCGGTATCTCCATGTAACTGGGCTGCCCCACCATCACCGCCTCCGCCTCTATCCCGCCGACGCCCCACCCGACGACTCCGAGACCGTTGATCTGCGTCGTGTGGGAATCCGTCCCGAAGCACGAATCGGGATATGCGGTCAGCACGCCCTTCTCCTCTTTCACATGTATCAACGGGGAAAGGTACTCCAGGTTCACCTGATGGCATATCCCGTTCCCGGGCGGGACCGCCCTGAAGTTCCTGAACGCCCTCTGCGCCCATTTGAACAGCGCATATCTTTCGCTGTTCCTTTTGAACTCCAGCCCCTCGTTCAGATCCTGAGCGTCGGCACGTCCGGCAAAGTCCGTTTGTATTGAGTGATCTATCACCAGATCCACCGGCACAAGGGGGTTGATCGATTCCGGGTCCTTTCCCATCATGGAGACCGCTTCCCTCATCGACGCAAGGTCTGTCACCGCCGCGCCGCCGGTGAGGTCCTGCAGCAGGACCCTGGCCGGCATCCAGGGTATGTCATGGTCCTCTCTTCCGCCGGGACCCCAGGACGATATCGCCCTCACGTCATCGTCGGTGATCACCTCACCGTCCCTGTTCCTCAACATTGATTCCGCTATCACCTTGACGGAATACGGCATCCTCCGGAGGTCCTTTATCACGCCCAGCCTCTCAAGCTCCCTCAGGCTGTAAATTGTGACCGTGCCTTCGTCCGTTCTCAGTTCCTTGGTGCAGCTACCGATCTCTGTCATTGTCCTCACTGTTTTCTTACTAATAAAAATGAAATATATCAAGTTTGACCAGACTCCACGGCCGCATCCTCCCGAAGAACAAAAAGCGTCGTTCAGGTTTTGTTTAATATTCTGCTTGACGATAAGGTCTCATGCAAGCCCTGATACCCGAGCGTCTCGAGACCGAACTGAATCGGCTGCAGCAGAGCATCCTCGCGGAAAGGCTGCCCGTTCTGGTGATATTCGAAGGCAGCATCGGGAGGGTCATCGGTAGAGTGAACAGCGAGCTGATAAGGTGCCTTGAGCCGAGAGGGGTGATCTACACCCACTTCGACCCCGCCGCCGACGGCCCGAGATCGATGACTGATTTCCTCCGGCGCACGCCCGGAAAGGGGCAGATCGGCCTCTTCGACAGGTCCTGGTACTCCGCCATGATAGAACTGTACGGTTGCGAAGAACAGGAAGAGCTTGACAGGATGCTGGAGTCATACAACGGATTCGAAAGATACCTCGTCAGGAACGGCGTGCTTCTTATCAAGATAATTCTGAAAACGACCGCGGCCGCCGCGGAGGAATACGGCCCGCAGTACGGCCCGGCCGCAGAGAAGACGTCGTTCCTGTCGATAGACCTCACAGACCCCGCGAAATACAGGGAGGCAATGTTCGAGCACATCTACGAAAGGACGGACACGGAGCACGCCCCTTGGAATAAGATAATCGTAAGGGATATCGGAGAGACCGTCACCGAGACCGCGGAAGCGATAATAGCGGCGATCAAAGAAAGGCTGAGAGCGGGACCCCCCACCGACGTTCCGCGGGAGATCGACGCCAGGTATGACGATCCGCGCAAGGATGCGGAATGTGACGCTGAGTGCGAGAGATACGACGAAGTGATGAATCGGCTCTCCGAGGAACTCGGAGAGCTTCAGACGGACCTTTCGCTCAGCGGCCGTTCGCTGGCCGTCTGTTTCGAAGGATGGGACGCGTCCGGGAAGGGTTCGTGCATAAAGCACCTCTGTCATGCGCTTAACCCGAGAGGTTACGAGGTGTTCCAGACGAAAGCTCCCACGGAAGAGGAATCGGAACACACTTATCTGTGGAGGTTCAGCAGATGCGTTCCGGAAAAAGGCCGTATAACGATCTTCGACAGGACATGGTACGGAAGGATGCTGGTGGAGCATGTGGAGGGGTTCTGCACCGAAGAGGAGTACCGGAGGTCGCCGTCCGAGATCAACGTGTTCGAAAGGATAATGACGGAGAACGGAACGATCCTCCTGAAGTTCTGGCTTGACATAACCCCCGGCGAGCAGCTGAAAAGGTTCAAGAAACGGGCCGCCGACCCGCTTAAGCAGTGGAAGATCACCGACGAGGATTGGCGCAACCGCGCCAAATGGGACGAATATGAGGAACACGTGGGCGTTATGATGAGGTCCACCAACACAGACCACGCCCCGTGGACGGCGGTCGATTCCAACGACAAGAAGTACGCCCGGGCCAAGGTCCTCAAGACCGTGGTCGAAGCTCTGAGGAAGGAACTGACAGGCTAAAGTCCTCATTCGTCGATTGACGTTAATTAAATTCGACACTATTAAATAATGTCAATCAATCCTCCAATAATGGCAGATGAATTCAGGGAGAAAATCGCGGGGGAAATAACCTTGTCATCTGAGCCGGGTAAGACCATCCGCAAATGGAGGGAGGAATTCAAACTCTCCCAACACCAGCTTGCGGATGCGATGGGCATCTCGCATTCCGTGATAAGCGACTATGAGTCCGGGCGGAGAAGATCGCCGGGGGTCAGCGTGATCAGGAAGATGGTGGATGCCTTCATAAAACTCGATACGGCGAACGGTTCTCCGGTGGCCTCGCGTTACCTTCCGAACATGAAACTAGAGTGCATCATCGCGATGGACGAGTTCTCGGAGGGCATAGACGAGCAGAGGTTCATCGAAGCTATAGAAGGCAAGAACCTGAACACCGAGAAGATGCCTTCAAAGAGGATATACGGCTACACGATCGTGGATTCCGTGAAAGCAATTCTCAGTTTGGGTTCGGAGGACTATCTGAAGATATACGGATGGAGCATCGAAAGGGCCCTGGTATTCACCAACGTGCACTTCGGACGCTCTCCGATGGTAGCCATAAGGGCGCACCCTCTGACGCCGGCCATGGTCGTGTACCAGCAGCCCGAGAAGACGGACCCGCTCGCCATCAAGTTGGCGAAGCTCGAGGGCATACCGCTGGTCGTGACCAGATTCGGCGTGGAGGAGATCGTGGAGAAAATGAACAAACTTAAGGAAGGGAAATAAATGGATGTAGGCATAGTAAGCTACGGCGCGTACATTCCCCGGTACAGGATAAAACCTGAGGAGATCGGAAGGATCTGGGGAGTGGACGGCAAGGGAATGGGGAAAGGGCTGATGATCTTTCAGAAGTCCGTGCCCGGCGTGGATGAAGACGTAATAACAATATCGACCGAGGCCGCCAGATATATGATGGCCAGGGTCCCGGCGGTGAACCCGCAGGACATCGGCGCGCTGTACGTGGGGTCGGAATCCCACCCGTATGCGGTCAAACCCACCGCCACCGTCGTCGCGGAGGCCATCGAGGCCACGCCCGCGCTGACGGCGGCCGACATGGAGTTCGCATGCAAAGCTGGGACCGCAGGCATACAGGCATGCATGGGAATGGTCGCGGCGGGAATGATAAAATACGGAGTGGCGATCGGCGCGGACACGTCGCAGGGAGCGCCGGGGGACGCGCTGGAATTCTCCGCATCCGCCGGCGGGGCCGCTTTCCTGATAGGAAGCGAGAAGGTCATCGCCAAGATAAACAAGACCATGAGCTTCACAACCGACACCCCCGACTTCTGGAGAAGGGAGAGCCAGCCCTATCCGCTCCATGGGGGAAGGTTCACCGGGGACCCCGCGTACTTCAAGCACATAACGTCGGCGGCGAAGATGCTCCTCAACGAAATGAAAACGAAACCGGAGGATTACAAACACGCAGTGTTCCACCAGCCGAACGGGAAGTTCCCGACCAGAGTGGCCGGGATGCTGGGATTCACCGACGAACAGATCAAGGTCGGGCTGCTTACCCCCAACATCGGGAACACGTACAGCGGCTCCGTCCCGCTGGGCCTGTCCGCCGTTCTGGACAAGGCGGAACCGGGGGACAGGATATTCGTCACCTCGTACGGCTCCGGTGCCGGAAGCGACGCTTTCGACATAACGGTGACGGACGAGATAAAGAACTACCAGAGGCAGAACGCCCCGACGGTGGATAAGGTCATGGAGAACCCCGTTTACGTGGACTACGGATTGTACACCAAGTACAGAGGGATGATAATAATGCCGGAGGGATAAGATGAGGGACGTAGCGATCATAGGAGTGGGAGCAACGAAGTTCGGAGAGCTTTGGGACAGATCCTTCAGAAGCATCGGCATAGAGGCGGGGATGAAGGCGATAGAGGACGCGAACCTTTCCGGGAGCGAGATAGACGGGCTTTTCATTGGGAACATGTCCGCCGGACGCTTCATCAACCAGCAGCACATCAACGCCCTGATAGCCGACTATTCCGGAATGGCCACCCATAACATACCCGCGACAAGGGTAGAGGCAGGAGGAGCATCCGGCGGCGTGGCGTTCGGGCAGGCGGTCATGGCGGTCGCCTCCGGCATACACGACACGGTGCTCGTAGGCGGCGCGGAGAAGATGACCGACCTTGACGACACATCGATCAACACGATCATGGACGCGACGGCGGACGCAGAATGGGAGGCCGGGATGGGTCTCACTCTCGCGTCGCTCTATGCGATGATCGCGAGGAGGGTCATGTACGAAGGCACGGCGACCCGCGACGAGATAGCGTCGGTGGCTGTGAACAGTCACTTCCACGGCGCGCTCAACCCCGCCGCACAGTTCAGGAAGGAGATAGTCCTGGAGGCGGTCACGAGGTCGGGACCGGTCGCAGACCCCCTTGGGATGTTCGACTGCGCGCCCATAACCGACGGGGCGGCGGCGGTGGTGCTGTGCCCCCTCGAGGAAGCGAAGAAGCACACCGACAGCTATGTGAAGGTGTCCGCGATCGCGCAGGGCAGCGACACTCTGGCACTGTTCCAGAGACCCGATATAACAAGATTCGGGGCTACCGTGGCGGCCTCCAAGAGGGCGTATGAGATAGCGGGCATAACTGCGGCGGACATCTCGGTCGCCGAGATACACGATGATTTCAGCATCGCCGGGATACTCGCGCTTCAGGACCTGGGTCTGTACAAGAAGGGCGAGGCGGGAAAAGCGTTCCTGAGCGGAGAGACCAGGGTGGGCGCCGGGAAGGTCGCCATCAACACATCCGGCGGCCTCAAGGCGAGAGGTTACCCCATCGGAGCGTCGGGCGTGGCGCAGATCGCGGAGATCACGGACCAGCTCAGAGGGAAGGCCGACAAGAGGCAGGTGGCGAACGCAAGATACGGTCTCGCGCAGAGCGTCGGCGGAACCGGTTCCACTGTTGCCGTGAGCATAATGGAGGCGATCTGATGTCGAAAGTGGCAAGAGCGTGGAGAGAGTACCCGGGAAAGTACAACCTCGAAGGAACGAAGTGCGGGAACTGCGGGACCATATTCTTCCCGAGGCGCGACTTCTGTCCGAAGTGCCGCAGAGAAGGCATCGGAAAGATGCAGAAGCACAGGGTCCAGAGAGAAGGGGAGATATTCACTTTCTCTGTGATATACGAAGCCCCGGCATGCAACAGCTTCCTTAAGCCTTACGCCGTCGCGATGGTCAAGACCAAAGACGGGGTACTGGTGTCCGGTCAGCTTGTCGACATCGAACTTGACAAGATAGCCATCGGGATGCCCGTGCGCGCGGTGCTCAGGAAACTGGATGAGGACGGAGCGTCCGGCATAATCCACTATGGATTCAAGTTCGTACCCATAAAATAAACATATTACCCGCTTCGGCGGGTCATTCTTTCTTTTTTTTGGTTCGTTCTTATCAGACCACACGGCCGCTTGTGTTAACGGGGTCACTGTTTCAAAAGGTCGGCCATGGCCACATGTTCCAAGACGGCGTCCTCGCATGATGTTCCCTCGAATACATCCGCGCCGAGGTTCTTTGCCTTCTCGGGAGATGCGTCCATGATCTCGTCGCATCTCGTCATCCCGATCAGATCGAGTTTCGGATCGTCTACGTCGAACAGCACCGCCGCCATTCCTTCTTTCTGGTCCTTTGGCCTCATCTTCTCCATCGCGCGGCCTATCTGCCTTTCTCCCGCCGCATAGAGTATCGTTTCGGTCAGCAGGGTCTTCGACCTGTTCGTGCCGTTCTTGAACGCTCTTTCAGCGTGCAAAGCGGCTGAAAGTAAATGGTCCCTGCCGCAGACCATGCGGGGGTCAAGAAGCACAGCGTCCCCGCCGAGTTCCGTGAAATGCCGGACGACCTCGTCGAATCCCGCGGCCCCTCTGATGCCGATGACCTGAACCTTCATTGCCCTGCTATCTCCGTCGCATCCTTTAAGCCTAACTGTAACAAAGGGGCGGGGCATGTCACGGATCTTTGCCTGAAAACAATCCGGATGCCGCCTTCTGTCTGTGTCAATGCCAATAGGCACAGCGGACTTTCTCATCAACAAAACTTAGCCTAATCCGTCAACAAAACTTAGCCTAATCCGTCAATTGTTTAAGCATAAAACCAAACCTGGGTATTATTACAGATCCGTTCGTTGCCACATCTGCGCCGAGGGCATCTTCCTTGGCTCTTATTAAGGACTACAAAACATCCGAGTTGCTTCTCGAATCCCTGTGCGCCAGGGACCTCCTTGTCTACTCTCAGCCGCTGGACGGCACTGTGAGCGCCGTCGTTCCTCATGGTGCTCACCGCCGGACAGTTTGCGGTCAGGAGGCCCGACGGGGTCCCGGTGGTCCCGATAGGCTGTCTGAGGGATTAAAGCGTTATCCGCCGGCAAAAACCGACCCCTTCAAAAAGCCATATGTCTGATATCTCACGATGACAAAGCCTGTTTCTGAAAAAGGTTTATCAAATGAACAGCAGTACAGGCAATTAGGAAAGATTTAGCATGTCAGAAGAATGGGTAAGGATCGCGGCCCCCGCCACCACTTCGAACATCGGTGCGGGGTTCGACACTTTCGGGCTCGCCATGAGCGAGCCGTGCGATATCATCGAAGGAAGAAAGATCGATTCCGGTTTTGTAATAACCGAGGTCTCCGGTCCGGGTTCGGATAACATACCCACCGACCCCAAGGTCAATTCAGTGAGTATCGCCGCCGCACAGGTCCTGAAAAGATGCGATGCCGAATTCGGCATAGAATTGAGGATAAAAAAGGGCATAAGGCCGTGCAGCGGCATGGGCTCCTCCGGAGCCAGCGCCGCAGGGGGAGCGTTCCTAGCGAACATCATGTGCGAAGAGAAGCTCAATTCCACCCAAATGATACTCTGCGCGGCGCACGCCGAGGATGTGATCTCCGGTGGGCTGCACGCGGACAACGTTTCCCCATGCATCCTCGGCGGTTTCACCGTCATACGATCGTACGAACCATTCGACGTCGTCAGGATAGAGCCCCCTCGCAACCTTGGAATGGTCGTCGCCCTTCCGGACCTGATGGTCGCGACGTCGGACGCAAGGAAGGTGCTCCCGAGGGAGGTCTCCGTCAGGGACCTGGTTTTCCATGTGGGCAACGCTTCCACGCTCGTGTACGGCATGATGACCGGCGACCTCAAAGCGATAGGGAGGTCGGTGAAGGACGCCGTGTTCGAGCCCGCAAGGACGAAGCTCGTGCCTCATCTGAAAGAAGCGGAGAAAGAAGCGGTGTCCGCCGGCGCGCTGGTATCGTTCATGGGAGGGTCCGGGCCGTGCATAATGTCGTTCTATGACGCCGACACCGATCTTGGCGCCGCGATAGCCGAAAGAGTGAAAGCCGTATATACAGACAACGGCATGGGATGCGACACGTGGATAACAAAACCGGGCGTCGGATGCAAGAGGATTTAAGATGGCGGACCACCAAGTGATATGCTGGGATTGCGGTGCGGCAGTAGATGACCCTTATGTGAACACCTGCCCGAGATGCGGTGGACTCCTTTCAGTAAAAATGGATCTGGAACCCGTGAAGGAGATGTCGCCGCAGGACCTCAGGAAAGAGGCGATCGGCGTATGGAGATACGCCCCGTTCATGCCCGCGGACCCTCTGCGCAAGGTCTCCATCCAAGAAGGCGGCACCCCGCTGTACAAGACCTGCAGACTGGCCGAAGAGATCGGCATCTCGTCCGCGCACGTGAAATTTGAAGGGTTGAATCCCACCGGGTCGTTCAAGGACAGGGGCATGACCATCGGCGTGTCCCATGCGAAGGAACTCGGGGCAAAGGTCGTGGGCTGCGCGTCCACTGGGAACACGTCCGCGTCGCTGGCGGCATATGCCGCCAAAGCGGACATGAAGTGCGCAGTGTTCCTTCCTTCCGGGAAGGTCGCCGCCGGCAAGCTGGCGCAGGCGCTGTTCTACGGCGCCAAGGTCCTTTCGGTGGACGGCAATTTCGACGAGGCTTTGGAACTCGTTAGAAAAATGGCGGACGAAAGGAAGCTGTATCTTCTCAACTCGATAAATCCGTACAGACCGGAGGGACAGAAATCCGTGATGTTCGAGATAATGGATCAGCTCGACTACGAGATCCCGGATAGGATCATCCTACCGGTAGGGAACGCGGGCAACATCTCCGCTGTGCATAAAGCGTTGCAGGAGCTGACCGAAGTGGGATGGATAGACAGGATGCCCATGCTCACCGGGATACAGGCGGAAGGCGCCGCCCCTATAACGAGAGCGTTCAGCGCGGGGAAGGAGGACTTCATACCTGAGGACGAGCCGGAGACCATCGCCACGGCCATACGTATCGGCAACCCAGTCAGCGGAAGGAAGGCGCTCCGCGCCATATATGAGACCAAAGGAACTTCGGTCACCGTCACCGACGCGGAGATCATCAGCGCTCAGCAGCTTCTCGGGAGAAAGGAGGGCGTGTGCGTAGAACCCGCATCGGCGGCATCGATAGCCGGGCTCAGGAAGCTTGTGTCGATGGGAGAGATCGACAGGGACGAGAGAGTGGTCTGCATCTGCACCGGGAACGGGCTGAAGGACCCGGACACGATAATAAAGAACTCGTCAGCGCCCATTCCTTGCAGGAACTCGGTCGAAGATGCGGAAAGGATACTTTTCGGCTGATCAGTAATCGAACAGCTTCGACTGCTTCTGGATGTCCGTCTGGTCGTTCTTCATGCCGGAATATTCTTCCGCCATCTTTTCCAGCATGTATTCTTCCTCTTCGCTTACGGGACGGAATTCCGCTCTTTCCGCGGAGCCGCCCGCCTGAGCCTTCATGCTCTT
>JAITCQ010000053.1 GCA_031283015.1 Candidatus Methanoplasma sp.
GGACCGGGAAACATGAAAGAGAGAAGGTCGCCGACCCAGCTCGAAGCGTGCTGGAAGGAGAAGGACATGGTCTCCGGCAGGGTATCCGACGCGATGGTGGTCATCATGCGCACCGCCGGATGCTGCTGGGCAAAGACCGGCGGATGCACCATGTGCGGATACAGACAGGCGTCCCTGAGGACGGTGTCGGAGGACGACCTTAACAAGCAGGTCGACGAGGCCCTTTCGAAATACAAGGGAGAGGAGTTCGTCAAGATATACACCTCAGGCAGTTTCCTCGACGAAAGAGAGATACCCCCTACCATAAGGGATCGGATAATGAAGGAATTCTCGGGCTGCGGAAGGATACTCTTCGAAAGCCGTCCGGAATTCGTGCGGAAGGACATCCTCTCGTCGCTGCCTGGAACAACGACGATCGCGCTCGGTCTCGAGAGTTCCGACCCAGATATTCTGAGGACGTCGATAAACAAAGGGTTCACCCCGGACGACAGCAGGAAGGCTGGGTTGATGATCAAAGAGGCCGGTCTGGCGGTCAGGACGTACCTGCTGCTCAAACCTCCCTTCCTGACGGAATCTGCGGCCATCGAGGACACTGTGAGATCGGCGCTGTTCGCCGACGAGTTCTCGGACGAGATATCCGTGAACCCCCTCAACGTCCAGCGCGGGACGTATGCGGAAAGGCTGTGGAGGGCGAGTGAGCTGAGGCCGCCTTGGATATGGTCCTTGGCTGAAGTTCTGAGGCGCCTTTCGGGGAACGTGAGCGCCCGCCTGATGTCATCCCCCTCCGGGGGCGGGACATCGAGAGGGGTCCACAACTGCGGGGAATGCGACAAAACTATGCTTGAGGGGATCGAGAGGTTCTCCTTCTCGCAGAACGCGGAGGACCTCACCGCAGAATGCGATTGTATAAAGGACTGGAAAACATATTTGGAATTGGAAAGGATACTAGGTACCGCCGCGGATCTCGACAGAGGTCTCGGCGGAGACCTCGCAATAGGATGTGTGAAAGATGGTGGAGTACGACATTAAGAAAGGATGGTACAAGAACATCGATGGGGATCTTCTTGAAAAGATGATGAAAGAGGTGTTCGGCAACGCGTCTAAAAAAGGGGACGCCCTCGTCTCCTCATACGGGGTGCTGGAGAGCATCACGGTCCGGGTGGTGAGCAAGGACAAGCTGGAAGTGGTAACGTCCAACAAGTCCGGGAACATGGCCGACGGGGACATCATAGACAGCAAAAGGAAGCTCAACGCCTTCGTGGAGAAAGCGACGGGGTTCGACGCGAAAGCGCGCATGAAGAGAGCGCAGGCGAAGGCCAAGAGCGGCGAACTGTGAAGGGCGGAGCGCCCGCCGAGATGGGAAGATGTCCCCCGCGGGCAGCCGCACATTTTCTTTCAGTCCTGCGCTTTTATGATTTTTTGTGGAGCTATAATATATATTTTCCAAAATCTCGTTAGCATAGGTATATATTTATTTGATAAGCGTTTAATAGTCAGCAGGGGGGCTTATTATAGACATAATTGCAAATTTAAGCTACAAAGCGCTTCCGAAGGCATTGACCGCGGTACTGTTATTCGCAGCAGTGATGATGATCCTGCTGCCGTCCGCGGCATCTTCGGCAGCGCCGACAGACGGCGTCCTCTTCACAAACGAGGACGGAAAAACAAACACGGCACCGACCGCGGACGACATTTCCGCCGGCGGCACGGACCTGACGCTAACCGAGTTCGGAACAACATCCGGATGGTACTGCGTCACCGCGAACGTTACCTTCACAGGGAAGGTCGATGTCGTCGGCAATGTATATCTTATCATTGCAGACGGCTGCGTAATGACCGTTCCGTCTGGCGGGATATCGGTACCTTCCGGAAGCAGCCTGACCACATATTCGCAAACGCTCGGCTCGGACAAGGGTAAACTGAAATCCGCGGGCTCATGCGTCGCTCTCGGCGGCGGCAGCCTTACCAACGTTGCCGCGATCGAAGGCGCCAACGCCGTTCTTGTTAACGGCGGCGGCATCATACACAACTACGGTACCATTGCAGGCACCTCGGTCAAAAACACCGTTGCGGTAAAGATCGACACCGCTGAGACGGTGGCCATCATCAACCACAACGGCGGTCTGATCCGGGGCCTGTCTGGCATACAGCTTACGGCCGCCGCAGGCAGCACCATCGACAACTACGGTGAGATCATAGGTACATCACCCAGCGGCCCGTCTGTCGGGACCACGACTGACGCAGCGATCACCAACCACAACGGCGGCTTGATCCAGGGCCTCCAATACGGCATCAGAATGAACGGCGGCGGCATAGTCAACAACTCCGGCGTCATCAGGGCCCTGAATGACTCCTTCGCCTACACCATTTATGCTAATAAGCCGTGCACCGTCATCAACACCGACACCGGGCTTATCGAAACCAATGAGCACGGCATCTGGCTTTTGCGTGGCGGCACAGTCATCAACTCAGGCGCTGTCAGGCCCATACCTATAGCCGGCGGCGATAAATACGGACCCAACGTTAACGCTGTCTATGCCAATGGCACGACCAATGTCATCAACAACGCCGGCGGCCTGCTCGAAGGCAATACCTGCACCATCCTTTTTGAGGGATGCGGTGGCAGCGTGGACAACTCCGGAGAGATCAGAACTCTGATTCTGGAAGATAATCTAAAAAGATATGGCATAGAGGCCGGCTATGACGGGGCCACCGAACCCATCAACATAATAAACAGGGCGGGTGGCATCATAAAAGGCGCCAATTACGCCATTGTTCTCCATTCAGGTGGCTCAATCTACAACTACGGCACGATCGAAGGTCCTTCGTTCGGTGTCTACACTTTCGACAGCGGCAACCCGTTCTCCTTCCTTAACGAGGGCACGGTAAAAGGCAACATGCGCTTCTCCGGCGACATCAACGAGGTTACGTTGGCCGCCGGAAGCAAGATCACCGGCACCTTCAACATCGGCGCGAATCCCGACTCGAAGCTGACATTCACCGGCAATCCCGGAGCATCGCTTGTCTTTACCGTCGTTGGCGGCAACGCCAACATCGGAAGCGCCGAGGTCCGCAGCAACCAATCCCAGCTTCCCGCGAACCTGCAGCCGGGCACCGTCATCGTTCTGATCGACGGAAGCGCCGGGACCATGTCTGGAACACCTGCGAACACTGTGCTCTGGATCGGCGGATACGAGTTCGAGTTGTCCATAGAGGATAACAAGCTTATCGCAACGCTCCAGGGGACGGTAACGCCCCCCGGCCCGATCACGCCGCCATCGAAGGACTTCTACATAACGGCATCCGCAGGCCCCGGCGCGGCCATATCTCCCGAAGGGAAGATCATCGTCTCGGCCGGAGGCAGCAGAACGTTCAGCTTCACGGCCGCTGAAGGATATTCCATACTTGCGGTGCTAGTGGATGGAGTGTATCTGTCCTATGAAGACATAGTCAAAGGATCATACACATTCTACAGCGTGAGAGCGAACCACAGAATAGAGGTAACGGCGACGACGGCCGCGGCTGTTCTGACGATCATCGTGGTCGAAGGGAAAGGATATGCGGAATACAGCGTGAACGGAGGGTCGTTCACGAAATACGAATCCCCGGTATCCCTTCCCATCAACTGCAGTCTGATCGTGATCGCATATGCGGACAACGGATATGGGTTCAACGAGTGGCGCAACGGGATGTTAACATACCCAGACGCAGAGATACGCTTCGCTGTCGTCACGGCGTCCCTGAATCTTGATCTCTATTTTGCCGACATTTTTGCCGGCAATCTCACCGATAAAGATCAGGATATGCCCCTGGGCATGATCGGACTCCTTCTCCTGCTGATAGCCGGCATCCTGCTTCTGTTGATAGCACGCAGAAGGAGATACGAGGTCGTAAAGAACGGAGGCTCCGCGTCGATCATCGGCGAGGACAAGGTATCTAGGAAGGCGGCATACCGCTTCTCGGTAGAAGGGGAGGCCGGAATGGTGTCCTACCGTATCGAAGGGAACGGGATCCATAAGCCGCTGTTCCCGGACGAGGACGGAGTATACGTCATACCGAAGGGAGAGATCACCGGCGGCGTGACGATCGAATGCGGATGATCCCGCACCAATTTGAACAAACGGGGGTCCGCCCCCTTATCTTTTTTAATTAAGTGCTTTTTTTCGCACGTGCACCGGCACGTTGAGGGGCAAAAAAAGCCCGCAATGCAGTAGCCTTTAAATATAACTCAATTATACCACTTTTAGATTGGACATGCTGTATGTCCGACCAGACGCACCGGGCAATGCCTTGCGCAACCCAAGTTCACTCATGTCGAGTTCTTCGA
>JAITCQ010000019.1 GCA_031283015.1 Candidatus Methanoplasma sp.
TCTATGACCTGGCCGGGAATCCCGACAACGGTGCTGTTGTTCGGCACGTTCTTAAGAACGACGGAACCCGCGCCTATCCTGACGTCATTGCCGATGGTGATGTCCCCCAGGACGGTGGCATTCGCGCCTATGACGACGCGGTCCCCGACGGTGGGGTGCCTTTTCCCCTTCTCGAAGGACACCCCGCCTAAAGTGACCCCCTGATAAAGGATGACGTCGTTGCCTATGATCGCCGTCTCTCCGATCACCACGCCCGTTGCGTGGTCGATGAAGAACCTTTCCCCTATCACGGCCCCGGGGTGTATGTCGCAGCCCGTGAGCCTGTGCGCTTTGTAATTGATCTTCCTGGCTTTTTTAAGCTGTCCTTCCACCCATAACTTGTGGCTCATTCTGTACATAGAGACTGCGTGAAGTCCGGTGTGGTACTTTCTGGCGTCTTCCTCGTCGATCACCGCGGGATCCCGTTCCATGACGGCGGCAAGGTCGCCCGGTTCTATCTTCATAATAGATGGGAATATACTCACAGTTAATAATCTATTCAAAGGAAAGGCGGAGTTTCACATATGAAAATATTTGCTAAGATATGATTTAGTAAAGTATACCTTAGCAGTTCGTTCGTCATGGTCTCTGTATCATCTGATGAAATAGATCTGACGTTTAACGTCCCGGACCGATGCCAATAGGGCGTATAATTCTATTATTTTACATTTTAAACTTAATTTTGAGAATATTCCACAAATATTAATACTAAAATGCAATAATGGTAGTTATGTTAGTCGATTTTGTCGTTAAGAACTTCGGTCCGTTCAAGGATGAGGCGATACTGACGATGACTGCGCAAAAAGGCAGCGAACATCCCGAAAACTATGTTGAGACAAAAGCCGCAGGGAATGTGCTGACGGCCGCCGCCGTATTTGGGCCCAACGCAGCAGGGAAAACATACTTGGTCGAAGCGCTGGTCCATCTCAGGTACATGGTACTGTTCCCAACGTTACCCAATGCACCCATGCTCGCCTATAATCCGTTCAGATTATCAAATGATACAAAAAGTGCCCCTGTGGAAATGAATATAAGATTCATTGCAGAGAATGTGCTGTATGATTATCACCTCTCTTTCAGCGGCAAAAGGATACTCAGTGAGAGACTGTTTTACTACCCCAACGGCAAAAGGGCAGAAGTATTCACCAGAAATATGGACAGCCTTGAGTTTGGAAGAACTGTAAAAGGACAACCGTCCCTGTCAAAGGTCATATCTCCGAACACGACCTGTGTTTTCACGGCGGCGCAGTTCAACAATAAAATATGCAAGAGCGTACACAACTGGTTCTTCAAATATTTGTTGATAATGACAAATCCCGATGAAGCTGGAATATTGGAGATCTTTGTGAACAGGATCAATAACGACGCGGCATTTAAAGAAAGGGCAATAAATGCTATGAAGATCGCTGACTTTGCGATCTCTGACGTACAGGGCACCATCAAAAGAAAGAAGGTCCAGGACCTGTCAGGCATACCTGTGCAAATGAAAGGGCTGATGATGGCCGCCGGTAATGAAGAGATGAACGAGACCGAATTATACCTGATACACGACGTAGGCGACGCAGGACTGACACACGAGGATAAAAAGTTCCCGATCCAGTTGGAATCTGCGGGGACCGTGAGATTCATGAAGGTGATCGGTCCGATGCTGGACACACTCACAGAAGGCAGGACGCTTGTGATCGATGAGTTCGGCCAGAGCCTCCACAGCAAGCTGAGCAAATGGATCGTGGACCTTTTTTGCGATAAAAGACATAACACCGGAGGCGGACAGCTGATATTCAATACACACAGCACCCATCTGATGGACCAAGATATATTCAGAAGAGATCAGATATATCTGATAGAAAAGAACGGAAAGGGAGAATCAGAGCTATTCAGCATATCCGACTTCGGAGAAAGGAAAGATAAAGTTATTTTAACAAGTTATATGGACGGCAAATACGGCGCAGTGCCTTTCATCGAGGAAGGGAGCAATCTTTGACTGCCGAGCGCAGTTATGCACGCCGCAGAAGGGACACCGTGCCTTTACTGTACGTTTCCACAGAAGGGAAAACCGAGAAGAATTATTTCGGTATGCTGAATGCGCGGCACATGGGCTTCGAAATGGTGACATTCGAATCAAAAAGAAAAAATGCCACCGGGGTAGTGGAAAGCTGCATTTCCCGTATGTCTCAAACGGATGACCCAGAAAACAGAGGCATTGCAGTGTTTGACGTTGATGAAAACGATCCAGAGGACATAAGGAATGCTTTTGAGCTTGCACAAAAAAATCAAGTAATGGTAGCGATCTCAAACCCTCAGTTTGAAGTTTGGCTGCTTATGCACTTTCAGAACATACCGGATGAATTCATAAAAGAAGACATCGAAAGGAAGCTAAAAGGGCATATGCCGCTGTATTCAAAGAGCGCAGACCTTTCCGGGCTCAGGCCGAATATCTCATGCGCAATGGAAAGAGGTTACTCTAAGTTCAGAGAACACGGGTGTGATTCTGTGTTGGCGAACTGTCCCTCGACGAATATGCACTGCATTGTAAAACGAATAGTGAGCAGAGAACTGGATTGGTAACAGAATGTTCTCCCAGAAGGGCACCGAGCCTTTTCGACGGAGCTCATGAACGGAGATTAAACGAGATCGGCTGAGTCGTCTGTGTCTGATCCGAACCTCACCGCCGGACACGGGCCGAAGCAGTCCTTGCAGAAGATACACTCGTCCTCGCGGACCTCCACCTTCCCGTCCTTCATATAAAGCGCTCCGGGTGCGCACCTGGCAACGCAGAGGCCGCATCCGACGCACTGTTCCGCGCGTACTATCAGCTGGAACGCCTCGTCGATACGCGTCCTCGCGTCCCTTTCGACGTTCGCCTTGGAGATGATGGACCCGGCGCCGTGGAATGTGACCGTATCTGCTGTGAGGATGTCGCTCTCCTCGTCCAGCTCCACCGACCACGCTATCGCATGGGAGAACGGCTTCAGTTTTTTCAGATCGATCGGCCTCGAAAGGGCCGCCTCTATGCTGAATCCCATCACGCAGGGGGAATACCCCGCCTGAACGCTCATCGATATCGGACCCTTGTCCGACGCGTTCTTTCTTTTCGTCAGCTCAGGCACGTCCTTCCCGGTCATCCTCTTCACCTCATCCCTTATCGACGGAGGCACGCTCTTCCACCTCCACAGCCCGAATTCCCTCCATTCCGGCGGAAGCCCGTTCGCCTCCGCGTATCTTTCAAGGGATTCAAGCCATTGAGGGTATCTGCAGCTGTGATTAGATATTATCTCCAGTTCGGAAAGGTCCGAAGCGGGGCATAAGAAGCACCCTATCCTGTCCAGACCTCTCGTGTACCATATGTTGTACGGCTCTTTCTTCGAGAAGATATACAGCCAAACGTGCATGGCGCACCAGTTCTGTATCGGCGAGGCCCCCAGCTGGCCGGGGGTCCATGGGTTCCTCCATACCCGGGGCTTGGCGTTCCTCGCTTCCGATTCGTATTTGCGCTGTCCGATGAAGGACAGCACGCCGTCCGGGAAGTTCTTGTTCACTGCGGATACCGCCGGACCGAGCTTGTTGGTCTTGCAGCACCATCTGAAGTCCTTCGCCGGGGGGCCGAAGAGTTCGAAATTCCCGAAGAACGCGTCCGCCGGGGCCTTCTCCTCGATCAACATGAGGTCATGGCGTTCCGCAACGTCGTGAACATGGTCTACGGTCTCTGTAAGTTCCAATCCTGTGTCGATGAACAGAACGGGAAGCTTCAACTCCGCGTCGAGCATGAGCAGCAGGCAGGCGAGACTGTCCTTCCCCCCGGAGAAGGATACGACCGCCGGAAGCTGATTCCGCTCGATGGTGTTCTTCATGAAGCCGACCGCTTCCTTGACCCTTTTTTCGATCACGTTCCGGTTCGCTTCGACGACATCGTCCCATGTGTGTTCCTTGTCCAGGTCCAGGAACTCCTCGGTCTTGTACCATCTTGTTTTCACCGCGACCCCCTTATCGCTTTCGATCATTTCCGAAGCGGACATCCTGGCGATCCCGGTGGCGACGATGTTCATGTCCGGATCGACTATCAGGACCTCGTCGCCCGTCTTTATATCGGGATGGGCGTCGTTGACCCCCGGGGCCATCAGGTTCTTGCTCTCTTTTATGAATTTGACCGCGCCGCCGTCGCACACGACGTACCCTCTGGTCATTCCCCTCCGTATGCGCATGGCCCCCTGCATTCTGGAGATGAATTTCCATCCGTTACCTATATCATATCGTATCGCGCCGACCACCGCGCCGTCGACGATGACCTCATCCATTCTATCCACCGACGGCGCCTTGCTCATCAGAACGACATGGCCGTCGGGGATCAGCGCCCTTCCGGCGCCGCCCCCAAAATCCTTGTCAACGAGTTCTCTGACAAGAGAGACGTCATGATCGAACGCCGGACGGGCGTCCGCGGGGGGCGTGAGCTCTACCCCTTTTGTCTCGGAACCGCAGACCCCGCACCGAATGCTCTCCATGATTGGCAGGTTGCAGGAACAGCACCACTTTAAGTGGTTCTTTCCGAGTATTATCGCGCCCAGATTCACTCCTCCTCGTAATATCCGTCTACCTTTCCAGCGCTGACCTGAAGGACGGTCTGTCCGCTCTTTCCATTATCTTCTTTCACGTCCCTCAGCTTCCTGTTGATCACCCTGGAACGGGTCTCCACTCTTCCGATCTCGTTGGTGGCCGCTTCCAGCTTGTTCTTTACTTTCTCAACGGTTTCGCCGAAGGTCCCGAATTCCTTTTTGATCTCGTTCAGCAGATCCCACACTTCGCTGGAACGCTTTTCGATCGCAAGAGTGTTGAAACCCATCTTCAGGCTTGAAAGGAAGGCTGCGAGGTTCGTCGGGCCGACGACGGTGATCTTGTATGTTCTCTGAAGCTCCTCGAACAGCATGGGCCTGCATACCACTTCCGAATACAAAGCCTCGGACGGAACGAACATGATGGCGAAGTCGGTCGTGACCGGGATATTGATGTATTTTCCGCTGATGTCCTTGGCGTATTTCTTGATGGAGGATTCGAAACTTTTCGAGAAAGGTTCCAGGTCGTTCCCGGTCATTCCGCCCTCGCGGGCGTCGAGCAGCCTGAGATAATCCTCCGTCGGGAACTTCGAGTCGATAGGGAGAAGAAGGTCCTCCCCGGCCCTGTTCTTGTCGGGAAGCTTGACAACATAATCCACTGCCTCCCGGCTGCCGCTTATTATTTGTTTCTGTTTTTCGAACTGGTTGGGCGAAAGTATATCCTCAAGTATGGACCCGAGCTGCACCTCCCCCATGCTGCCTCTTCTTTTGACGTCCGTCAGCACGCGGTTGAGGCTGTTGACTCCGTCGGTCATCTTCTTCATCTCTCCCAGACCCTCATGGACCTGTTTGAGCTGGCCGCTTATGAGGGTGAATGACTCGTCGAACCTTTTCTCGACCGTCTCCTTCAGGTTCTCGTCGACGGTCTTTTTCATCTCGTCCAGTTTCTTCTCGTTCTCGGCGCGGATCTCTTTCAGCTGCTCGCCGATCGCCAGCTTCATCCTTTCCTGCTGGAGGCTCAGCTCCGTGCGGTCCTCCCGCGCGGCCTTGGCGTTCTCTTCGCGGTTCCGGACGAACTCCTCCCGTATCATCGGGTCGAACCTGCCGAAGGTGGTCTCCAAAGAGTTCAGCCTGTGCTCCAGGCCCGAAGGTATTCCCGGTCCGTCCTTCTTTCTCAAGACCAATATCAAATTGGCCGCCATCAGCGCGCACAGCGCCGCGAACATCGCTATTGTCAGAACATCCATTTCCCATCTTCTCCGGTTGTTTTCTTTATTCTTTATCGAAGATGTATGTGAAGTAATTTTCCGTCGCCGTAAGCCGTTCACCTCTTGCCTAGAAGGAAATCGACTGTGTTCAGATGTCTGATCCCATTCGGCAGGTCTGCCCGGATGATGTCCGTCGAGATCACCGTCTTAGGATAGCTGTCCCTCAGGCCGTTAAGCGCTTTAAGCTTTCTTTCTCTAACTTTAACTATAATGAAATGAAAACCATACTTAATTTCATATTGTCGGAAACGGCGGTTTGGGTGCAATATTGTTTAAATAACTGGACCAACGTTCCGAGCCTGGTGATTCAAAAATGAAGAAGATGAAAGCTTCAAGCAGGTCGATGGCGATGGACTACGCGATACGCGAGGTAACAGTTCCAGCCGCCGCTGCCGCAAAGAGAGGCATGAAGCTTTACAGCTTCAACATCGGCGACCCCAATAAGTGGGACTTCGAGACGCCGGAATACTTCAAGTCGGCGCTGAGGAGCGCCGTCGACAACACCGACAACGGGTACGGGGACTCCCAGGGGAACATGTCGCTGAGAGAGGCGATAGTGGAGAGGGAGTTCGAAAAGCACGGCGCGAGGATAGCGGCCGACAACGTCTACATAACCAGCGGGGTGAGCGAAGGGATCAACGTCCTCATGGCGACCCTTCTGGAACCCGGCGACGAGGTCCTCCTTCCGGGTCCGGGATATCCGTCCTACGCCCAATACATAGGGTTCTACGGCGGCAAAGCGGTGCCATATAGACAGATCGAAGAAGAGGACTGGAGACTGGACGCGGACATGATCCGCAAAAATATATCCGAAAGGACCAAGGCCATAGTTGTCATCAACCCCAACAACCCCACGTCCGCCGTGTACGACGAGAAGGTCATCCGGGAAGTGGGGGATATCGCCGCGGAATACGGGATACCGCTGGTCTCCGACGAGATATACGATAAATTGGTATTCGAGGGGAAGTTCTTCTCGGCGTCGGAACTGCCGTCCGACGTCCCGAGGATAATATTCAACGGGTTCTCCAAAGTGAACCTGATGCCCG
>JAITCQ010000020.1 GCA_031283015.1 Candidatus Methanoplasma sp.
TTCTTCTACAGATGCGACTCGGAGTTCTTCACCGAACCTCTCAGGGATATGCTTCTCGATAAGAAGTCATACGGACTCATAACCATCGACAGGAAAGAGGCGACGATAGGGTCGCTGTCGGGAAGCAGGATAACGGTCCTTAAACACTTTGACTCGCTGGTCCCCAGCAAACACCACCAGGGAGGTCAGTCCTCCGTCCGTTTTGAAAGGCTGATAGAGATAGCCGCCCACGAATTCTACAAAAAGGTGGCGGACAACGCGACGGAGATGTTCCTCAACAAGCCCGAACTCCAGGGGATATTGGTGGGCGGCCCCGGCTCGACGAAGGACTTCTTCGTTAAAGAGGAATACTTGCACCATGAGCTCAGAAAGAAGGTCATAAATCCACTCTTCGACACCGGTTATACGGACGAATCCGGTCTGAGGGAGCTGGTCGACGCCGCTAAGGACACGCTGTCGGACATACAGCTGACGGTGGAGAAAGAGTACATGCAGAGGCTCTTCAGGGAAATACGGAAACAGGATGGAGGACTATCCATTTACGGCGAGGACCAGGTGAGGGCGGCGGCCGAGGCCGGCGCCGTGGAGGTGCTGCTGCTGTCGGAGTCCCTTAACAAATACCGGGTGTCGGCGGAGTGCGGATCGGGTCACGCCGAAAAGATGACCGTGGACGACCCGGAGGACAAGATACTGTGCCCTGAGTGCGGCCAGCCCGTAAAGGTGCTGGAGCAGGAGGACCTGATAGACGGGTTCTCTGAGATCGCGACGGGGTTCAACCCAAAGGTGCAGCTCATATCCGGGGACTCGGAAGAGGGCGACATGCTTCTGAGGGCGTTCGGAGGGATAGCCGCCATATTGAGATACAGGACGGGGTGAGCATGGACAGCAGGCAGAGGTTCGAAGAAGAGGCGGATTCGGCGGTAAGAGCGGCTTTGGAGAAACTGGGTTCTTCCGGCCTCAAGTACGTGAAGGAGGCCTCGGACAAAGCGGACCTCGCGATACCTTGCTTCAGTTTTTCAAAGGAGCTGAGAGCGGATCCGAAGGCGGTCGCCGAAAAATTGGCTGAGCATATCAAGCCGTCCGGACTGATATCTAAGGTAAGCGCGCTCAACGGTTATCTGAACTTCATGATGGACGAGGCCGTGCTCGTGAGGGAGACCCTCGACCGCATACTTGCGGAAGGCGGCGCTTACGGCTCGTCGCCGAGCAACGGCATAAGGGTCAACGTCGAACATACGTCAACGAACCCCACCGGGCCGATACACGTCGGAAGAGCGAGAAATCCGATCATAGGAGACACGCTCGCAAGATCCTTGGAAAGATGCGGGTACGACGTGCAGACGGAATATTACGTCAACGACGTCGGGAAGCAGGTCGTCATACTCACATGGGGGGTAAACAACGTTCCGAAAGGGTCCGTCAAGGAAGAGGACAGGGACAAGGCCGACCATAAGCTCGTCGCGTACTACCGCGAGGCCAACAAGCTGATGGAAGAGAACGAGGACGTCAGAGAGCAGATAGCGGAGATGCTCAGAAGGTTCGAGGACGGGGACCGGGAAGTGATCGGCAGCGTCAGAGAGACCGCCGAGGCGATGCTGGGCGGTCTGAAAGAGACGCTGGCGGGTATCAACGTGGAACTTGGCACCTACACGTGGGAATCGGATTTCATCGCGGACGGGTCGGCGAAGGATGTGGTGGAAAAGCTCAAAGGTTCCGAATATGCGGGGCAGACGGAGGACGGTTCATGGTACCTTGACCTCAAGGATTTCGGGATACAGGGTAAGAACACGAAGTTCACGTTCACAAGGTCCGACGGCACCACCCTTTACACAACGCGCGACCTCGCGTATCATTTGGATAAATTCAAAAGAGCGGACAAGGCGATCGATGTTCTCGGGGAGGACCAGAAACTGGGCTCCAAGCAGCTGTGCTCGGCACTGGAGATCCTGGGCGGCAAGAACATCCCGGAGGCGATGTTCTATTCTTTCGTGTCCCTTCCGGAAGGGAAGATGTCCACAAGGAAAGGGGTGGTCGTGTATCTGGACGATCTTATCGACGAAGCGGTCAGCCGCGCGATGGAAGAGATAAGATCCAGACGAAACGATCTCTCCGAGGACGAGATGATGAACATAGCCAGGAAAGTGGGCGTGGGCGCCATACGGTACAATATCGTCAGAGTACATCCAGAGAAACAGCTGGTCTTCAAATGGGACGAGGCCCTGAACTTCGACGGGAACAGCGGACCATATATCCAGTATGTACACGCAAGGGCCTGTAGCATGCTGAAGAAGGCGGGAGGATACGAGCACTGCACGGACCCGTCCATGCTCACCGACGAGTACGAGACCGCGCTGATAAAAACGCTGTCGAGGTTCGGCGGCGTCATAAAAGAGGCGGGGGAAGAGAAGCGGGTACACGCCCTCCCCGCATACGGCCACAAAGTGGCGGCGGAGTTCAACCAGATGTATGCGGCGGTGCCGGTGCTCGCGTCCGATGAGCACAGGAATGCGAGGCTGACGCTGGTGGAATGCACAAGGACGGTCCTGAGGAATGTTCTGGACTGTCTGGGTATAGATTATCCGGAGGAGATGTGATGGAGATTCGCCAGATGAAACTCAAGGACATAGAGAAGGTCAGAGCGTTAGAGATATCCCTCATCAGAGAATACTTTGCGGACACGATAGAGAATAAATGGGAAGAACTTCCCAAAGAATGGAGGGACAACCTCGGCGCGAGTAGCAGGAACCATTTCGCCTCATATCTGGAAAGCGGCCTGAGCTTTGTCGCGGAAGAGGATGGCGAGATATACGGATTCATATTCGCAAAGATGCTGGAACATGTGTTCGACCTGAACAAGCTGGTGTGGATCGAGAACATGGGCGTCCATTCGTTCGTCAGAAGGAACGCGATAGGATACAAACTGCTGAGAGAGGTCCTCAGAAAAGGCACAGAGATGGGCGCGGAAGCGGGCCACAGCATGCTGCAGACCGGAAACCTGCCCTCGATAATGCTTCATAAGAAAATCGGGTTCTTCATGGACAGAAGAGAGGTCGCTCTCATAGACCTCAAGGATCCGAAGCTGAAACTCTGATCAGAAAATTGCCGGAAGAACATGCCCGCGGCGCGGGCATGTTCTTCCAAGTGTGGTTTATTTCCTTCTGGAACTTACGTATTTGAGCTTCTTGGGCTCCCCGGAGGACGGTTCCTTTTTGGGCGCGGCATCCTTCTTATCGGTCTTCTGCTTCTCAAGCTCGGTGAAGGTCGCGGCGTCCTTCTTCTCGGGGGGCGCGGGTGTTTTCGACTCCTTTGGTTTCGCTTCCCTGATCCCCTTCTCCTTCTGCTTCTTTTCTTTGGGCTTTGCCACTTTAGGCTCGGCCTCCTTGGGTCTGGCATCCGATCCGCTGTACCTTCTCCTTGCCGTCACCGGCGTTTTGGGTTTATCGTCCTCGTCCTCCCTGGACTCCTTCCGCTTCTCCAGCTCGGTGAAGGTCACGTCCGGTTTCGCCGTAGGCGCGTTGCGCATTCTGAGATAGAACGCAATAACGATCAGTATAGCGATCACCGCTATGGCGCCGTATGTCGACGGTTTGCTCCAGAGGGACTCGGTGACCGTTACCGTTATCTTTGTGTTATTGAGCGGTGTGCCGCCGGGCGACGGGAACAGGGACCCAGGTTCGCATGTGACCTCGATCTCGTGGTCTCCGATGCCGTTCAGCCTGAAGCTCAGCGTTATTTCGTGGTCGGTGACGTTAGCCGGTACCGTCTCAGTGGTCCTGGCGAGCTCCGTCCCGTTTTCTTTGACCGTTACCGTTATGCTCTGGGGGGCGGTCTCGGTGCTCCTCAGCAGGACGTGGATCGTTCCGTCGCTCGTGTTGGTGAATCCTTCCCCCCATACTTTGCCGTCGTCCAAATTCATGCCCGCGTCCGACCCGTCGCTCATGACGATGCTCATCGGCACGGCGGCCATCATGATGACCGCAAGGGCTATCATTGTTCTTTTTTGGTTCATTCGTTCACCTCAGGTAATGATCTCATCGACGCGTTCTTGTTCGATGGCTCTTCTTATCTCCATGGAAAGTCTCCTCCCCGTGCTCATCTCCTTTCTCCAAAGGGCGTTGCCGTAGGGGTGTCCCACCGACATGTGGACATTTGTGCCGCCGCCTATGCGCGGCGCTACGTCATAGATGTAGAAGTTAAGGTCTTTGTCCACGCAGGTCTGCAGGCAGAACGGACCTATCACCCCCGGATCGTAGTACTTCTTGGTCGCGGCGATGTA
>JAITCQ010000045.1 GCA_031283015.1 Candidatus Methanoplasma sp.
TGAGGTCGTTCTTCTCGTCTATGAACAGCACGCGGACCCTTTTCTCCTTCTTTCCGAACATAAGACCACTCTGAGGATGCTATCCGATAACGCTGATAGGATTTAGCGGTTGCCTAATAGACAATCATTTATCCTCATCATACGATGGAGGACGGCCACGATGATGAACATTTTCGAGCTGATGTCTGATGATAGACGGGCGAGCTGAGTGGCATTTTTATTCTAACGATCGAGGTTATTAGAAACAGCCTTCCCACGCCGGCAGTTTTTTCATCATGTCCTCCGCGGCGCGCAGGGCCGCTTTCCTGTCGAACCCCTGTGTCCTTACGATGAAGTCCGCCATGCTCTCCAGCTTCTCGTCGAACGACTGCATCGACCCGTCCGGGCGGGCGCAGTATATACAGTAATCCTTCTTCGGGTCGTTCATTGCGTGTTCGGACGCGTCCTTCATGGGCATTCCGCAAGCGATGCATGTTTTCATTGTCTCTGGCCTCCGTGTCTTATTTCGAAATGAGTTTTGAAAAGCTGTTTGCCAGCTCGTCCCCGCATTGTTCCAGCACAGAAGAGCCGGGCGCGAACAGGTCGCCGTTCTGGAGATAATAGTGCAGGAGTCCGATCCAGATGTTGAACAGCATGTGCAGAGGGAGGTCCTTGACCGTTCCGTTCCTTTGTCCCTGTTCGACCGCCGTCCCGAAATGGTGCGACATCGCCGACTGGACGGATACCAGCAGCGTCCTCGTCTCCCGCGGCAGCAGCGCCGTCTCCGACACCAGGTTCCTGTAGAACAATTCGTAATTCTTCAGGACGCCTATGTGCGCGCGGAGCATCTCCTCTACGCTGCCGTTGTTCACAGAGAGATCGTGCAGTTCGTCGCAGACCTCCTGCGCGAACCGTTCCAGCACGGATATCTGCAGGTCCTCTCGCGTTGAGAAATGAACGAATAGGGAACCGTGCGATATGCCGGCCTCCTGTGTGATCACGTTCGTCGGCGTCGCGAATCCGCGCTCGGAATATACCGCGGCCGCAGTCCGGAGTATGCGTTCTCTCGTTGCTTCCTTTTGGAGTTGACGTTTGCCTTGCTCTGCGGACATATGATGACTTTGTAGTCAATGAGTACGTACTCATTATATAATGTTTTTTGCAGGACTCGGACATATCATTTTGCAAGGGTCACCCGTGCAAAGTGTGCGTTTTTAGACTGGTTTGCAAGGGTCACCCGTGCAAAATTGATGAAAATGCGAAAAGCCTCATGATAAATATGGTGTATTATGCGAAATGTGGTACAAAATCTGAACGATTCGCATTGTATCACGGATCATCAAATCTGCACCGTGTCCCGTTCTGAGCACGGCGGATGTCCGAATATGCATTGCCGTCCGCCGCCCCATAGGACTCGGCCCTCAATAATTGTAAATAAACCTCCGCCGATAACAACGGTATGAAACCGATCCTGCAGGTAGCTTTGGACCTGATGCAGCTGGAACGCGCCGTTACGATCGCGCACGAGGCCGCCGAAGGCGGCGCGGATTGGATAGAGGTGGGCACCCCGCTGATAAAGAGCGACGGGGCGGAGGCCGTGAGGCGGATCCGCAGGGAGTTCCCTGACCGGAAGGTCATTGCCGACACAAAGACGATGGACGTGGGCGGACTCGAAATGGAGATGATGGCCAAGGCCGGCGCGGATATCGTGACCGTGCTGGGTCTTGCCGACGACTCCACTATCTCGGAGGCCGTTTCCTCCGGAAGGAAGTACGGCGCGGAGGTCATGGTAGATATGATCAACGTACCGGACAAGGTCTCCAGGGCAAAGGCCGTAGAGAAACTCGGGGTGTCGTATATCTGCCTCCACATGGGTATTGATTCTCAAATGAGGGGGGAAGGGGATCCTGTCGACATACTCAGAAAGGTCGTTCAGGAAACGTCCGTTCCGATAGCGGCGGCGGGCGGGATCACTGTGGAAACGGCTCCGAGATACGTCGAAGCGGGAGCAACCGTCGTGATAGTGGGCGGCGCGGTGATCAAAGCCGCGGATGTGAGAGGATCGGCGGCGGACATCGTCGCTTCCATGGAAGGAAGGAAAGTGGATACGGTACTGTCGAAGAAGTACAGGGAGGACGAGCTGTTCGAAGCGTTCTCCAAGGCGTCCACCTGCAACATATCCGACGCATTCCACAAAAGAGGGGTGATCATGGGTCTCCAGCCGTTCATCGCCGAAGGCGTCAGAATGGTCGGCAGAGCTCTGACCGTGCAGACGGCGAACGGAGACTGGGCGAAACCGGTCGAGGCTATAGACCGCGCCAAGCCCGGCGATGTGATTGTGATAGACGTCGGCAACGCGCCGGTGGCGGTCTGGGGAGAGCTTGCCTCCCATTCGGCGAGGACGATGGGGGTGGTTGGAGTGGTGATTGACGGCGCGATAAGGGACATAGACGATATCAAGAAGATGGGGTTCCCGGCGTTCGCAAGGTCGGTCGTTCCCTGCGCCGGAGAACCGAAAGGGTACGGCGGGATCGGGATCGAGGTCACGATCGGCGGGCAGGTCGTCCGCACCGGGGATTGGATCGTGGGAGACGAATGCGGGCTCATGGTGATACCGAAAGAGGCGGCGGTGGAAGTTGCAAACAGGACCGTCGACGTCAACGAGAGGGAGAACCGCACCAGAGAAGAGATAAAAAGAGGCTCCACGCTCTCCAAGGTCAACGAGCTTGCGAAGTGGGAGCCCGTTAAATAAACTCAGTATGCGCCGGCCTTTCCCTTTTTGAATGGGTCGGTCTGCTTCGGGCTGCTTTCCATCTTTGCAGCGAGGGCGTTCAGCTTGGCTATCCTGTCGTCGATCGGAGGGTGGGTGCTGAACAGCCTCTTGAAGACGCTCTTCTTTCTGACCGGGTCGGAGATCCACATGTCCGCATAGCTCGTGTTCGAGTATTCGTTGCGGGGAGAGCTCACTCCTTTCTCTATGCTTTGTAGAGCGCGCGCAAGCGCGCGGGGGTTGCCGGTCATCTTCGCGCCTGTTTCGTCAGCAAGATACTCGCGGCTTCTAGATACTCCAAGCTGCACGAGGAGCGCCGCTATGGGCACCAATATGCTGAGGACCATCACGACAAGGATGCCGTATGCGTTCCTGTTGTTGCCGAAAAGGAACACGAGCCTCGCATATATCGCAAGATACGAAAGCACGGCGGCCATAGTTGATGCGATAGACATCACCAGGATATCCCGGTTCTTAACGTGGGCCATCTCGTGCGCTATCACCCCCTCGAGCTCATCATCCGGGAGGATATCCAGAAGACCTCTGGTAGCAACCACCGCGGCATTCTTCGGGTTCCTTCCTGTGGCGAACGCGTTGGGCATCGGGAGGGGGGACACGCCCACCTCCGGCATGGGAACGCCGGCCTTGTCCGCAACATTCTTTACGATGCGGTATAACCTAGGTTCCTCCGCTTCGGTGACGATGCGCACTTTGTTCGCTTTAAGCGCGCGCTTTTTGGAGAAGAAGTATGCGTACGTATTGAATATCAGGGCAATAGCAAACATTATGATCAACCCGATCAATATATTGCCGAAAAAGAATCCCACGGCCAGCCCCACGGCCAGCAGTATCATGGTCATCACAAGGAACATCGACGCCGTTCTGATCCGCCACTTCATCTTAACACCAGACTTGAGTACAAATGCGGTTGTATTTAAATGTATCTTATTGTGCCCATTTTCCGAAGACCTTGGCCGGATGAACAGAAAAGGTATCGGGCAGCATACGGCCTCTTTTGCGTCGAAGGTCGTTTTGAGGATACGACGCAGAGGAGATGTACAAATATTGCCATTGAATTTTAAAAATATCTACATTTTGGGAGTATGAAAAAATAAAAAATGAACATTATGGGAGTATCGGGAAAAGAACCTCCTGTGTTTTCGTCGGATGCCCGACGAGGGCGGCTCCGGGTCTGTTTTTTATCGCCTGGCCGTCACATATCCAGCCGAAGGACAGACCCCGCATAGAAGTCATTGACGCCCCTAAGGCCCATATCGGCCCTCAGGTACATCATGCCCCTGACGCCGGTGCAGTGGTTGAGGTGAAGGTCCAAACAGTTCTTTTCTATGAAGCTCGTGGTGATCGCGCTTGCTTTCTCCTTCCCCTTCCTGCCTATGTGCACCCCGCCGATGTATGTGTGAGGATACGAACCGAACCTCTTCTTCACCGCCTCCATTATCATATCGACGCCGGCGTGGGAGCATGCGGAGATGACGACCGGCCCTTTCTTTGAAAGAAGCACCATGAAGACCTCCGTCTGGTCGTCGCCGATGTCCATCGGGCGGGAGACGAACGTCTTTTCGGCGATCTCCATCCAATCCCTTACCTCGAGGACGTCGGCCCTCTCCGAGAATTCCGCGGGGATGCGGATGCCTTTGGCGCCCAGCAGTCTCCTCTCGCCCGCGGCCGAGGCGGGGGCGTATATGTTCATGTGCGCCTCTCTGGTCTTCAGAATATCGTCCAGGCCCCCCGTGTGACTGGCATGCCCATGGGATATCACCACTTTATCGATGGATTCCGGCCTTATGTCCAGGAACATCAGGTTATGCAGGAGGTACCTTCCTCTTCTGCCTGTGTCGAAAAGGATCTTCCTGCCTCCCGTTTCTATCAGAACGGCGAACCCTTTCGCTCCGATCAGACTGGTGCCCACCAACGCACCTTCGTCGTAGACGCTGGTTATCTTTGCCTGCATATTCTTCGCCCTGTGTATCGTCTTTTGGTTGAATAATGTTTCAGCGGTGGTAGAGACGGTTAGGTATGTCCCCGCATATCCTGTTTATGTCTTCTGCTCCAAGCCTTCCCGTCGAGAGCAGCGCCTTCACTTTGCTGGCGACCGTGGTCACCGGCATCATCATATTCGGCCGCTCCGGGTCGTCTATGTAATCCGTTTCCATCATGAACCTCGTCGACCCTTTGCCCAAGGCCTCCGCGATGTTCTTCTTCGACGCGGGTATCGACGGCATGACGCCGAACGTCTCCTCGGACGTCACGAACGGCGGCGACGAATGTTTCACCACCGATCCCGGATCCAAGCCGGCCTTCCTCGCCAGTTCCGACAGGGAGCGGTTGGTCTCGGGGGTCCCGGATTCGCTGTGGATTATGACCGGGCAATCGGCCTCCTTGGCGAGTTCCATCCCTCTGAGCAATATCCTGTTCGAAGCGTCCCAGATATCCTCCGGAACGCTGAAATGCGGCCTGCCGATCTCGCCTATCGCCTGCGCTTTTCCATCGCGCACCATCTTTGCGGCGATCTCCATGCCGTCGATCATCATCTCCTCGGCCTTCTCCGGCCCGCAGTGTTCCGAGAGCGGCAGTATCAGCACCGGGTACGGGCCGACGGCGACGTTGATCTCCAGGTCCGTGGCCTCCCTGGCCTTTTCCGCCATGGACAGCGTGATCTCGTAGGATCGAAGAAAATCCTCCCCTTTGGTTATCGGGATCTGCTTGTAAGGCAGCGTGACCAGCGTGAACCCCGTTCCGCCCGCCGCCTCGAATTCTTTTACGGCGTCGACGTTCCTGCCGGACGGGTCCATGTGGATATGGTTGTCGTATACGGGGATCTTTTCTGCCATAATGGTGAAGTGTCGGACAATATAATTATACGTTACCCGATTCAAGTACGATATGGACAACAACTCCCGTTTCCTGCTGAAATCCTTCAGGAAATATTACAAAGAGAACCAGCCGATAATGCCGGCCCGTTTCACCAAGAGGGAGTTCGGTTTCATGTTCTTCGACCGGCAGATGGTGCAGAGACACATGGGCTTCCCGGCGCCGGAGGACCTCAGCAGGTTCATGATCGCGCAGGTGCCCAGCCACAGCTATTACTCCACCGCATATTACCGGAAGCCCAGCGCCCCGACCATGGACGAGAAGGAATGGCTCGGCGCGGACCTGATTTTCGATCTGGACGCCGACCATCTGGAAGGCGCCGACAAGATGTCGTACCGGGAGATGCTTGAAAGGATCAGGGAAGAGATGATCGGTCTGACCGACTCGTTCCTCTTCTCCGACCTGGGCTTCAGCGATAAGACCGTCCATATCACGTTCTCCGGAGGAAGGGGATATCACGCGCACATACCGTCCAAGGAGGTGCTCGCCCTCGGCACCCACGAAAGGAGGGAGCTCGTCGATTACATCACGTGCTCCGGCCTGAACATCGACTGGGTGTTCCCCGTCCAAAAAGTGGTGACCTCTCAGTTCAAGACCTCCGCCGGAAGCCGCGCGAACGTCGCCAAGGACCGCCTGATACCGCCGCCGGAGGCGGGAGGCTGGAGAAGGAGGATGAGGCACGGACTCATGGACCTTGTGAACGACGTGTGCGACCTTGACCCGAAGGTCCTGAGGAGAGCTTATCCTTCTATCTCGTCGTCGACCGCCGGCACGGTCGCCAAGATGCAGGACGATGTCCGGGCGTCAAGGAAAATACTCTTTGAAAGGAACACCATGGCCACTCTCAAATACAATACCCAAGAGACGCTGGTGAAGATGATGAGGGACGACGTGGCCCCCTCGCTCGCGGGAGAGGTCGATAAACCGGTCACGCCGGACATAAAGAGGATAATACGTCTTCCCGGAACGGTCCACGGAAAGACCGGGCTGAGAGTGACGCCGATCTCCCGGGACGAATTGACTGGTTTTGATCCGCTGAGGGACGCCGTCCCTTCGTCGTACTCGGACGAGCCGGTGAAGATCACGATGAAGAGGGACTACGAATTCGATATCCGTGGAGAGCATTTCTCGCTGTCTGGAGAGACGGAGGCGCCGGAGTATGCCGCCGTTTTCCTTATCGGCAGGAAGGCCGCCGACCACGGCCACCTCTCCGAGAAGAAGGAGTCAATATTCTGACCCGCTGCTCGCAAAGTTCTCTTGCATCGTTGATATTTTAGTCACAGAATAACTTATATAGTAAATTGTTAATAATATTAGCTAATAAATGAAGGTGTGAGATGGACTACAACGCCCTTGCAGAGGAATTTGTCCGGAATATGCGGTCGGCGCAGACCGCAATGAAGCATAAGCCTCTTCCGGAAGACATCCGGGGCGAGTCCCTCATTCTCTTCTGCATAGCGAACGAAGGCGGGAGGACCGTCCCGGGCGAGTTAAGCAACATGATGTGTGTCAGTTCAGCCCGCGTCGCAACGGTGTTGAACAGCCTTGAGGATAAAGAACTGATCACCCGCAGGATCGACGTCAGCGACAGAAGGAAGATAATCGTCGAGATCACACCGAAAGGCGAGCGGCATGTGAACGAGCTGCAGAAGAAACAGATCGAGATGATGAAAGACATCCTTATATCTCTGGGAGAGGAGGATGCGGAAGAACTCGTACGGATCGTGGGCAGACTCGCGGAGGTGCTTTCGAAGATCGAGTCCAAGTGACCGACGGAAAGCAGCAACCGGCACAAAAAAGGTAATAACATGACCAACATACTCAGACATCTCAACTCAAAGGACTGGGCGCTGATCGGAGTGTGTCTTGTCTTTATTGTTATACAGGTCTGGTTCGATCTGAAGTTGCCCGAGTATATGGGAACGATCACTAGGCTGGTGACGACCGACGGTCATTCGATCGAAGACGTGTGGCAGAACGGGCAGTACATGCTGCTGTGCGCATTCGGGAGCCTCGCGACGGCCGTGGTCGTCAGTTATATCGCTTCTAGGATAGGCGCGTCCTTCGCACAGAGACTCAGACGCATGCAGTTCGATAAGGTCGATTCCTTTTCGATGACGGAGATCAACAGATTCTCGACGGCGAGCCTCATAACCCGTTCGACGAACGACGTGACCCAGGTGCAGATGCTCCTCATGATAGGGCTGCAGATCATCATAAAAGCGCCAATAATCACCGTGTGGGCGATCCTTAAGATATCGGGCAGGGGCTTCGAATGGACGCTCGCGACAGTCGTCGCAATGATCATAATCGCTTTGGTGTTCGTTGTCGTAATAATCTTAGTGATCCCGAAGTTCAGGATGATGCAGACGCTTACCGATAACCTCAACGACGTCACAAGAGAAAACCTCACCGGACTTCCGGTGGTCCGCGCATATAATGCAGAGGATTACCAAGAGGCCAAATTCGAGAAAGCGAACCGTGATCTTACAGATACCCAACTGTATACGGCCCATGCAATGGCGACCATGATGCCATTCATATTACTGCTGACGAACGTGCTGATGCTCGCCATATATTGGATCGGCGCCATACTTATCAGCGGCGCAAGCGCGCCCGAATCGTCTGCGCTGTTCGCGGACACGATCGTGTTCGTATCATATGCAATGCAGGTGATGATGGCGGTCCTGATGATCATGATGCTTTTTGTCATGCTGCCGCGCGCACAGGTCTCCGCGAGACGCATAAGTGAAGTGATAGACACGGAACCGTCCATCAAGGACGGGCCGGTGACCAAGACCGACCCGGCGCGGGAGGGCGAGATCGAGTTCAGGAACGTAAGTTTCAAATACCCAGGCGCAGCGGATTATACTCTGCAGGACATCAGTTTTTCCGTCAACAAAGGAGAGACTGTCGCGTTCATCGGCTCCACCGGAAGCGGGAAGAGCACGCTCGTGAACCTCGTCCCGAGGTTCTACGACACGACCGAAGGAACTGTCCTAGTGGGCGGCGTGGACGTCCGCGAATACAGGCTGGACTCGCTTTACGGCAGGATCGGTTACATTCCGCAGAAGAGCGTCCTTTTCAGCGGAACTGTGTCCTCGAACGTCGCGTTCGGCGAGCGGGAGGGCGGGCCGGCTGGTGAGGACGACATCAGGAGCGCAGTCAGGATCGCCCAGGGAAAGGACTTCGTTGAGGAGATGGACGGCGCGTATGAGGCGGAGATCGTGCGCGGCGGCACCAACGTGTCCGGGGGGCAGAAACAGCGCCTTTCCATCGCGCGGGCAATCTACAAAAATCCGGAGATATACATCTTCGACGATAGTTTCTCGGCGCTGGATTACAAAACGGACCGTGTTCTGAGAACGGCCCTGAAAAAGGAGACGGGGGGTGTCACGAGCATGATCGTGGCACAGCGCATAGGCACCATCATGGATGCGGACAAGATCATCGTTCTCGATGAAGGAAGGGTCGCGGGCGTCGGGAAGCATAAGGAGCTTCTGCGCACATGCAAAGTGTACAAAGAGATCGCTGCGTCGCAGCTGAGCGAGGAGGAGCTGGCGATATGAGCGATGGCGAACAGCGGCACAAGAGGAATCCGAGAGGCCCGATGGGCGGCCCCATGGGTATGGGCGCGGCCGAGAAGCCGAAGGAATTCAAAAAGACCGGAAAGAAACTGATCCAATACAGCAGAGTGTTCGTCCCGTCCATTATTATGGCGTTCGCGATGGCGATCGGCGCGGCGGTGCTGCAGATCCTCAGCCCCGAGCTGCTGAGAAATATTACGAATGAGATTGCTAAGGGCGTCTCCCCTGACGGCGTAAATTTCTTCGGCGCGATCGACATGAGCTTCGTGACAACGACAGCCGCGATACTGATATGCTTCTACGCAGGCTTTTCGGCGTTGACCTTCGTGCAGAACTGGATCATGGCGACCGTTACGCAGAAGATGTCCAAACAGATGAGATCCGACATATCCCAAAAGATCAACCGTCTGCCGTTCAGCTATTTCAACAAAACGAGTTACGGCGATGTCCTGAGCCGCGTGACGAACGACGTCGACACCATCGGAACAACGCTGAATCAAAGCGTCTCCCCGCTTGTGGGCGCCGTGGCGCTGTTCGCCGGCTGTCTGATTATGATGTTTTACACGAACTGGGCGATGGCCCTCACCTCCGTAGGTGCCAGCGTACTCGGTTTTATGTTGGCGGCGGTAATCGTGCTGAGGTCCCAGAAATTCTTTGCGGCGCAGCAGAAGGATCTCGGCAACATCAACGGCCATGTCGAGGAAACATACGCCGGGCACAACATCGTGAAGATCTACAACGGCAGCAAGGGTTCAAAAAAGGCCTTTGAGGAGATAAACGGCAGGCTGTACGACAGCGGATGGAAGTCCATGTTCTTCACGGGACTGATAATGCCACTGATGATGTTCATAAGCAACTTCGGATATGTTGCTGTGTGTATAGTCGGCGCCGTGCTGACTATGAACGGGGAAATCGATTACGGGGCAATCGTCGCGTTCATGTTGTACGTAGGGTTCTTCTCACGGTCGCTTTCGCAGTTCGCGCAGGGCGCAAGCATCCTCCAAAGAACGATCGCTGCCAGCGAACGCGTGTTCGAGTTCTTGGAGGAAACGGAGCTGGAGGACGAAAGCGGGAAAGCGAGACGCCTCGCGGATGTGAGGGGTAGTGTGGAATTCAGGAATGTTCGGTTCGGATACACTTCGGACAAGGTCGTCATCAACGATTTCTCGGCAAAGGTGAAGGCGGGGCAGAAGATCGCGATCGTGGGTCCCACCGGTGCCGGAAAGACCACGGTCGTCAATCTTCTGATGAGATTCTATGAACTGGACGCTGGCGAGATACTGCTGGACGGCGTGCCGACGAGCGACGTTCCGAGGGAGAACGTGCATGAGCAGTTCTGCATGGTCCTGCAGGACACATGGATGTTCAACGGTACGATCAAGGAGAACATCATCTACTCAAAACAGAACGTTTCGGATGCCGAAGTGGTCGCCGCCTGTAAGGCCGTGGGGATGGACCATTTCATACAGACGCTGCCCGACGGATACAACACAATGATGACCGATGCCTCGAGCATCTCCGAAGGCCAAAAGCAGCTGCTGACCATTGCGCGCGCCATCATAAAGGACTCGCCGCTGCTGATTCTCGACGAAGCTACCAGCTCGGTGGACACGCGCACAGAGCGCATGGTGCAGAGGGCCATGGATGCCCTGACCGTGGGCAGGACATCGTTCATCATTGCCCACCGGCTGTCGACGATCAAGAACGCCGACGTGATCCTGGTCATGAGGGACGGGGACGTCGTCGAAAGCGGAACTCATGCGAAACTGCTGGAGCAGCGCGGATTCTACGCCGAACTCTACAACAGCCAATTCGAAACTGCGGCGTGACGCGAACTCGCGAGCATGGGGCGGATGCCTCCGTGTTTTTACCAAAGTTTTATTAATTAAATATAACTCCCGAACATCATGAAAGCATTCCGCGTGGTAGGTTCATTCGCTGACACCAGGAAGAGGCAGCCATTCTCCGTCGAGGTCTCCGCAGAGAACGAAGAGGCGGTCAGGGAGAAGGTGCTGTCCATCTTCGGCAGTAAACACAGGCTCAAAAGATGGGAGATCGACATAACCGAGATAGCCGAGCTCTCTCCGGACCAGATCACCAATCAGACAGTGAAGTACGAAGTCGGGGCATGAAGATGGAGGACGGCGAGCTTCGTCAGGCGCTCGAGGCCCTCGATACTTACAACGCCCAGCTTGAGGCTATCAACAGACAGGTCAGGTTGCTCCAGGTCTCTCTCGAGGATACGACCAGGGCGAGGGAGTCCTTCAAAGCTCTGGCGAACGCGAAGGAGGGGGACGACATACTGATCCCCGTGGGCGCGTCCTCGTTCGTACCCGCAAAGGTCACCGGCAGCAGGAAGGCGATAGTCGGCATCGGGAATCGGTTGTCGGCCGAGAAGGACCTGGACGAGGCCGCGGCATTCATGGACGCGAACGTCAGCGAGATATCGAAAGCGCTCAGAGAGTCCGTAAACGCCCTCAGCGAAATAGAGAGGATCGCCACTGAACTCACGATGGCTGTACAGAACGAATATAGGGTCAGACAGCTATCATCCCAGTGAGTCCGTATGTTCGATTCCCTGAAGTCCAAACTTAAGAACGTTTTGAACAAATCGTCCTCCAAATTGGATTCCGAGAAGATCTACGAGGGTCTTCCGGCGGAGGATGCCCCGGGTACCAAGCCCCCCGCTCCTGAGAAAGAGGCCCTCCCCGCCAAGGAGGCCCCGGCGCCGGAGAAGAAGGAAGGGGGCGTTTCCAGAAAGGAACAGCTGAAACAGAATAAACAGAAAAAACCGAGCCGGGGTGAGAGTGGCCCGACCGCAGGCGGGATGGTCGGGGATTCGGGAAAGAAGATCAAAGCGGACCCGCTCGACGACCTCTTGGATGAGTTGGAGGTCATCCTTCTGGAATCGGATGTCGCTTATCCGGTGGTTCAGGACATAATATTGGGGGTGAGGGACAACCTCCTCAACAAAAAATATGGAAGACATTTCACCCTCGAGGAAGTTGTGGAGACCGCCGTCAAAGAGTCCGTAAGGAACGTCCTGAAGGTCAACGAGTTCGATTTCGACAAATGGGTCGACGATCAGGAGAGGCCGATCGTGATGATGTTCGTCGGAATAAACGGGACCGGAAAGACGACGACCATCGCAAAGATCGCAAAAAGACTGACGGACAGCGGCAAGAGCGTGGTGATCGCCGCGTGCGACACGTTCAGGGCGGGGGCGATCGAACAGCTGAGCATACACGCCGAGAGGCTGGGGGTCAAGATCGTCAAACAGGGGCAGGACGCGGATCCGTCGGCGGTCGCGTTCGACGCCATCGAGCACGCCCGGTCGAAAAGGAAGGACGTCGTCCTTCTGGACACCGCCGGCCGTATGCAGACCAACAACAACCTCATCGACGAGATGAAGAAGATAGCCAGGATCTCAAAGCCTGCATTAAAGATATTCATCGGGGACGCCCTGGCCGGGAATGACGCCGTTGAGCAGGCCAAGGTGTTCGATGCTGCGATCGGGATAGACGCCATCGTTCTTACGAAGATAGATACGGACGCAAAGGGCGGCGCGGCGCTTTCGATAGCGCATACGATCGGCAAACCCATCGCGTTCGTGTCGGACGGCCAGAGATACGAGGACCTCCAGGTCTTCGATTCGGGCTGGATGCTTGACCGCCTTTTTGAGTGAACTCAGACGCACAGTTTGTAGAACAGCGACGCGAAGACCTTCGCGTCGGTGACGATGTTGTCTATAACTACATATTCATTCGGGCCGTGAAGGGTCCCCCCGCCGTACTCCCACACATATGCGTCATATCCCTCCAATCTGAAGAAGTTCGCGCATGTGGCGCCGCCTACTCCGGCCGGTCTGGGTCTTTTTCCGGTGATCGATTCTATCGACGCCATGAGCGAATCGAAGACCTCGCCTTCCGTCGAAGATATCTTGCCGGATACGTGCCTTTGTATCTCTGTTATCTCTATCTTGGCCCCGGTGGCGGCCTCATGCTTTTTGGCGATGCGGGAGGCGGCGGCCACCGCCTCGTCCGGATGATACTCGGGGATGGTCCTGATATCCATCGAGAATTCGAAGTTCCCCGGGATGGTGTTCACGTTCATCACCGTGCCTGTGCACTTTGTGGGCTCGTAGGTGGAGACCTCTGGAATAAAAAGATCGTTCTTGTTCGGGAACTCCTTGTCGAACTCCGCAAGCAGGTCAGAGA
>JAITCQ010000049.1 GCA_031283015.1 Candidatus Methanoplasma sp.
AACTCCTCGATGCAATGGACAAGGGACTCGTGCTGAGCTGCCACGATTGTTCGGACGGAGGCTTGGCGGTCGCCGCGGCGGAGATGTGCATCTCCGGGGACATCGGCGCCGAGATCGACATCCCCCGGAACGGAATGGATACCGCACGCGCTCTCTATTCCGAAAGCAACTCAAGATGGCTGGCAGAAGTGGATGTCAAAGATGTCGCTTCATTCAAAGAGATAATGAGGGATGACGCAACCGACATAGGAAGAACAGGCGGAGCATCGCTTAAGATCCCGAAGGCCGGTCTGGACATGCCGGTGAAAGAGCTGAGGAAGGCTTGGAACGATCCGATATGGTCGATCATGGGGGGTTCCGGGAAATGAGGCCGGAAAACGTCAGAGTATGCGTCCTCAGGATAGAAGGGACCAACTGCGAGGATGAGATGGCGGACGCGTTCAGCGCGGTCGGGGCGCAGATCGAGAAGGTTCACCTTAAACAGCTGACCGGCAGAACATCCGCCGAAACGAGAAGGACGCTGGAGGACTACGACATCCTGGCGCTTCCCGGGGGGTTCGCCGCCGGGGATTACGTCCGCGCTGGAGCGATATTCGCCGCAAGGATAAAGAGCGCGATCGGCGGCGACGTGAGAAGGTTCGTAGAGGACGGGAGGCCCGTGCTGGGAGTATGCAATGGGTTCCAGGTGCTTGTGGAGCTTGGTCTGCTACCTTCTTTCGAAGGCACAATGTCCCAGATGGCGACCGCCGCGCTCTATACGAACGATTCCGGAAGGTTCGAATGCAGGCCGACGATCCTAAGGAACGACAACAGAGGGAAATGCATCTTCACCTCGCAGATCGAGAAAGGAAGACTTCTGATGATACCGTCGGCGCACGCGGAGGGCAAGCTCATGAGCCGAGACCCGGACTTCATTCAGAAACTCGAAGATAACGATCAGGTCGTGTTCAGGTACGTAGGGATGGACGGAGGCAAGGCCGAATATCCGTGGAACCCGAACGGTTCGGAATCCGACATCGCGGGCATATGCAATCCCGCCGGGAACGTCATGGGGATGATGCCGCATCCCGAGCGGGTAACGTCGAGGTACACGCATCCGGACTGGACAAGGGGCCGCGCCTCCGAAGAAGGGGACGGCCTGCCGATATTCAGATCGGTGGTCGGAAGGATAAGATGATCAGATCTTCACTTTGATCTCGACGCGGTCGCCGTTCCCTATGCTGAGCGTTCTTCTCAGGTGGTATTGGCATACTATTTCGACGATGTTCTCGTAGTGCGACCTTTCCGGGATGACTATGGCGCAGTCGATGCTTTTTATCTTTGATTTATGAGCGATGGCCTGGCCGAAGGTCCTGCCGTCCTGCGTGAAACCGCTTATGCTCTCTCCCGGCGCGCTGCGTATTATGTCCAGCTTGCTGAGGTCTTCCCGGTCGATCACGATGTTCAGCGTCCCTTCGTACGGCTTGAAACCGAGCTTCTCTTCGAATTGGGTCATGTATCCGGCCTGACATACGTAATATCTGCCTTCTCCCATCCCCTCGCTGACCACTCCGTGTAAAGTTATCTGGTCGTTGATCTCGAACACCCTTCTGTATTCGCCGTATTCCTGCTTCAGCTCATCAACTCCTTTCGGCGTGAGCTTGATGCGCTGCTTCCTTGCGCCCAGGTCCCTTATTATAAGCTTTTCGTCAAGGAGTTCAAGGATCCTCTTGGAGGCTGACTGCTGGCTCATCTCTAAGGCATCGCCCAGTTCTCTCGAGGATAAGACGACATAGTCCTCTATTCCGCCCAGCAGTGCGATCTTCCTCAGAGCAAATGTATATTTTGAATCCACGAAGTCTAAATAGAAAGCATAGAATTTAAACGTACCTCAATGCGTTCTTTAAATATGAAAAAATGCCCGGCCCCGGGCATAGGTTTTAGAATCTCATCCTGTTCGCCCAGGTCTTGGAAGACGGCACGGACAGGCTGACGACGATCAGTGCGCCTATTATTACAAGCATTATGCCCGCGTAAAGGTCCATCGCCTCGAACACCACCGAGCCGCCCACGACGGCTATCGTCAGGAAGGTCATAAGCAGCAATACCTCCCACGACCACTGCCCGCCTTTGGCGAATCCACCCGCCAAAGCGAAGAACATGACCGCGACGAGCATGTACACTCCCATGTCCGCCAGCGCGCTCTCCTCGATCTCTAAGAAAAGGACCAGGCATATCACGCAGACCACTCCTCCGAGGAATCCCAGCGCGCCGCCGACCTTGACATTTCTGGGTACTATTTCCATTTTTACACCAACCCTCTTAGCTTTATCATTATTATTAATTCTTCCTGCAAAGGATCATGTTCACGCTCTCCGAGAGTAACCAGATCATCGCCAGGATTATGCCGTACGCTTCAAGCCCGGCGACGTCGAAGGCGACCGCCATCGCGACCAGCAGACAGGCAACGATGATACCGACGCCCGCGAAGACCTTCCGGTCTGCGTTCCAGTTACCCACCGCTGTGGCGGCGATACCGAAGAACAAGAACGCCGCCATGGATACTGCGATCATTACGTGCACGTCCCCGCTGTCCATCGTGAACAAGCCGACCAGGATAAGGAAGGCTCCCCCTAAGGCAATGAGGGTCCCGCCTGCCGCGTGCCCCTTGTTCTTCGCGTATGCCGCGCGTCCGATCCCGAATGCGGCGACAAGCGCGCCGGTGATCATGCAGCAACCATAGTTGAAGTAGAGGCTTGCATCGGTGTCCGATATGCCGAATTCAGAGAGCGTGTTCACGCCGAACTGCCAGGCCGTGTCGATCGATGCCGCGCAGACCCATGCGAAGATGAATACCGCGACCCCGATCATTCCCAACCAGGAGAATGCGACGCTGTGGTCTTTTTGTAAACTCATAGTCCTGAACATGCTTCTTGTTTAATTATACTTACGGAAGGAAACATTGACGGAACAGAGTGCGGAACGGACCTCCCAGAGCGCGTCCGGAAGTTAGAAAAAGCGCGGGACAGGGGCCATCCCACAAAAAAGCAATTTTATTAATGCGCTCGGAGGATATAGTGGCGGTCTTATGAGGAACATCTATTTCGTAGGCACAGCGGGAAGCGGCAAGAGCACTTTGGTAAGGGCGTTCAAGCAATGGCTTGACGATAACGGAATCGACGCGATAACGCTGAACCTGGATCCCGGGGCCGACAGGTTAGCGTACAAAGCGGACATCGACATAAGGGAATGGGTATCGCTGGGAGAGGTGATGGATGAATTCTTCCTCGGGCCGAACGGTGCGCAGATCGTCGCCGCAGACCTGATGGCGATGAACATACACAAACTGACCGCGGTGCTCAGCGGATACAAGACCAATTATGTTCTGATCGATACTCCCGGGCAGCTCGAGCTGTTCGCGTTCAGGGAATCATCGGAGATGATCGTCAACGCGCTTGGGAAGGACAGGTCCATGATCGTTTATCTCTCGGACCCGACGCTCTGCAGAAGACCGAACGGGTTCGTATCGTCGATGATGCTTTCCTCCCTGGTGCAATTCAGGCTGCAGCTTCCGATGATGAACCTGCTTTCAAAATACGATACGCTGCAGGAGGAGGACGGCAGAAGGATGATGGACTGGTTCGGGAACCCGGACACGCTTTACGGAGACCTCCTCGATGAGGATTCCGATCCGAGGACGGTCGTCGGCATGGAACTCTTCAAGGCCCTCGAGAGCACTGGTGTCTTTGGAGAGATCAGGGGGGTATCGGCCGAAGAGGGGACCGGATTGGATGAGATATACGCATCCGCCCAGCTAACGTTCTTCGGCGGAGAGGATGCGGACAGGAATTAAGGGTTCATCCGAACATATGGGCTGGAACGGCCTTGGCCTTGTTCCTTCCCGCTTCCATGACCTTTTCCTTGGCCCGGAGGAAGTCCCGCTCGGTGACCGTGTCCCTGCCGTCGCGTATGGCGAGCATTCCCGCCTCGGTGCATATGCTTTTGATCTCCGCCCCGGAGGCGGTATCGGTCATCTCGGCCAGTTTCCTCGGTTTGATATCATTTGATATGCTCATGCGAGAGATGTGGATAGTGAATATCTGGGTCCTTCCTTCCAGGTCCGGCAGGTCGATCTCGATGATACGGTCGAACCTGCCCGGCCTGAGAAGAGCGTCATCCAGGATGTCCGGTCTGTTCGTCGCGCCGATTATCTTCACTTCGCTGGTGGGCGTGAATCCGTCAAGCTCGGCCAGAAG
>JAITCQ010000074.1 GCA_031283015.1 Candidatus Methanoplasma sp.
GTGTCTTTTACCATTTTTTCAATGAACTCTTTGGCTTTATCCCCCTCGTCCATTTTTGCGGTTAGCGTTATGGGGAGTTCGATGTTCAATTCATTAGTATCCGCATCGGCCGAATTCACGGCGTCAAAGATCGCTTTGCCGTTGGCATCCAGCTGATCATAGTACGAAACGAAGTTGGGGGCGGTCTCCTCCGATGCGGAGACAGAGGCGGTCGCCGGAGCGATGAAGATCACGGCAAAGAAGAGAGCCGTCACCACACGGAAGGATCGATTCATTTCTATTCATTCACTCCATAATGCCTGCGTATTTAAAGTGAGTGATTGACGTTCCGAAGAACGCATAAATAAACCATTCTCGTTAAAGAACCGTTCATGAAGGTAACGGAGCTAGACATCGACAAAAGGGTCTCGGACATCCTTGTAAGGAACGGGTTCGGCGACCTCTACCCCCCGCAGGCGGAGGCCCTGCCCATCGCTGTTTCGGGCAGGAACCTCATCGCGGCGATACCCACGGCCAGCGGCAAATCCCTCATAGGCTACATACCAGCTGTGAATACCGTACTGAACAAAGGGGGCAAGGTTCTCTATATCGTGCCGCTCAAGGCTTTGGCGTCCGAGAAGAGGGACGATCTGGAAAAGTTCTCCGAGCTGGGGATCAAAGTGATGATGAGTTCCGGCGACCTTGATTCCGACGACGGAAGACTCGCCGACGCTGATATTATCGTAGCTACGTCCGAGAAGGCAGACTCCATGATGCGCCACGGGAGCAGATGGGTGGACGATGTGAGGCTGGTCGTCGCGGACGAGATACATCTTATCCACGACCCCGGCCGGGGACCCACGCTGGAGGTCATCCTTACGAAGCTGATGCGGAAGAACAGCGACACGCAGATGATCGCGCTGTCGGCGACGATATCCAACGCGGCAGACCTGGCGCGGTGGCTGAACGCCGAGCTCGTGACCAGCGACTGGCGACCGATCTCCCTGAAGGAAGGCGTTTACTTCAACGGTGAGATAACCTTCGATGATCTCTCATCAGTCGAAGTGCCTCAGAGCAAGGACGTCATCTGGGACCTTATAGAGCAGATCGTAAGGGCGGGAGGGCAGTGCATGGTGTTCGTGAATACCAGAAGATCCTCCGAATCCCTCGCTGCGAAGTACTCCGAGAAGATGAGGGCGTTCGCCGGAAGAGAGTTGACCGAGAAGGAAACGGACATCATCGAGGGAGACACAGAAACGACATCGGTCGGAAAGAAACTGTCCGCCTGCGTGAAATGCGGGATGGCGTTCCACAACGCCGGGCTTACGTACAAGCAAAGAAGGTACGTCGAGGACAATTTCCGAAACGGCGGCATAAAATGTGTGGTCGCCACGCCCACGCTCGCGGCGGGCATAAACCTGCCTGCCAGAAGGGTCATCATCCGGGACACGTACAGATTCGAGTCGAACGCCGGGAACGTGCCGATCTCCGTCATGGAAGTGAAACAAATGTGCGGAAGGGCGGGTAGACCGGGTTATGATCCGTACGGGGAGGCTGTGCTTGTGGGCAAGAACCTTCACGACTACGACCACCTGATGGAGGATTACGTCATGCATGACACCGAGCGGCTGACCTCCAAGCTCAACAACGAAACGGTGCTCAGAAGCCATATCCTGGGGCTTATCGCCACCGGAGGCGCGGACACGGAAGAAAGCATCGTGGAATTCATGCGGGACACGTTCTTCGGGAACACGTCGCAGATGTACGGGATAGAGAGCGTGGTTGAGAACGTGACGGGTTTCCTCGAAAGGCATGAGATGATAAAGAACGAGGAAGGGATACTGCGTATCCTTCCGTTCGGGAAGAGGATATCCGACCTGTACATAGATCCGAAGTCGGCGGTCATCCTGAGGGATGCGGTAAAAAAGATAAAAGAGGACACGGACGACCTTATGATATTGCATGCGGCCGCCTCCACCCCAGATGTCTTGGGCCTTTATCCGAAAAAGGGGGACTCTGAAAGATTATCCGAACTGGAGCGGAGGCACGACGGCGATTTCCTTGTCGAGCCGGCGGACGACGACGATGAGTTCGGTTACGAGAGTTTCATGAGCGACCTCAAGGTGGCGGTCCTTCTGAACGATTGGATCGGCGAGGTCTCGGAAGAGGATATAACGATATCCCTGGGCATCGGGCCGGGGGACATAAGGGCCAGGGTGGACATGACCGACTGGCTTCTCTATTCGATGAACGAGGTCGCGTACATATTCAAGCCGGAAGCGACGAAAAGGATCAAGCCCCTTCTCACCCGCGTGCGTTATGGCGTGAAGGAGGAACTCTTGGGGCTCGTGTCGTTCAGGGGGGTGGGGAGGGCGAGGGCAAGAGTACTTTACGACAACGGCATATGTTCTAGGTCGGACATCGTCTCAGCCGATATCGATCTCCTCTCGAGACTGCCGAAGATCGGCCCCGCCCTTGCAAAGAGCATGAAGGCTCAGGCGGGCGGCTCCGCGGAAAGAGCGGAATTCCGTCCCGTAAGCGAAGAGGAAGAATACATGCTGGAAAAGATGGCGGAAGAATATTCCGGCATGAAGAACGA
>JAITCQ010000081.1 GCA_031283015.1 Candidatus Methanoplasma sp.
GAGGATGCTTCTGGGGCGTCGAGAAGGTGTTCTCGGCCATACCCGGAGTGACGGGGACCGAGTGCGGATACGCAAACGGGTATGCCCTCCTGGTCCCCGACTATATGACGGTGTGTTCCGGCAAGTTCGGATATTGCGAAGCTGTCAGGGTATCATACGATCCGGCGACCGTTGGTCTCGAACGTATCCTGGACGTTTTCTTCATGATCATCGACCCCACTCTTCTGAACCGCCAGGGGAACGACAGGGGCATACAGTACCGGACCGGGATATACTGGGCGGATGAACCTTCTCGGAGGACCGTCGAGGGATACGTCGAGAAAGAGAGGAAGAAGCGCGGCGAGTTCTTCACAGAAGCGGGACCGCTGCTGTATTACGTCCCGGCCGAGGAGTACCATCAGCATTATTTGGACAAGAACCCCGGGGGTTACTGTCACATCTCCCGCGAAGAGATGGAACACGTACGCAGGATGTTCTCTAACGACAGAAACTGAAGAATCGGACACAAAGTGCCCGATAATGTCTATTTTTAAGCATAAGTGTTAATAACAGGCCGAATCAATCTCCGTATCATGGCAAAGAAAGATCTGATATCCGTATTGGATATGAAGGACGAGTGGCCGGACCTTGTGGATCTGGCCATAAAGCTCAAAGCGGAGCGCGGCACCCACGGCGCGCCGCTCAAAGGCAAGACGCTTATAATGCTGTTCGAAAAGCCCAGCACCAGAACCAGGATATCCTTTGACGTCGCCATCACAGAGCTCGGAGGCCACGCACTGCACATCGACGTGTCGAAGATGCACATGGGCAGCCAGGGGGAGACCGTCGAGGACACCGCCAAGGTGCTGAGCAGATTCGCCCACGGCATAATGTACCGCGCCTATGACTACAAGGTGATGGACAAGATCGGCGAATCCGCGACGATACCCGTCATAAGCGGCCTGGATAACCTGGAGCACCCCTGCCAGGCCCTGGCAGACATGATGACTATAAAAGAGAAGAAAGGATCGTTCCGCGGCAAGAAGCTGGTGTACCTTGGGGACGGCAATAACGTGTGCAACTCCCTCCTCTACTCCAGCGCCATAATCGGCCTGGACATGGTGGCGTGCTGCCCAGCGACGAGAATGCCGAACGCGGAGATAATGTTGGGCGCCGCGCGCATAGCGGACGCTAACGGATGCAAGATCTCCGCCTCGCACGACCCCATGGAGGCGTGCAAGGACGCGGACATCCTCTACACAGATACGTGGATATCGATGGGGGACGAGACCCCCGTGGAGAAGGCGGTCAAGCTGTTCTGCATGTACCAGATAAACTCAGGATTGCTTTCGATAGCGAAGGAGGACTGCATAGTCATGCACTGTCTCCCCGCCCACAGAGGGTTTGAGATAACGGCGGAGGTCATGGACGGGCCCCAGAGCGTCGTTTTCGACCAGGCGGAGAACCGCCTGCACGCTCAGAAAGCGGTACTCTGCACCCTGCTCAAATGATCTGAGACGATACCAGGTCCTCAACGATATTCAGGAATTCCTCCTCTTTACCGTTGGGTATGGTGGCGCCGGCGGCGACCTTGTGGCCGCCGCCGTAGCCGCCGACCATCTCGGACGCGGTCTTCATTATCTGCGACAGGTCCAGGCCGCGGTCCGTCAGGTTCCTGTTCGCCCTGGCGGACACCTTTACGCCGTCTTCCGCCACCGCGAACGCGAGGATGGGGAGTTCTTTCCTCGCTTCCCCCGAATTTAGCAGGAGTCCCGCGACGATGCCCACCACCGTCTCTCTTATCTTGGTGCCGGCGTCGAAGTACTGCACGAACCTGCGTTCTTTCAAAAGACGGTTGTCCCGTATGTAGCCAATGGCGGAGGAGATATGCTTCCTGTGGTCGGCGCGGTTCCTCTCGGCGTCCTCCAGAGCCGTCAGGTCGCCTCTGCATATTCTCAGGCCGGTCCCGGCGTCGTCGTACCGCCCGCAGGAGTTGAGCACGGTCGCGAATTCCTTCACGTCCCTCAGCCCGGTGCGGGATTCGTATTTTGTCAAGGTGTATATCTCGCCGAGCAACCTTTTTTTCATTTCTTCGTCATCGAAATACGAAAGCAGGCGTTCGGTGGCCGCTTTCTTTTCGTTCGCAGTAAGGTCCATCCAGGTCCTCTGCTCCCTTTCTTTCTTCAGAGGTATACCGAGTTCGGAGAAGAACGCGGTGCTGCCCGGGCCGCTGTCGCTTATACCGGGGACCGGGGGATCGCTACTGTATTGCAGGAACTGGACCAGAGGCCTGTAGTCCCTCCCGTAGTACCGCACGTCCTCCTCCACCGCCATGTCCCCTTCGGAAACGGCCTCTTTCAGTATCGTCCTATTATAGCCGATCAGCCTGGATTCCCTGCTGTCCTGAAGGTCCCCGACGGCGCCTATGACGGCTAGGAACGCCAGATCCCTGTTCCCCGGGTCTATCGTCTTCGAAAGGAGGTACGTCATCCCCGCCCCGCTTATTTCGTATGAGCCGGATATCCCGTACGTGTGGGGGTTCAGATGGTGGAGGCGTTCGAAGTCTTCGATGGAGGCCTGCCTGCTTCTCCATTTCTCATCTGGCACATGGTGATCAGTGACTATGATCCCCGGCCTTTTGAACTCGGAGAGATAAGCGCTCCCCAGGTCGCATATCCACACGGCGTCCTCCGCCGACCCGTTGATCGAAGCTATCGCCTCCTCGGTGATCTTCTTTTCGAACACCACCCTGTATCTCTTCCCGAGCCGGTCTAACGTGACGGACGCGATACCGCCGGACGCTATGCCGTCGGCGTCGATGTGCGTGACGATAAGGACGCTCCCGGCGGACCTGACGGCAACCGCCGCCTTCTCAAGGTCCCTTAAAAGTCTGTCGCAATAGGCGCTGTCCTCATCCATGTTCCCAGCCGTTCCGGCATTGCGGAACAAAAAGAAATACTATTGCATACCCGATCTGAGCGGAAAGCTGCGGAAGCGTTTCCAAGCACAGAACGCCCGATCTTCTTAGGACGTCACAGCCCATGGGACCCGATTAATACAGGCAGGTGCATTATGGGGACATGCGGTCGTACGAGATCCTCCCCGGCGTAAGGGTGACCAACGACAGGTGCCTGATACTGGACGACGGGCCGACCGCCGTTCTTGGAGATCTGCATCTGGGCTATGAGAGCGCTCTCGAGGAGGAGGGGATGTATATCCCGAGGATGAACACGGAGTCGATAAGGGACGCGATGAACAGCGTCCTCTCCGAATACGAGCCGGAAAGGGTGGTCCTTTTAGGGGACATCAAGCATGACTTCAAAAGGTCCAAACGGGAGGCCAGGACGGAGGTCATAAGGATAATGGACCTTCTTGCGGAAGCGTCAGACGTGGTAGTGGTGAAGGGGAACCACGACAACTTCCTGCAGAACATACTTTCTGACATCGGCCTCATGGCCGTCGACTATGTTGATATGGGGGGGTTCAGGATGGAGCACGGGCACATGGACTCCAAGGTAAGACCGGTCATAATAGGGCACGAGCACCCCTCGGTAAGGATACCGGGCGAGATGAGCGGCGGCATGAAGATACATTGCTTTGTGCATCAGAAGAAGGACGGCGTGATCGTGCTACCTCCCTTCAGCCCGTTCTCCGCCGGCAACGACCTGATGCCCGAGGGGAGGTCCATCATGGCGCCGGCCCTGAGCGGTTCAGACTATCCAGACGCGGACATATACGGCGTGTCGGAAGTGGGGATAATCAAACTCGGAAAACTCAGAGACGTGACCGACATAACCATCTGACGCCCCCCTGCGGTTCGAAGAAAAAGGAGCATCCGACCCAATTAAATAAGAGTACTCTGTTTAGGTTTTTCAGGAGATATTTCATATGTCAATGACTCCAAGAGAAAGAATAATCTCAGCGATGAAACTGGAAGAGCTCGACAGGCCCCCGGTGGCGATTTTCACCCAGGCCGCGACGCTCTCGCAGATGGACAAGGTCGGCGCAGCCTGGCCTGAGGCCCACAAGAATGCAGAGGCCATGGCAAAGCTCGGAACAGCGCAGGCGGACGTTTTCGGATTTGAGTGCGTAAGGGCACCGTTCTGTCTTACAGCCGAGGCGGAGAGGCTCGGATGCAAGGTGCAGGTAGAGAAGAAAGACGCCGCGCCGATGATCAAAGAGCACCCGTTCCACTTCGACCCGATGATGGGAGAGTACGACGACCCCTCGACGCTCATGGCTCCCGAGGAATTCCTGAAAGACGGAAGGCCCGCCGTAGCGATTAAAGCGATGGCCCTCATGAAGAAATCCCACGGGGCAGAGTACGCCCTCGTTGCGGGTAACACCGGTCCGTTCACCCTCGCCGGCCACCTGGTCAGCACCGAGAACATAGTCTTCGGTATGATGATGGCCCCTGAAGAGGTAGAGAAATGGACGGCGGCCATCAACCCGATAGTGAAAGCCTACACACAGGCCCTCTCCGACGCAGGCGCAGACGTCATCCAGATGTCAGAGCCCTCGGCGTCCACCGATATGATCGCGCCCGACATGTTCGAGTCCGCATCCGGAAAGTTCATCAGGGAGAGCCTCGCGGCAGTTAAGGACGCGTACTCCGTGCTCCACATCTGCGGAGACACCTACCCCATAATCGACGGCATGATCGCCACAGGCGTGAAAGGTCTGTCCATCGAGGAGAAGGTCGACCCCGCGAAGGCCGCGGAGAAGGTCAACAAGAGAGCCGCCCTCGTAGGTAACGTCGGATCGGTCAGGCCCCTCTTCCAGGGAACGCCCGAAGAGGTCAAGGCCGCAGCGCTGGCCTGCGCAAAGGCAGGGTTCAGCGTCATAGGGTCCGGCTGCGGTATAGCCACCGCGACGCCCGACGCCAACATGAAGGCCCTCGTCGACACGATAAAAGCGTTCAAGCGCTGAGCTTTGAACCCCCAAAACCTCTTAACAAACACCTTGTTCGTTTTTTCAGCATTCAGGCGTCTTTCCCGGCAGCGGTCCTTCGGAGCGGTCGTCCGCAGAGGCGCCGGTAACGTTTATTCCGTCGTACTGCAATACAGGTTCATGTCCGAGACCCTCGAAACCAACGCGGAATACGCCGGGAAGATGAAGTCGATGCTCAACCTCAGATCCGAACCGGTGGCGGTGAAGCTCATCAAAGAAGGCTGCGAATATCCTCCTGGACCGGAGATGCCGGAACCCCAGATCAGCCACTGCCAGGCGGTCTTCCGCGCAAGGAAGGGGGGCAGCTTCAGGCTGCCCTTCGAGAAGGAGAGCTGTCACGTCGGGGCGGCGGTGCTCGGGATGACCGAGACCCCCGCGAAAGCGGCGTCCGGCGAGTTCCATGCGGGAATAGGGATACATGATTCCGTTGAAGCTGCAAAGAGGATGATGGACGAAAGGGTGATGATCCCGTACAGAACGATCGGAGAGACGGTGTGCCCCCTGAAGGACGCGGATTTCGTTCCGGACGTGGTGATAATAATAGACACCGCCGAAAGGATGTATTGGATCGTGTCGCTGATGGCCGGGGGGAAGGGAGGACGCGCATCATTCAGCACGGCCCCGTTCCAATGCGCATGCGAGGACGTGACCGCCGTCCCCATAGTGACGGGCTCCCCCAACGTATCCCTGGGGTGTTTCGGGTGCAGGAAGAAGACCGATATGGCCGGCGACGAGCTGGCGTGCGGCATCCCCTACGGGCTGATGCCGGAATACGTGTCGAGACTGGAAAGATACTCGAAAGGTCCGCTCGTCCAGGCGAAAAGAGGCTGAATTTTCTAAGTGTTACCTGTTTTGATAAATCAGGGAGTAATGCGCGTTCTATTCTGCATCAAGGTGTTACTCATAGCAACCTATAAATACAATCAAAAAAGCGGAATCCCCCTTTTCTGGGATTCAAATCCCATCGAAATACTATGGAAAACTAATTTTTTGCTTAAAGAACGCGCGTTTTCATATGGTTTTATATTAGAGAATGCGTTACTTGTTTTCGCAAGGGGAGTGCGAGAAATTACCCATTTTTCGCGAATATTTGAACAAGGAGGTATAAAATGCCAAAATACAAGGACGTAGTCGACCTGTATGACGACAACGGTAAACGCATCGCGAAAGACATACCGTTGGAAGCCATCAGTCCATTGCGCAACAACGCGATCAAAAAGATCGTGTCTCTGACCAAGAGAACAGTCGCGGTCAGCCTTGCCGGTATCGAGAAATCGTTGAAGACCGGCCATGTGGCGGACGCGCTGATCAAAGGAAAGGAGATCGACATAAAATTGGTCGATAATGCGAAGAAGATCGCAGCATCAGTCAAGGAGAAGGTTCAGGTAACGCCAGACGACGACACATCCGTCACGATCAAAGCAGACGGAAAGAGCCTGGTCGTCATAGTACCGGAGGCGAGGATGAGCGCCGGCGTGGAATACACGACGGGGTTCACAACCGTAGCGTCTGCGGTCACTGAGGCGATCATCGACGAGTTCAAGGTCCCGATGTACAAGGCCAACATGGTCAAGGCAGCGGTCTGGGGAAAATACCCTCAGACGGTCAGTTTTGACGGGGCCAACGTGAAATCCATCCTCGAGATCCCCCAGAACAACGAGGGAGCCGGATATGCGATCAGGAACATCATGGCGAACCACATTGTCGCGCTCGTCGGCAAGAACGCAATGCAGGGCGTTGCGCTCTCCTCGATATTCGAGCAGTGCGGTGCCTTCGAGATGGGCGACGCGGTAGGTAACTTCGAGAGAAGCCACCTCCTCGGCCTCGCCTACCAGGGACTCAACGCAA
>JAITCQ010000106.1 GCA_031283015.1 Candidatus Methanoplasma sp.
ATGGATGTGGAGATCAAGAACGTCTACACTGCCAGAAGAGGCATTCAGATAGGCGATCTGTTGGGTAACTCGTTCACCGTCAGGGTCAGGGAGTGCGACATGCCGGAAAGCGATATCCCCGGCACGATCGACTCCGTCAGCGCGGCCATAAAAGATGCGGGGGGGTTCCCGAACTATTTCGGGGTGCAGAGGTTCGGCGTCGTCAGACCGATCACCCATAAGGTCGGCGAATTGATAATCAGGGGGGACATCGAGGGTGCCGTGAGGCACTACGTTTCCGATCCGTCGCTCTATGAGGACGAGGAAGCCGCAACCGCAAGGAAGGCCCTTGCGGAGGAGGAGGACTGGGCCTCCCTTCTGAATATCATTCCGGACACCATGTCGTATGAGAAGATCATGGTGGAGCACATTGCCGCTTCGCCGGGCGACTGGAGCGGCGCCATCGAGAAACTCCCGAAGAACCTCCAGATGATGTTCGTCCACGCCTACCAGTCATACCTTTTCAACAGGATGCTGAGCGAACGCATGAAAAGCGGACTCCCGCTCAACATGCCGGTCCTGGGAGACATGATCATACCGACGGACTCCAACAGGCTGCCCCTGCACGAGAACCCGATCACGGCCTCGGAAAAGAACATCGACCTCGTTGCCAAGCAGGTAAGGTCGGGCAGGGCGTTCGTCACTATCTCCCTTTTCGGCTCGGAGAGCGAATTGCCGGGAGGGAAGATGGGGGAGATAGAGAGGTCGATCATCGAAAAGGAGAACATCTCAAAAAAGGACTTCATCGTCCCGGGTCTGCCGCACTGCAGTTCGAAAGGAAGCAAGAGAGAGATCCTGTGCCCCGTTTCGGACCTGTCCCACAAGATGATCGACGGAGGTTACGAGATGAACTTCTCCCTGCCAAAAGGGAACTACGCCACATGCCTCCTCAGGGAGTATATGAAATCCGATATGGAAAAGTACTGATCAGAGGTTATCCTTGACCAGCTTCGCCTGATACACCCCTATCTTCGACGCTTTCATTATTTCCTCCACGCCGGTGCCCTTCTGGGTCGTTTCCGCTATCTTCCTCAGGTCCGGCGGGAGCGCCTTCGCCGACCGTCTGGAACTCATCACTTTGTAAACATACGCAACGAGAAGCTTCGCTTCGTCCGCATCCTTCGCCCCGCCCGCGACGTACGCGCAGGGTATCGAAATCACCGGGTCTTTCTCTAATCCGGTGCAATTACCTCTCGTGACCGCGCTCAGGGAAAGTTTCTCCATCCTTTCGAACTCCAGAGTCCCGGGGGAGATGTTCCCGTACTCTGCGATGTCCGACAGATAGGCCATTATCGCCTTTGTGGTGACCTCGTCGATATCCAACGCGGCGACTAGGTCTGGATCATTGAGGGTAAGTTTTGAGATGTATGCGCGTCTGAGGACCCTTTCCGCATACCTCTTTATCGTATCCGGCACTTTTTGCTTCTGTGCTTTGTGGGCCTCGCGGTATGCTTGTTCCGCGGCGTCCCCGCCGGGAGCGAGTTCCGGATACAGTCTGCTTGCGGCGTTCACGTCGCCCACCGCGGCATACGCCTCGGCGAGATCATTCCTTACGATGGAGTTGTCCGGCTGTATCGCGAGGATACGGCTGCAGACGTCGATGACCGCCCTGTGCTCGTCCCTTGACAGACTGAATTCCTTCTTCGTCAGGAGAAGAGGTATGGAATTGGGATCCGCCCGAAGTGCCTTATCTATCAGGTCCGCGGCGGCCTGGTCCTTTCCTTCGATCATCAGTATCCTTACCGCGGAGGCCACGGCCTCCTCGTCCGCCGGGTCCATGGCTATCATCCTCATGGCAGCCCCCTCCGCATCTTTGGCGTTGCCGGATGCCGCCGCGACATCGCGCCGGACCCTCAGGACGTCGATATTCTTCGGTTCGGTGATAACGGCCATGTCCAAGAAGTACGATGCCTCGTCGAACCTCCCCATCTCCGCGAAGATCATTCCTTTCTTCACCAACGCATATATATCGCCTGGCCTGAGCTCGATCACCCGGTTAAGGGATTCCACGGCGCCTGCCAGGTCTCTCTTCCTCTCCTGTATGGAAGAACGCGATATCCAGTACTCCGGCTCGTTCATGTCAAGGAGCACCGCTTTGTTGTAGGCCTCCTCCGCGCTTTGGATGTCCCCCCTCGCCTCGTCCGCCATACCTTTTGAGTGCCAGATCACGGGGTCCTTCGGTTCCAGCTCGGAGGCCGACGCAAATGTGGCGGACGCCGCCACATAATTGCCCATGGCGTACTCCGCATTCCCTTTCAGACGCCTTACGGTGGGATTCCTACCGAACTCCCTTTCCTTTTCGGTGAACATCATTATGACATCGCCGTACCTGCCGTCAATGATCATCGACGAAAGGATATTGATGAAATTCTCCGCCCGGTTGTCTGCGACCATCATATCCTTGTACGAAGCGTACGACCCCTCCGGTCGCTTCATGATGAGGTTCGCCTTCGACAGGATGTTCATGGCCTCTATGTTGCCCGGGTCCAGTTCCAAGATCCTGTTGCTCAGTCTTACGGCATCTTCGTTCCTGCCTTGAGATACCGCGATGTCTTTCATCAGCAGCAATACCCCGACGTTGTTATGGTCCGCCTTCTCCGCTTTCTCCAGCTCGACGACCGCTTTGTCCGTCCTCCCGGTCTTGAACAGTATCGCTGCTTTTTGAAGCCTTACGTCTGCGTTGTCGGGATTCTTGTCTATCCCGTTCATGATGGTCTTGAGGGAAGCGTTGATGTTCCCGTTCATGTATTCGATCTCGGATTTGAGGATGAACGCGCTCGGATCGCCGGGGTAAGAAAGTAACACTTTATCCACTACGGACTCGGCGTCGGAGTAGAACGAATTGGAAAGCAGCACCTTGGCCCCGGTGACGTATGCCTTTAGGTCCGCGTTCTCGCTGTCCAGGTATTCCTTCACGCACTGCGAGGCCTCCGCCTTCATCCCAAGCGCCGAGTATGTTTGGATCAGCCCCCTCATGACCGCCGGGGACGCCGGGTCCAAGGCCTCCGCATCCCTATACAGAGATAACGCTTTCTCGAAATTCCCGCCGGAGTAGAATGCTTTGGCCGTCTCGCATATGATGAACACGCAGTTCGCGCTTTTTGCGAGAATGGAAGTGTACATCATCTGAGCGGAATGCCAGTCCCTTTCGTCCATGGACATCCTGGCGGATGCCAACACATATTCCGGGTTCTTCTTCTTGTACTCCTCGGATCTTATCATCGCTTCCGTGGCGTCGTCCCT
>JAITCQ010000001.1 GCA_031283015.1 Candidatus Methanoplasma sp.
TCGTTCGGCGACAGGTCCGTCGAGATAGCCCAGCTTAACGGGAAGACGGTGGAGAAGGTGCAGGTCGAGTGGGGAAAGGCGATCCGCCCCGAACACATCAAAGGAAAGGTGAAGAGCGACATCGAGGCCGTACACTGGGTGAGCAACGAGTCGTCGACAGGAGTGTTCAGCGATTCCAACAAGATTGCGGATGAGGTCAGATCACAGAACCCCGACGCGCTGGTGTTCGTCGATGCGGTGACCTCGGCATTCGCGATGGACCTGAGACTCAGGGACCTTGACGCAGACGCGGTCGTTTTCGGCACGCAGAAGGCCCTGGCGCTGCCCCCAGGACTGGCGATGATGGCGGTCTCCGGCAGACTTCTGGAGAAAGCGAAAACGGTACAGAACAGAGGGTTCTACACAGACCTTCTGAAAGTGAAGAAACAGAACGACGAGAACTATGCGCTCACGACGCCCCCGGTCTCTCTGATGTATGCGCTGGACTTCCAGCTGGACCGTATCCTCTCGGAAGGGATGCCGGCGAGGTACAGAAGGCACAAGGAGATGGCCGATATCGTCGAGGAATGGGCGGGAAGGAAGCTCAACGGGATATTCCCGGAGAAGGGATTCCGCTCGAACTCCATAAGCGTCCTTAACCGCGGGGAACTTGATTTCGATAAGTTCCACTCGGCCCTGAAATCAAAGGGTTACGAGATATCAGGCGGTTACGGGGACGTCAAGGACAGAACGTTCAGGATAGGACACATGGGAGACACCACGCCGGAAGGCGTGAGGAAGCTGCTCTCCGTGATGGATGAGATATTGGAGGAAAAGGCATGACCGCCAGGATATTGGTTTCGGACTCTCTGGACGAAGAGGGCCTGAACATACTGAAAGGATCGGGCTTCCCGGTGGACGAGAAGGTCGACCTTAAAGAGGACCAGCTCTGCGAGATAATAGGGGATTACGACTGTCTGATAATCAGGTCCGGCACGAAGGTCACCAGAAAGGTGATAGACGCCGGGAAGAAGCTGAGGGTCATCGGAAGAGCGGGCGTCGGCGTCGACAACGTGGACATACCGTACGCGACGGAGAAAGGCATCCTGATAATGAACACCCCCGCGGCCAATATCATTTCGGCCGCGGAACACTCGTGCGCAATGCTGATGGCGCTTGCGAGGAACATTCCGTTCGCGCACGATTCCATGCACAAAGGCGAGTGGAAGAGGAACAAGTACACCGGCGTCGAATTCAACGGAAAGGTCCTCGGAATAGTGGGGGTAGGGCGCGTCGGAGGAGAGGTTGCCAAGAGGATGAAGGCGTTCAACATGACCCTCGTCGGGTACGACCCGTACCTGCCGAAGGAGGTCGCGGACGACATCGGGGTAAGGCTCACGACCTTCGAGGAAGTGATCCAGTCCGCCGACTTCATGACCATCCACACCCCGCTCCTCCCCGAGACGAAGAACATGATAAGCATGCCCCAGTTCAAGATGATGAAACCCCACGTAAGGATCGCCAACGTGGCGAGGGGCGGCATCGTGAACGAGGACGACCTTTACACAGCGCTCAAGGAGAAGGTGATCGCCGGCGCCGCTTTCGACGTGTGGTGCAACGAACCTCTCGAAGAGTGCGACAAGAAGCTGTTGGAACTCGATAACCTCGTGACCACCCCCCACCTCGGGGCAAGCACGGTGGAAGCGCAGGAGAGGGTCGCGGTCGAGGTCGCGGCGGCAGCGGTGAAATATCTAAAAGAAGGCGAGATAACCAACGCCATCAACGCTCCCCGCGGCAAGATGGACCCCGAAACGGAAGCGTTCGTCCCGCTGGCGGAACGCATGGGCCTCCTGGCCCAACAGATCAGCGGAAGCAACCCGATAGATGAGCTGGAGATAACCTACTGCGGCGAACTCGCCGGCAGGCAGACCAAGATGCTTACGGTGTCGGCAGTAATAGGCATCCTGAAGAACATAATCGGCCGCGACAGCGCCAACATCATAAACGCGCTGCCGGTCGCGAAGCAGAAAGGCATAGCGATAAAGGAATCGTCAACGGCAAAATCAGACGATTACGCGAACATGATCGAAGTGAGGATAACCTCCAAAGGAAAAAGGACGGCTATCAGAGGGACCGTCTTCGGAGACCAGCCGAGACTTGTCGGGTATGACGAGTTCACCTTCGACGCGCCCATGAGCGGGGATATGGTCCTGGTGTCATACAAGGACTCCCCGGGAATAATCGGGGCGGTCGGAACGATATGCGGTAACAACAACATCAACATAGCGCAGATGTCAGTGGGAAGACACGGAACGGACGCGCTCATGGTCATGACCGTGGATCAGAATGTTCCTTCCGACGTCCTGAGGAAGATCGCGGACGTCTCCGGCACGAACGACGTCAAATTCGTGGATCTGGTGGATAACTGAGAGGTAATCATGGAAAACACTGTAACTGTCGAGGACCTCACCCTTGCGGTGAAGAACAGCATCGACAAGAACATGGAGATGGAGGAGGAGCAGGCGTATATTCTCGCGAGGCACGTCCTCAACTTCTTCGGGTATGCGGACAGGATAATAGACAACATCCTCGAACCCGAGGACAGGGACGCGTTCTATATGCTTGAGGATGCGGGGCTTCTCACCACCGAGAGGGAAGAGACCACCCTTTATGACGGAAGGGAGTGGAGGATACACTACTGGCTCTTCAGGAAGGACCGGATAAAGGACCTGATGGACTCCGGCCCCGCCAAGGTCCCCGAGGAGGCGAACGACGAATCCGTCGTTTACGGAGAGCTCCCCGACGACATCTGGCGCAGAAAAGAGTGATGAACGAATCCCCGACCGCCCCTAACATATTCCCCTATGAGTACATCGGGGCTCAGAAAGAGATAGAGGATCTGATCGCCGACACCGTGAGGGGCGGCGTCTCGGCGGTGATCGAATCCGGGACCGGTACCGGCAAGACCGTCGTTTCGATGACGGGTGCTCTGAAGGCGGTGCTGGGGACCGACAAGAGATTAGTGTACCTTACCAGGACGAAGTCCCAGCAGAAGCAGATCGTGCAAGAGGCCAAAGCGATATCCCGGAAAAGGCCGATAGTTTGCATAGGGGTTCAGGGCCGGAGCGCCCACACCTGCCCGATGATGTCAAGAGACCCGGAGAACGCCGGAGGGACGTCCGAAGAGCTGTCGAGACTGTGCTCCGAATACAAAAAGGACGACGGCACCGGGAAGCCCTGCAGGTATTACGAGAACATAGGAAGGATAGACCTGCAGGAGATCCTGGGGTTCGTGAGGACCGCTCATCCGGAACCCGAAGAGTTCGCGGAGTACTGCCTAAGGAGGGAGATATGCCCTTACGAGACGGTGAAACACCTGATACAGCATGCGGACGTGGTCGCCGCGCCGTACTCTTTCATATTCATGCCGCACATCCGGGAGAGATTCCTCGAATGGGCCGGAACCCCGTTGTCAAGAATGGTGATGATCGTCGACGAGGCCCACAACCTCCCCGATTATCTGAGAGAGGTGATGACGCTGGAATACAGCATGAAGGCGATGGCCCTCGCCGAGAAGGAAGCTCTGGAATGGAACGATCCGGATGTTCATGCGGGCTTGTCAGTGACGGACGTGGTGGCGGTGCTGAGGGAATGCCTGGGCGAAGCCCTTTCTCAATATCTTACCGGCGACGACGGGATGATCCCGTACACGTTCCTGCAGGACGAGCTCATGGACAGACTGGGGATGTCGTCACGCTCCCTCGATATGATATACAAAGGTCTCGTCGATCACGGCGAGATGATAGCCGATATAAAGAAGGCGAGGAAGAAGCTCCCCAGATCATACATCCTGTCGATGGGGCGGTTCCTTTCCGCCTGGAACTCGGCGGATGAGGAAACTAATATATTCCTCGTTGTGGGTGGAGAGAACCCCAAGTTCCAGGCCTACTGCCTGGATCCGAGCATAGCGGCGGAACCCCTCAGATCCTGCCGGTCGTCGGTGCACATGTCCGGGACCCTGGCTCCCCTTTCGGACTACGTCGAAGAACTGGGCCTCCGGGAGACCGCCGAACGCATATTCCCGTCCCCGTTCCCTCCGGAGAACCTTCTGAAACTGTACGTGAACGACGTATCGACGAAGTACGACGAATTCAGCAACATCCCGGAGATATACGAGAGGATGAAAGAACACATCGTATCCCTGGTCCGGACGGTGAACAGGAACACGGCCGTGTTCTTCCCGTCGTACGCCATAATGGAAAGGTTCCTCAAAGACGGCATAAAGGAGGAGATGGGGAAGGAACTCTTCATTGAAAGGAGAGGGATGACGCAGCTCGAGCTTATGGAGGAAGTGTCCCAGTTCAGGATGTCGGAGGGAAGCGTCCTGTTCGCGATCACCGGCGGAAGGATAAGCGAAGGGCTGGATTTCCCGGACAAGGACATGGAGATGGCGGTGTTGGTCGGGATACCATATCCGAAACCGACGGCGAAGCAGGAGGCGCTGCGCAGGTACTTCGACATGAGGTTCGGCAGCGGCTGGGAGCATTCGTCGAAGATACCGGCCATGAGAAAGATGAGGCAGGCGATAGGCAGGCTGATAAGATCGGGAACCGACCGCGGTGTCGCCGTGATCCTGGACCGCAGGACATTCAGCCTCGAGGACATCGGCGCGGAGCCTACGGAAGACCCATGCGGAGACGCGGCGGGGTTCTTCGGCGATGGATAAAGATAATAAAGGCGTCGGCATTGAGGGGGTTCATGGAAATAACCGTGGACGACGATGTCAAGAGATTGATAATGTCGGAGGGACGCGATTACAGGATATGCACTTCCTGCACCGGCCCCGCTCTGGTGCCTACCACCGTAAAGAGGCCGAAGGAATCGGATATCCGGATACCGATCGGGAACAATGTCCTCTACATCTCCATTATCCAGGCAAGATATATCAGGAAGGTCACTCTTGATATGGTGTACAACAGCGACGACATCGGGTCATGTTTCGCATTCTGAGATCAGGACAGCCTGATCGTGTTTTCCGCCGCGTCCGATACCAGTTCGTCCAGACCGGCCGATACGTCGAACTTCTGGATCTTGCTCGGGTCCGCTTCGGTGATCGGTCTGGACGGAACTATCAGACATCCGTCGGACCGGATTATGGATAACTCATAAGTTCCGATCTCCTTTGAGATCGCTTCTATCTCTATCTTATCATAGC
>JAITCQ010000005.1 GCA_031283015.1 Candidatus Methanoplasma sp.
TCGGCGAGGTCCCTCGCTCCGAGGACGGCGACGTTCAGGTTGCCCACGGTCAGATCTCCGATCCTTTGATCAGTTTTATCCCGGCGTCCTTCAGCACCCTGACCCCTTTCTCGGCGTCGTCCACCCTTACGAAAAGGGAGTCGAAGTTCTCGCCGCTGTATGCGTAGCCGTAATCGATGTTTATTCCCGCCTTGCCGAGGACGTCCGCGGCCTCGAAGAACGAACCAGGAGAGTCCTTGATGGATATCCCTATCACGTCGGTCTTCTTCACTAGGACGCCTTTGGACCTGATGTTATCGTATGCTTTGTCGGGATCGTCGACTATGGCCCTGAGTATCCCGAACTCCGCCGATTCGGCGAGGTTGAATCCTTTCACATTGATCTTGAAATCCTTCAGTATCCCGGCGATGGCCGCCAGGCGCCCCGGTTCGTTGTTGATGAATATGGAAAGCTGTGTGATTATGTTCTCGTTCGTCATTAGATCGCCCTCTTATCTATCACTCTTTTTGCCTTGCCTTCGAATCTGGGAAGCTCGCCCGGAGCTTTAAGCTCCACTACAGCAGCAATGTTCAGGTATTTCTTAAGTTCGGATTCTATCTGCGTCCTCAGAAGCACCATGTCCGCGACCTTGTCGCTGAAGAACTCCGGCTTGATCTCCACGTATATCTTCATATCGTCGAGGGCCCCGTCCCTTGTGACCTCTATCATGTATTGATCCCCTACCGCCGGCACCCTCATCAGGGTGTACTCGATCTGCGACGGGAAGACGTTTATTCCCCGTATTATCAGCATGTCGTCCGACCTTCCGGTTATCCTCGATATCCTTGGGGATGTCCTTCCGCAGGCGCAGTTGCCTTCCAGAATGGATGTTATGTCCTTGATCTTGAACCTGACCAGAGGGAGAGCTTCTTTCTTAAGCATCGTGACCACCATCTCCCCTCTTTGGCCCGGCTCAAGGATATCCCCAGTCTCCGTGTCGATTATCTCCACGTACATTATGTCGCCCGCGATGTGAATGCCGTTCCTTTCCTCGCACTCGGTGAACATCGGACCCGCTTGTTCGGACGTTCCGTATATGTCATAAGCTCTGATCCCCATCGAGCTTTCCAGCTTCGCCCTCATGCCCTCGGTCCACGGCTCGGCGCCCAGCACCGCTTTCTTCAGGCAGGTGTCCCTTCTGAAATCGATGCCCATCTTCGCGGCCACGGTGTTCATGTGCACCAGATATGAAGGGGTGCACGCGATGACCGTCACTCCGAGGTCCTGCAGGAGCTCCAGCTGTCTTTCGGTGTTCCCCGTGCTTGACGGAACAACGGACGCCCCCACCCTTTCCGCGCCGTAGTGCAGCCCCAATCCTCCGGTGAACAGGCCGTATCCGTAAGACACCTGCAGGATGTCCTCGTTGCCTATCCCTATGGACGTCAGGGACCTTGCCAGCGCTTCCGTCCAATATGCGAGGTCGTTCTCCGTGTATCCCACCACGGTGGGCTTGCCGCTGGTACCGGACGAAGCGTGGAACCTGACGATCTCGGCGTTGGGGACGTTGAACATCTTCGTCGGATAGTTCTCTCTGAGATCGTCCTTATACATGAAAGGGAGCTTCCGCACGTCGTCCAGTGAGTTTATGTCATCCGGGTGCACGTCGACGCTTCTCATCCTGTCGTGGTAGAACTTGTTAAAGCTGTAGAGGTTGTTGACCAGGTTCTTAAAGCTCCTGTACTGAAGCGTTCTCAGACTTTCAACGGGCATACACTCAATGTTTGCATTCCAATACATTCCTACCACCTCACCGGCGTTCGTCGGTATGACCGCCCTATGTTGGTTTTATTATTTATAATGCTAATAATACCTCATGCGGGACGACCACTCTGAAGATCAGGGGAACGACCAGGCCGACTGCTGGGAGAGATTCTACAAAGAGAACAGGCGGCCGTGGAGGGGCATGGGGAAGATAGTTTTGGATCTGGAACCGGGGTCTAAGGTCCTGGATCTTGGATGCGGAACCGGGAAGACCACCGCCGTCCTGATAAAGATGGGGTTGGACGTCACCGGGCTTGACTTCTCGCCGACGGCGATAGGCTACTGCATCGGCGCCTTTGGCGATAAAGCGAAATTCACCATCGCGGAGTGCGACCGTATGCCCTTCCGGGACGGTTATTTCAACGCCGTCGTCGCCGTGCATATCCTGGAACATCTGAACGATCTTCAGCTGAAGGATACGGTGAGGGAGATGTCCAGGGTGCTTGCGCCGGGAGGACTGGTGTTCGTGAGGTCGTTCGCGGTGGGGGACGCTAGGTCGGAAGGCAAGGACAAGAACACAAGAGGCAACGGCATCGAATACAGATACTACTCGGAAGAGGAGATGAAGGGGATATTCAAAGGGTTCGAGCTGATAAGTTCGGAAAGGAAGGACGAGTCGATGCGATTCGGGGTTGTCCGGGTAAAGATGGAATGTCTGTTCCGCTCGCCGGACCGATGAGAAATATCTTTATCGGAGTATCGGGATGAGCGTTCAAGCGTGATACAAATGGACGACAATTACTACGGAACCCCGAGGAACCCCCTCGGATATGCGCTGATCTCCCTGTTCTGCGGCATCGTCGGCACGGCTGTTGTGTTCGGCCTTCCGGATCTCTCGATCGCGGCCGCCGTCTTGGGGGCCGCGGGTATGGTCATAGGAGGGTTCGCGATAGGCGTCGCGAACCGCCACCCTTCGACGGACAGGATCCCCCTCATGCTGTTGGCCGGCGCAGGGGTCATGATGTCCGTCATATCCTTCATGCTGGGCTTTGTTCACAGCTTCGGATGAAGTGCTCAGATGGCCGTATACAGAGGGAAGTACATACTCAAAGGGCTCAAGGAGATCACTCCCGAGATGGAGAAGGACCTCGACCTTGCGTATGATATCTGTACGAGTTATAAGGATGAGTTCCCCTGCGAGATGTGCGGCAGATGCTGCCATCAGCCTAACATCACCATCCTTCCGGAAGAAGTGGACCGCATCGCGGCTGCGGCCGGGATACCGCTTCACGAGTTCATAGCAAAGTATATTGACCGGTCCTCCGACGGGAGACTGTTATTTAGCAAAACGGATCCGTGCGCATTTCTGGGCGGAGACAACAGGTGCAGGATATGGAAGGACAGGCCGGAGATATGCGGGGATTTCCCCTATGCGGTGTCCATGTTCATGAGCCGGGTGTACATCGCACTGATCGACGACAAAGCGGACATAATCGAACTCATACGATATATGGACGATTCTTGGCCCTGCACAAGGGTCATAAGATCGAGCATATCCGACAAAATAAAGGATGCAAGGTCGGCGAAGGCGTCCGCATCGGTCGCCTGCCGGTAAAACCTTCCTGGAGCGGGGCGGACGTCAGCTTTGACGCAGCGGAGGCTTATCGGAGCGTATACACCATACGGCATAGAGCGGCACCGATTTTATTCCGTTCTCAAAACCGAAGTTCTTTGCTGATATCCTTACGGCCCTTCCAATGTCGTATCTTTTTCTGAAGAGCTCCAGACTCTGGG
>JAITCQ010000007.1 GCA_031283015.1 Candidatus Methanoplasma sp.
CGACCGCCAGATCGCGGCGCTTCTTGAACTCCCTCACCATGGCGTCCCTCTCGGTCTGAGGTCCGTTTATGGCCTCCACCGCGGCCGGCTGCGTGAATGACACGCAGCATGATATCGAATGGGTCTGCAGTTTGTCCAGCTCTTTTATCTTGTCCTCGGAGGCTATCGCCCAGCCGAGCCTCCACCCGGTCATGGCGTATGTCTTCGAAAGACCGGAGATCGTGATCGTCCTGTCGAACATGTCGCGCACGGCGGCGACGGAGTGATGTTTTCCTCCGTAGATGATGCTCTCGTATATCTCGTCGGAAAGCACCGTCAGGTTGTTCTCGATCGCTATCCTCGATATCGCCCTGATGGTCTCGCAGGGCATCACGCTGCCGGTCGGGTTCGAGGGCGAGTTCAGAATTATCATTTTTGTCTTCGACGTCACCGCTTCGGCGATCAGGTCCGGGTCGATGATGAAGTTATCGTCGAATTTCGTCGGGACGTACTTCGGCTTCGCGCCGGCCAGCCTTATGCACGCCTCGTACGAGACCCAGCTGGGGTCCGGTAGTATGACCTCGTCCCCGGGATCGAGGAACGCCAGCGCGGACATGAATATCGCGTGCTTGCAGGGGGTGATGAGCACGTTCTTTGCCGTGCAGTGTATCTTGTTGTCCGAGAATGCCTTGGACGCCACCGCCTTCCTCAGCTCGGGTATGCCGGCCGACGGCGTATAGTGTGTGAACCCGGAATCCAGAGAGCTTTTGCACGCTTCGATTATGTTGTCAGGGGTCACGAAGTCGGGTTCTCCCATTGAGAACGAGATAATGTCTATGCCCTGCGATTTCATGCTGCTTACAAGATTGGAAAGCGCCACCGTTCCTGATGCCGGGACTCCCGAAAGCCTTTTTGCCACCATCGATACTCCCCAGTGATTTTTAGTATATTATCCTTTATCGTTCCGTTCAGCTCATAAGGGTCTTGAGATCGCCTGATGCCGCGGCGTCCTTTATCTCCTTCGCCATCCTGCCGCCGGTGCTCAGGCCGGGGTATATTAGGTCCGAATAAGGCGAGCCGGATATGAATGGGTTCGTTCCGGCGACGATCCTTGTGGATATCTCGAACACCTTGAACTCCAGTTTGTCGGTGACCACGGTCTCGAGACAGAACGGCCCCCACAGCCCCCCGAACAGTTCGTAGGAGCGGTTGACGACGTTCTCCCCCATCTCGAACGCTTTCGGCAGTAATGATTCCCTGATCACCACCGGCGTGTTCCCCGTGACCACGAACGAGGGGTAAAGGCCGCGTCTCTTCGCGTCCTCTATCGAACCGAGCTTGTACATCTCGTCGATGTTGCTCTCGTCCCTGCGGTCTATTGACAGGAGTTCCAGGGAGCCTCCCTGCCTGCACGCGTAGCCGTCCATCTTCAGAGGGTCGTAGAAGAAATGGAGATAGTACCTCGTTCCCATGCAGTACTCCTGTATCGTATACGGCTGAGAGCTGTCTATCGACATTTTGAAGTCGGGGTAATCCTTCGCGATGAAGAATCCGCGGCCTCCTTTCGCCCCGTGGTATTTCACCATGACCGCCTCGTTTATCTCCCTGGCGTCGGTGATTAGCCTGGGCATGGGCACGCCGGCCGAAGTGAGCCAGCTTCTCTGCCTTTCTCTGTTGGATTCCCATTGCAGGACGGACCTGTTCCCGTATGACGGGACCTCGTATTCCTCGAACTCCGGCGCCCCCATATACTCGACGAAGGAGCCGTGGGGGATTATTATCGTGTTCATGTCGAGGAGCTCGCCACTTCTCTCCCCCATCTCGTCAAAATCGGAGTATTTGATTATCTCGTCCGGCTTTGCCAAAGGGAACGCGTCATAATACTTCGTGTTGTCCTTTACGGTCAGCCCCAATGTTTTGAAGCCCATCTTGCGGGCGCCGTGGAAAATTTGTAGAGAGGAATGCGAGCACAGCGTCGCTATAGTTATGCCGCTGGCATCGTATCCGTCAAGGATCTCATCTATCCTTTTCTTGGGAACCATATCCACCCATTGCGTTTGCACTTTTAAATATTGCTGCACCGCGGCGGTCGCGGATTTTTGCGTATTCTCTTCACAATATGCGTTTTTTCGGACGTCTAGGCGGTGGGAATTCTGCACTTTCGGACACCCCGGGTGATACCTTTTATACCATGCAGGGGGTACTTAGATTACCTCGTGGAAAAACGAAGAGGTCGATGCCATGAATGACGAAGAACTGCGACTCCATTTTGAAGAACTGAAGAAGGAGCTGAACGGAAAGATTGAAGACGCCCAACTAATGAAAGAGCTGAACACATACATCAATGAATACCGTGTCACGGCGGAGGCGGCCAAAAGGGGGATCAGGAGGAAATACGGAGCTGACGGCTCCTCCTCTTTCCTGACCGCCGACACCCTGTCGAAGAAGATAGAGGAACTGAAGGGCACGGAAATAAACGTCGACATAACGGCAAAGGCCGTTTACGTCGATAAGAAGCAGATAACGGTGAGGGGGTCTCCCAAAACGATCATATCCGGCATATTGGGGGATGAGACCGGCACCGCTCCCTTCACGATCTGGGAAGGGGAGAACGTGGACCTTGAGAAGGGCGGGGTCTATCTTTTTAAGAGCGCTTACACAAAGCTGTGGAACGAGCGCGTACAGATCAACCTGGGTTCCCGCGGCAGGGTGGAAAAAGCGGAGGGCATCCGGGTGGATGTTCCAGAGCGCACGATAACCTTGGAGGCCGAGGAAGTAAAGATCGGGGAGATCAAAGAAGGAATGGGCAACGTGACCGTCACGGGCCGCATAATGTCGGTCGAGAAGAGGAACATCACCGTGAAGGGCGAAGCTAAGACCGTCTATTCGGGTATTATGGCCGACGATTCCGGCAAGATACAGTTCTCCGCATGGAACGACCACGGCCTCAAAGAAGGGGAGTCCATCTTCGTCAAGAACGCTTACATACGCGCCTGGAGGGGGATCCCCCAGCTGAATCTCGGCGATAAATGCGAGGTCAGCAGGGTCGACGACTCCTTCGGGGAGATAGACATGACGGTCTCGAAGAAGACCGTCGCGGACATCATCTCGGCGGGGGGAGGGCTGGACCTCTCCGTGACCGGGACCGTGGTCGACCTGAGGGCTGGGAGCGGCCTCATATGGAGATGCCCCGAATGCAACAGGTCCGTCCTTAACGGAGAGTGCACAGCGCACGGAAGAGTGGAGCCCGTGACCGATCTCAGGATGAAACTGATAATAGACGACGGCACGGGGGCGATAAGCGCGGTGGTCAACCGCCAGGACACCGAGAGACTCACCGGGATAACCCTTGCGGCGGCAGAAGGATTGGCCAAAGCGAGAGGGAATCCGGAGATAGTGGCCAGGGAGATAGCCGAGCTGATCATCATGAGAAGGGTGACGGCCGCGGGCAACGTCCTCAGCGACGACTTCGGACCGATGATGATCGTCAGCGGCGTTGAGATAGAGGCCGTGGACGTCGCCGCCGAGGCGGAGAAACTCTACAGCGAAGTGGAGGCCGCCCTATGAACGCGAGGGAGATCGCATGGCGGCTCTTCTCGTCGGAGCTGAACTCCGCTACCTATGAGATAAAGGGCGACGATGAGAAAGCCCCCTCTTACGTCGTGACGAGACTGGGCGCGATGGTCAACAGGGTGCTTATAGCGGGGGTCCTGACGGAGAAAGAGAACGTCGGGACCGGCGACGAACCGATGTGGAGAGGTCGTATACAGGACCTGGCCACCGGGAGCTTCTTCATCAACGTAGGGAGATACCAGCCGGAGGCCGCGGCGGCCATGGCTGACATAGACACCCCCGCCTTCGTCGCCGTCGTGGGAAAGGTCAGGACCTACACCGCAGACGACGAAAGGGTGTTCGTATCCATCAGGCCGGAATGCGTGGTGAAGATCACGGAGGAGATAAGGGCCCAATGGATCCTCGATACGGCCAGGTCCACCTGGGACAGGCTGAACAAGATGAAGAGGGCGACATCGATCGAGGGCGTTTCGGAGAAAGCGCTCCTGGAGAAGGGGTTCGGCGAGAAGGACGCGAAAGGGATAATGACCGCCCTGGACCAGTATGACATCCCGAATTCGACGATCTATCTTAAAGCGATACAGACCGCGCTCCGCACGATACTCCCGGAGAAGAACATCGACCTCGGTCTTCCGGAGGACATGTCCGACATCCCGGACGAGATCGACATCGAGCCCGGGGCCTCCCGCAGGAACAATGCGGACATGGAAGATATCATCCTCGGTCTCCTGGAAGAACTGGATACCGACGGGAAGGGTGCCCCAAGGGACGAGCTTGAGAGAAGGGCGGAGTCCGAAGGGATATCCAGCATGGAACTTGAGGAAATATCCAACGCCCTCATGGACAAGGGATTGGTGTACGAGCCGAACCTAAGATATCTGAAACGCATCTGAACGCTTTTTTCGGGGCGTACGCCCCGTTTCCCATTTTTCTGTTACCTGTACATCACGGCGGAGCAGTATCCGACCACGGCTCCCCGGTCATACTTCAGCGAATCCCACGAATCGGAGTACTTCAGGACCTCTATCCTCGATGCCTCCGACCCTAACATCGCCGTCGCCATCGGACCGAATCCGCAGACCGACACGGAATTATCCTCTATCACCGAATACATCCCGTCCACATCCCTTTCCCGGATCCTTTCCAACACCATCCCGTTCAGCCTTTCGGCGGCCTCTTTCGGGATGTAATGGGCCATGTCGCTGGATGCGATTATTATCACGTCCCTGCCTTTGCAGGCTTTTTTTATCGAATATGCCAGTCTTTCGGCGGACCCCCTGCTTTGATCCCCCATGATTATCGGCACGATTCTCGGGTCCTTGTCAATATATTGGATGAACGGCACCTGCACCTCGATCGAGTGCTCGTACACATGAGCCTTGCGGTCGCTGGGTATCATCTCTTTGAGATCGGCGGCGATGTCCTCGTGTATCTTGCAGGGTCCGAACGGCGTGAGGAAGTCGTCGACGCACATGACCGTCCTGTACGGCACGCCGACGTGGTCCGGACCTATCACGATGTACGCTTCCGGCAGTCCGTCCTCCGCTATCTTTCTGTAAACGTGGGCCGCGTTCATGCCGGACGCCATATAGCCGGCGTGCGGCGCGATGGCTGCGGATATCGACCTTTCGCTGCCGAAGCTCTCCGGGAGTCCCGGCCCAAGATCATGGAGGAAACAGCCTTCAATGTTCGCCAGCAGCTCGTTTTTGTCCGCGGGGTAGAACCGGCCCGCGACCACAGGATATCTCATAAAGGAAAATATATGTGAAAGAGTAAATGGTTTGCCCAAGCTCATCAGAGCTTGGCTTCGAAATCCTCGATCTCCATCTGGAAGTCCGCGGGGTCTTTGATGTCGCCTCTTGCCAGAAGGACCTCCCTTGTGAGGATCCAATAAACGCAGGCGAGCGCCCTTCTTCCCTTGTTGTTCGTGGGAAGCACGAGATCTACGTTCCTTGTCTCGTTGTTCGCGTCGCAGAGCGCGATTATCGGTATGCCGAGGTTAAGGGCCTCGTTGAGCGCCTGCTTGTCCGCCGCGGGATCCGTGACCATGATTATCTCCGGCTCGATGAAACCTTCGTTGGAGGGGTTGGTGAGCGTGCCGGGAACAAACCGTCCCGCGAACGCGGGTGCGCCTATGGCTTTGGAGAACTCCCTCGCCGGCCTCTGACCGTACTGTCTGGCGGAGACCACGAGTATCCTTTTCGGGTCGTATTTGGCAAGGAAACTTGCCGTCGCCCTTATCCTGTCGTCCGTCTTCTTGACATCCAGCACATACAGCCCGTCCTGCCTGACCTT
>JAITCQ010000059.1 GCA_031283015.1 Candidatus Methanoplasma sp.
ACCCGATGATGAACCTGTCCGTGGCGATAGATGACAACCTTCTGGGCGTGACGCACGTGATAAGAGGGAAGGACCATCTCAACAACACGCTCAGACAGGAGTATATCTTCGATTATTTCGGATGGAAGAAACCCGAGTATTACCATTACGGGCTGGTGAACATCCCGGACACCGTGCTCAAGACGTCGCTGATAAAGGAGAGCATACGTTCGGGAGAGTACGGCGGATGGGACGACGTCAGGACGGGCACCGTAAGGGCGGTCAGAAGAAGAGGGATAAGACCGGAGGCGGTCAGGAGATACTGGGTGGAGAGCGGCATAAAATCCGTTGATATCCAATTCACCTGGGACAATCTGTACGGAATGAACCGCGACATAATAGACGGCGTATCGAACAGGTATTTCTTCGTTCCGGACCCGGTGAGATATGACATTGACGGGAACGATCCGATAGATGGAAAGGCGCCGCTCCATCCCGACCATCCCGAACGGGGAAGCCGTCTGTACCGCGTTGACGGAAGCAGGACGGTGTTCATTTCTCCAGAGGATTCCAAGGTCTTCGCGGAGAAGGGACAGATAAGGCTGAAGGACCTCTGCAACCTGGAATACGGAACGCCCGCAAAGTACGCCGGTAACGATCTGTCGGTGCTGAAGAAGGGCGTGAAGGCCGTTCAGTGGGCGGGAAGGAACAGCATAAGGACGGAGTTGCTCATGCCGGACGGCAGCGTCGTGAACGGCATAACGGAGGACGGGATACTGAACGAAAAGTGCGACACTGTGCAATTCGAGCGCATCGGCTTCGTCAGGCTTGAAAGCATAACCCCGGAAGTAATAAAAGCGGTGTTCACCCACCGCTGATCATCCGCTCGTGTCGATGTAAACGGACGACGCCAGTTCCGCCGTCAGCGCGACCACCGAATTTTCCACGTTAACGATGGTGATGTTCCCGCACGGAGGGTTCGGATCCAGAGTAAGTTCCCTGCCTGGTATGAACCCCATTATGATCAGCTTCTTGACCACCTCGGAGTCGTCGTTCTTCAGGTGGGATATTATGCCGTGCTCGCCGGGACTCAGGTCGGATAGGGACGCGGTGATGTTCACCCCCCCTGATGACGCCGCTTTGCATGGAGTGGAACATATCTGACAGTCGCTGTCTACGTGCGTCCCCATCATCTGGCACATTTTTATGGCCGATTCGTCCGACAGCGCATGCTCCATTCTGCATGCTTCCTTGTGCGCAGTCTCGCTGTCGACGCTCAGAACGTTTATGAGAAAGCTCTCGATCACATGGTGCTTCTTCCTGACCAGCCTTGCGTACGTAAGGCCTTCCTCCGTGAGCCTGACCCCATGGTACCTTTCGTATACCACTAGACCTTCGTTCGAGAGGACCTTCAGCATCTCCGTCACGCTGGCTGGCGTGACGTTCATGAAAGCGGCCAGCTCGGTGGTCTTCGTGGTGTTCTCCCCTTCCGTCAGTCTGAGGATGTTTATGAGATAATCCTCGCGGTTCCCTGTGGTCATTGTCGAGATATCTGCTGAAAGGTAGATAAAAGTTAGGAGGTGGCGTATCGCGGTGTAAAGCGTCACCGGTCACAACTTATGGATATACAACTATTCCTTCTATGATGGAATTACATACGCATTTATAGCACTAATTCCTAATATAATTGAATTATAGACGCCATTGAATAATCAAATATGTGTCCATGCACTGTGGAACATCACCAGTTCATGGAGTAACACAAAGCGGCGCATTGCGGATATTCACTCTGCGGGAATTCCCGCTTTCGAATGGTTGAATGTCCCCGCAGAGACCTGTCTGAAGAAAGAGGTGCTCGGCCATTTGATAAGTAGACTTATTTAGTTATATATAGTTATTAAAATGTAATAACGAACTTGAGGGAAATTTTGATGGTAAGTAAAATATTGGCTATTATTATGGTTATTTTAGTTTCAGGGACAGTTGTTGCCGCCGCTGTGGCGGTATCTTGGAATTCAGATCAGGATCCGGGGACCGATCCACAAAATCCCCCAGTTCCGCCGATAGGGACATATACAGACATCGGGCCCCGCCCCAACAATTACGACGACCCGGCGGACGGGATATATGTTTCCCCTACCGGCAATGACGAAACGGCAGACGGCTCCAAAAATAAGCCATACAGAAGCATCAATACCGCTTTGACGACCGCCGAACCCGGCGACACCATAATCTTGCGCGGAGGCACTTATAAAGAAGGCCGCGACGTCCGCATTCAAACCTCTGATATCACAATAAAGTCCGCAAAGGGGGAATGGGCGGTCATCGACCTGACGAACCTTGCGCCCGGAGACGAATCTTCGGTAATCATGTTCCAAGAAGACAGGTATGAAGACGGAGTAGATAGAATGGTATCCGGCTGTAAATTACAAGCTATAGAGGCGAAGGGGGGGTTCTATGTCGTTTGTTTCGACACCATGTGGGATTGGGGCCAGGCTAACCGCGGCGGGGCATCCAACATCATTATTGAGGACTGCGTGCTTCATGATTCAAAGAACGATGTGATAAAGATAAAGCCGAACTGTGACAACATCACCATCCGATACAACAATATTTTCAACTCCGGAAGGGAGCATGTAGGCCACTCCGAGTTCCTGTCGGGGGAGTGCAACTCCGAAGGCATCGACAATGTCAACGGCGACAATATGATAGTGCGGAACAACCACATCTACAACATCTGCTCGAACGGGGTCTACGCCAAAGGCGGCGCGATCAACGCGCTGATCGAGAACAACTGTGTTGAAAACACATACGGAGCGGGGATCATGGTCGGTTTCGACACCAGCCCAGAATTCTTCGACACCGGCGTAAACCCGCAGTATTATGAGAATATCGGCGGCGTTGTGCGCAATAACCTAATAATCCACACCGGCTGGGAAGGCATAGGCCTCTACGCCTCCAAGGATGCTCAGGTCTACAACAACACACTGGTAGACGTGATGAACTACGCGGACCACACCCGAATTCCTCACAGTGCGATCTACTTCGGCCTTACCTATCAGGACTGGGCCGCCGGTGCCGGTCGTCCTGCCAACGTCAACCCTGACATCCATCACAATATCGTAAGCCAGCCGGCAACGTTCACACAGCACCCCATGATAGAGATCCGCTATTCCGGCGATCTCGGCGGGATGTCGGCCCTATCCGGCAACCCGACTATGAGCAACAACTGCTACTACATTGCAGGTAAGAGCGCGGCCTTCGTAGACAATCGGCCGGTCACCCATGTGGTGAATGTGGACCTCGCCGGATGGAAATCCCACATCACCGGCGACAGCGGCTCGATAGAGGTCAACCCCGGCTTGGATTCCAACTATAAACCGACCAACCCGCAGTGCGCAGGAATGGGATGCAATTTCCCGTAAAGGGCGGGGCAATAAACGTATTCGGATACTGACCGGGGACGCATCCTGAAACAGGATGCGTTTCGAGATCCCCGGTCTCTTTCTTTCATATACAATACAGCCTGTGCGGTGAAGGCAACGATGTTATAGAGGACATTTTCGGTAACATGCGGAAACTCTGCCTGAAAAAATAAAACATAACAATTGCATAAAATAACGTATCAATATTGCATAAAATAGAACTCTGTATTTCATTTTTTGATAGAAAATATTCTTTCGTTGCAGAAGCTGGCTCTGGAAACAACCAATGTAGTATCTCACCGTGCAAAAATAATATGATTGGGCAACGCCCGATAATGGAAGGTCCGCCCCGCTGTTCAGCGGGGCGGTTTGGATCAGAACTTCTTGCCGATGGCCTTGGCCTCGGCGAGGATCTTGGCATCCTTCGAAGCGGTGTCCGGGGGGTTCGCGCCGGTGTAGACTATCTTGCCGACCGGTACGAATTTTAGCATTCCCGCCATCGAGCCCTCTATCTTGCTGGCCATCACCTGAGCGGCATCGGCGCCTCCGCCGCAGCTTACGACTACCGCAAGCTTCTTTCCGGGTGCGATGTTCGGCGCGAAATCCGCTCCCAAGAAACCGTAGAACCTGTCCTGGAAGAGCCTGAACTGCCCGTTCGCCTCTCCGAAGTAAGTAGGCGTGGACAATATCACGCCTTCGGCATCCCTCATCGCCTTCAATATCTCGGCGTGGTCGTCCTTAAGCACGCAGGCGCCGGCCGATTTGCATCCCATGCAGGCCTGGCAGCCTTTTACGTTGGAAAGGGAGTTGAGGTGGTATACCTTCACATCCTTGCCGTTCTCTTTCGCTCCTTCTATCATCGCTTTTACAATTGTACAAGTGTTTCCTTTCTTTCTCGGACTGGCTACGATCGCTACTATCGACATTGTATCACCACTAACAAAATGATAGTAACGATATATAATGATTGTTAGTCATTAATTTATATTACGACCGCATAGCTTGTATCATGGAGCGAAGGCCCCGCGGTCCGAGGATAGATTGCGCATTGGATGCCGCAATGACGGTCGTCGGAGGGAAATGGAAGGCAACGATACTGTGCAAGCTTTACATGAAGGGTCCGCTGCGCTTTAACCAGCTTCTGAAAGAGATCGAGGCGGTCTCTCCAAGGATACTCACCAAGCAGCTGAGGGAGATGGAGGACGACGGACTGATCGCAAGGACAGTCAAAGCGGAAGTACCCGTCTGCGTCGAATATTCCCTTTCTGAAAAAGGGAGGACGCTGATCCCCGCGCTGAAACTCCTTGCGGGGTGGAGCCTGGACAACATGTTCCAGTATTATGTCCGCTTTGATGATGGGATAACGATCCCCGAAAGGGATGACGCCAAATCCTGATCTTCCAACAATCGACGCCGCGAATGTGCACAGGGATTCGGTGTGTTCATGTGCGAGGGTCATGTCTTGATCGTAGGACCTCTATGCAGCGTTCCTCGCCTTTTGAGGCCCCGTTCACAAACAGTTCCAGAGCCTCGTCCTCCTTTCCTTCGGACATCAGCATCTCTCCCAGCGTGAACATCGCTTTCCGGTAACCCGTCGAGACGGCCTCTTCAAAAAGGCCCTTTGCCATACGTTCGTTCTTTTTTACGCCCGTCCCGTCCTTATACATCAGACCAAGATTGTACATCCCCCTCGCCGAGCCGTTCTCCGCCGCCTTCGAGAACCAGAACAGGGCTTTCTGCGGATCTCCCTCGACGCCGGAGCCGTTAAGATAGAACGTTCCCAAGGACGCCTGCGCGCGGAAATATCCGGATTCGGCGGATAGAGTGAACCACTTCGCCGCTTCACGGAGGTCCTTTGCGGCCCCCTTCCCGCTTCTTAGCATCACCCCTAGGTTGCATTGGGCCTTGACGTTCCCGCGTTCCGCGGCCATGCGGTACCATCTAACTCCCTCATCCTTATCCTTCGCGATCCCGATGCCGACCGCATGCACATATCCCAGATTCCTCATGCCGGAATCGTTCCCTCCCTCGGCCGCCTTGCGGAAAAGGGATATCGATTCTTCTTCGCACCCTGCGCGGGCGATCAGCATCACCCCCAGATTGACCATCGCCATCGTGTTTCCCCGCCCAGCCGATTTCCTGTACAATCTTTCGGCGTTCGTAAGATCGCCATCGCGTTCCGCGGCCAAGGCAAGGGCGAAGGGGTCGGAAGGATCCGTCCCTTCTGGTGAACTTTCGAATCGGTCAAGCATTGTCAGACCTTCTTTTTCTTTATAAGATACACGTTGATCGCAAAGAACGCAACGCAGAAGCAGAACAGAATGAACAGAGACGCCCATGGAAAGTCCCATTCAAGAGAGGACGCTCTGACGGCGACGCTAGAATGCGTGAGTGGAAGCGAATAGAGCATCGCCTGAAACACAGGGGGAAGAACATCCACAGGGAAGAATGTGCCGCAGAGGAACGTCATCGGAAGGATGACAAGATTGTTGAATGTGGCTATGCTCTGATGCGACTTTGCCAAAAGGGACGAGGTCACTCCCAGAAGAGAGAAAACGAAACAGGATGTTACTATGCAGATGACATACAGCGGAGTGAAATGAAGATGTTCGGGCACCATCGCAAGCCCGATGGCGAATATGATGCTGCTGCTTATGAGCCCCCTGATCACACCGTGGAAGGATTTACCGAGAACGACCGCCGATGTGCTTATCGGACACATGAGCATCTCGTCAAGCGAGCGGTAGTACAGGCGCTGAACGTTCAACCTGCCGGAGACGTACGAGAATGATGCGGACAAAGATGTCAACGCGGCGATGCCCGGTATTATGAACGCAATATACGGAAGGCCGTCGACCTCCAGCCCCATTCCCAACCCGTAGCCGAACGCAAGCAGATACAGCAGAGGACTCATGACGCTTGAGATCAGGATGTTCAAGGCGGTATGTTTCATGAACATCAGGTCTCCCCACATCACATAGTAGGTCTCTCTGAAGAACTCAAACATCACTCTCCCCCCAGTTTCTCCCCGACCAATTCAACGAAACAGTCCTCTAGGGTGGTATCCCTTATCAGTACCTTGTGTCCACCGCCGAGCGAGGATGCGAATCCTTCCGCATCTTCCTTTGATGAAAAATATCTGTACCGCATCATGCGGTCGGGGTCTAGGTACTCTGCCGCGATGGACCCAATCCTTCTGCACAGGTCGGCGGGAGACCCCTTTGCGATGAGTTTCCCTTTATGGATGATGCCCACCATGTCGCACAGGGCCTCTACTTCTTCTATATAATGTGAAGTAAGGAAGACAGTAGTCCCCTCGCCGTTCAATTTCCTTATGAGGCTCCAGATCAGTCTCCTTGCCTGGATGTCGAGTCCGACCGTTGGCTCGTCCAAGAAAAGCACCGTCGGCCTGTGCAGGAGCGAGGAGACTATCGCGGCCCTCTTCTTCCATCCGCCCGAAAGGGAGTCTATGGTTCTGTCCAAATACTCTTCCAAACCGATGTACCCCGCAAGTTCGTCGATCCGTTCCTTCCTTTCTCCAGCCGGCATCTTATGTGTCATCGCGCGGTGCATCATGTTCTCTCTGACCGTCAGATCTTTATCGAGGCTGATATGTTGCTGAACGACGCCCATGAGCCTTTTCGCCTCTTTTGGATTCTTCAGAATGTCGTACCCCCCGACGGAGACCTCTCCTTCCGAGAAACTCGTGAGGCCGGAGATGACTCTGACCGCCGTCGTCTTCCCGGCGCCGTTCGGCCCCAGAAAGCCGAAGATCTCTCCTTTCTTAACGGTGAGGTCAAGACCGTCCACCGCGACCTCTTTTCCGAATTTCTTTACAAGGCCTTTGACGACAATGATGTCTTCCAGAAGAACCACCGACCGATATCACTTTGGAAGATATATCCAACATATATAATGATTAATGATGGACTATACATCCAACTCACTAGATAATAAGACCCGAATGCCAAGGGACAACATACCCTATCGAAACGCTGAGTATTTCTTTCTTTACTGTCTCCATGAAGGCTTACAGTTTAAAGAAGAGGCGGACCCGTTATTTGTAATATATCATTGCGTTGCAGATGGCGGCGGCGATGTTGCTTCCGCCTTTCCTTCCCCTTGCCACAATGTACGGGACGCCGAGTTCCGTTATCATCTCTTTCGATTCCACCACGTTCACGAATCCCACCGGCACGCCGATTATCAGGTCCGGCCTTATTTTTCCGGTTTTGACCAGATCGTACAAAGCTATCAAAGCGGTCGGGGCATTCCCGCACGCGACAATCAGAGGACCTTTGATAGCTGCTGCCCGCTCCATGGAAACGGTCGCCCTGGTGCAGTTCCTTGATTTAGCTTCGGTTATCACATCCTCGTCGCTGATGAAACACCTCACCGACCCGCCGTAACTTTCCAACCGATTCCTGTTGATCCCAGACGCGGCCATCTTCGTATCCGTTACGATCGTCGCGCCTTTTCTTATGGCCTCGATGCCGATCAGTTCCGCATTCTCCGAAAAGATCAGATTGTCGGCGTAGTCAAAATCGGCGGATGTGTGTATGCACCTTTTTATTATGGAGAACTTAGGCTCGGGCCAAGTCCTTCCGCCGAGCTCGGAGGTTATTATTTCCATGCTCCTTTTCTCTATATCTTCGGGTTTAAGCGTTTCATAAACCATTTTTTCAACTCCTTATATCTTAAATTTTTTATCTGGGATGCGGGCGGGTTTCATTCCCTCTCGGCCCCCTTCCTATACCCCGTTGTAAAGTATTTGTCGTAGAGTTTGGAGAGGCCGTACTCATTGCCCAGGAAACCTCCTACCACAGTGAGGGCGGTCTTCTCGATCCTCTCTTCCTTTACCTTCCGCGCTATATCCGTAAGATCGCCGATCACGATCTTCTGGTCGGGCCACGTGGCTTTGTACACCACCGCCACCGGCGTCTTCGGATCGTATCCGCCGGATATCAGCGTCGAGCACATCTCCTCTATGAACCCTATGCTCAGGAAGATCACCATGGTGGAATTATGCTTCGCGAGGTCGATGAGCTTCTCCTTGGGAGGCATGGGCGTCCGCCCCTCCATCCTTGTGAGGATCACCGTCTGGCTGACGTCCGGCAGGGTGTACTCTTTCTTCAGAACGGCGGCGGCCGCAAGGAAAGAGCTCACTCCCGGGATGACCTCATACTCTATCCCCAGTCCGTCCAGCCTATCCATCTGCTCTCTTATCGCTCCGTACACCGCCGGGTCGCCCGTGTGCACGCGCACAGTCCTCAGACCTTTGTCCACGGCCTCCTTTATGATCCCTATGACCTCGTCCAGGTTCAGATAGGCGCTGTCATGGATAACGGCGGAGAGTTTCGTGTTCCTGAGGATCTCGGGATTCACTAGGGACCCGGCGTATATTATCACGTCCGCCTCCTCGATCAGCCTTTTTCCTTTGATGGTTATCAGTTCCGGGTCGCCCGGCCCCGCCCCGATGAAGTATATCTTTCCTGCCATGTTGTATTCCGTAGCCTAGATGGATTACAAGATATAATAACTTGGCACATACATCCAACAAGTCCGGCG
>JAITCQ010000068.1 GCA_031283015.1 Candidatus Methanoplasma sp.
AAAAAAGAAGGAGGCTGAAGAATGAGCGACCATTTGAAAAGATTAGCCGCGCCGGGGACATGGCCTCTTAAAAGGAAAGTGGCAGTCTGGGCGACCAAGCAGTCCCCCGGGGCCCACTCACTGGAGAGCAGCATGCCTGCAGTGATGGTGCTCAGGGACATGATCGGGGCGTGCGACACGGCGAGAGAGGCGAAGAGGATAATAGGGAACCGCGAGTTGTTCGTCGACGGCGCGGCGGTCAAGAACCCGAAGGCACCGATAGGCGTCATGGACACCGTATCGGTCCCGAAGATGAAACTGAACTACCGCATGCTGCTGACCGACAAAGGGAAGCTTACCCTCGTTCCGATATCGGAGGACGAGGCGAAATGGAAGCTCTGCAGGATCGAGGGCAAGACCAAGATCGGCGGAGGGAGGATCCAGCTTAACCTCAGCGGCGGAAGGAACATCGTCCTCGACAAGAACGCGTACAAATCCGGGGACACGCTGAAGATCGGCGTCGAGGACCAGAAGGTGCTTGACGCCTACATCCTGGCGGACGGCGCCGCCGCGCTCATCATTAACGGCGCGCTTTCCGGGAAGACGGAAACGGTTGCGGAGTACGTGACGGTGAAAGGCCCCGCCGACAACGTCGTAAAGTTCAAAAGCGGGACGGAGACGGTCATGAGGAACGTGTTCGTCATCGGATCGCCGAATCCCGAGATCAAACTGCCGGAGGCATCCGAATGAACCCGATGAAACAGATCCACATAGAGAAGGTGACGGTCAACATCGGCGTCGGAGAGGCCGGAGAGAGACTCGTGAAAGCTCAGAAGGTCCTGGAGATGGTCACCGGCCAGAAGTCGGTGCAGACGATCTCCAAGAACGTGAACAGGGACCTCGGCATACGCGTGGGGATGCCCCTCGGATGCAAGGTGACCCTAAGAGGAGAGTCCGCGGAGAAATTCCTTCAGAGGGCGCTTCCCATAAGAGAGAGGAGGATATACGCCTACTCTTTTGACAAAGAGGGCAACATGTCGTTCGGGATATCCGACTACACAGACTTCGACGGCATGAAGTACGACCCGGAGATAGGGATATTCGGCATGGACGTAAACGTGGTCCTGAGAAGGGCCGGGAACCGGATCACCCAGAGGATGCACCTCAGAAGGAGGATACCGAAGGTCCACCGTGTCGACCGCGCCGAGGCGATCCAGTACATGAAAGACAACTATGAGATAGAGGTGGTCGAGTGAAACCAAAGAAGAAATTCGGCAGATTGGTAGGATGCACCCGTTGCGGACGCAGGAGAGGCATCATAAGAAGGTACGGAATGCACCTCTGCCGCCAATGCTTCAGGGACATGGCCCCGGAACTGGGGTTCAAGAAATATTCGTGAGGTGAAAAGAATGCAGAGCGATCCACTTAACGACGCGATGTGCGTCATGAAGAATGCAGCAAACGACGGAAAGAGCGAATGCACGATCCAACCATCCTCAAAGCTTATCGGCCGCGTGCTGAAGGTCATGCAGGACCACGGATACATAAACCAGTTCGAGTACATAGAGGACGGCAAGGCAGGCAAATTCCGCGTGATGATGGAAGGAGCCATAAACAACTGCGGTGTGATAAAGCCGAGGTATTCGGTCAAAGCGAGCGAGATAGAGAGGTTCGAGGCGAGGTATCTGCCCGCCCAGGACTTCGGTGTGCTCATATTGACGACCACGGCCGGAGTGATCACGCAGGACCGCGCCAAGGAGCTTGGCATAGGCGGAAAATTGTTAGCGTATATATATTGAGGAATAAAGATGACAATAGCAGGGAAAATCGAAAGCACCATCGCCATCCCCGGTGGGGTGACCGTCTCTATGGACGGGAACACCGTGAAGGTCAAAGGACCGAGGGGTGAATTGAGCAGAAACTTTGCGTACCCCCGCGTCAGTATTGCCATCGGAGAAGGAGAGGTCTGCGTAAGCAGCGAATACCCGAGAACAAAGGACAAAGCAATGGTAGGAACGTTCGCGGCCCACGTCAGGAACATGATCAGAGGGGTCACCGAAGGTTACGTCTACACGCTGAAGATCGTGTTCTCCCACTTCCCGATGAAAGTAGCAGTGAAGGACAACCGCGTGGAGATCAACAACTATATGGGAGGACATGCCCCCAGATTCGCCGACATCGTCGGCGGATGCACGGTCAAGATCGCCGGCAGCGACGTCACTGTCGAAGGCAACAGCATCGAGGCATGCGGACAGACGGCAGCGAACATCGAAAGGGCGACATCCAGGCTCGGATTCGACAAGAGGATCTTCCAGGATGGGATATACATCGTCCATAAATCACACAAGGTGAAAGAATGAGCGTAAAGACACTAAAGGACCTCCCAGGCCTCAAGGAGGGCAACATACCGGAATTGGAACAGATCGGGATATCGTCCGTGTCGGAGCTCAGGGACGCCATCTTCGACGAGACCAGGGTAAAAGAGGTAATAAAGAACCTGTCCGGCGTAGGGCCGAAGACGGTCGAGAGCTGGAAGGCAGTGCTTGCGGAAGAGCCGCAGGAGCCCAAGGCCGCCGAACCGAAGAAGAGAACGGAGATCGTCGAGGAGCCTGAAGAGGCGGAGGCGGAGGTTGTCGAGACCGGAGCATACGTCGCGAAGGCGAAGCCCGAACTCAGCGACGAGACCGCGGAAGCCCTTGCGAAAAGAGCGGTGATATCCGGTCGCAGACCTGCGTTCAAGAGACAGGAATGGTTCAGATACTCCAAGCTCGGAGAGAAGTGGAGGAAGCCGAAGGGCATACACTCCAAGATGAAGAGGCGCCTCAAGAGGCGCCAGCCGATGGTGGACATCGGATTCAGAGGGCCGACGTCCGTAAGAGGGCTGCACCCCTCGGGATTCGAGGAAGTGCTCATCCACAACGCGGACGGGCTTGAGGGGATCGACCCCAAGGTGCAGGCGGTCCGCATAGGCGGCACGGTGGGCACGAAGAAAAGGATCGAGATCGAGGACCGCGCCGCGGAACTCGGCATCAGGGTCCTGAACAGGATGGTGTGAGCATGGATCTGAGAAACCAGAGAAGAATGGCGGCCGAGATCCTTAAATGCGGCGAGAACAGGGTCTGGATGAATCCGGACAAACTGGAGGACGTCGAGGAATGCATCACCCGCTCCGACATACGCATCGCGATCGATTCGGGAACGATAAAGGCGAAGCCCAAGCAGGGAACGTCCAAAGGAAGGATAAGATACGTAGCCAATCAAAAGGCAAGCGGAAAGAGGAAGGGCCCCGGCAGCAGGAAGGGAACAGCAAACGCACGCGTCCCGGACAAACGCAGGTGGATAGCCACCATAAGGCCCATCCGCGCCGAGCTGAAGACCCTGAGGGCGGACGGGAAGATAACCCCGTCCGTCTACAGGTTCTACTACAGGAGAGCCAAGGGAGGAGTATACAAATCCCGCAGGAACCTTAAACAGCACATGGCCGCCGCAGGCCACCTGAAAGAGGAGGAGATCTGATGGCGACAGGACCGAGATATAAAGTTGCGTTCAGAAGAAGAAGAGAATACCGTACCGACTATTACGCCAGGAAGAGGCTCCTCAGGAGTTCCGAACCCAGGGCCGTGGTAAGGAGGTCCAACAAGAACGTTACCGTCCAGTTCGTCGATTTCGACATGGGCGGAGATATAGTCAGAGCCGCGGCAACGACCGGAGACCTGCGCGGGATGGGATGGACATATTCGTGTTCGTCCATTCCGGCCGCATACCTCGTCGGGTTCCTTGCGGGCAAGAGAGCATTGAAGGACGGCATCGAGTATGCCGTTCTGGACATCGGTATGCAGAACCCGAAGCACGGCGGAGTATTGTTCGCAGTTGTGAAAGGTATGACCGACGCCGGCCTGGAGGTCCCTCACAGCGAGGAGGTCCTTCCCGCGGAGGACAGGATCAAAGGCAAGCATATCGACGGCGGCATAGAGGCCGCGCTGAGCAGCATAAAGCAGAAAATGGAGGCTGAGTGATATGGATTGGATCCCGAAGACAAGACTGGGACAGATGGTCCTCAATGGCGAGGTCACAACCATGAGCGACGCACTGGAGACAAGGCTGCCTCTCCGCGAGGCGGAGATCGTGGACATACTCCTGCCGGACCTTAAGGACGAAGTGATCGACCTGAACATGGTCCAGAGGATGACCGACTCCGGAAGGAGGGTGAGATTTGCGGTGACCTGCATCGTCGGCAACGGCGACGGGTTCATCGGCATAGGAAGGGCCAAGGGCAAGGAGGTGGGACCGTCCATCAAGAAAGCGATCGACAACGCGAAACTCAACATCATCGAGGTGAAGAGAGGATGCGGATCGTGGGAATGCGGATGCGGCCTGCCGCACACGCTGCCCTTTGAGGTCATGGGGCGCACAGGCTCCGTCACCGTCTACCTGAAACCCGCTCCGCGCGGAATATCGCTCGCGGTCGGGGACGTCGCGAAGAGTCTCCTGACGCTCGCGGGAGTGCAGGACGCGTGGGGATTCGCCAGAGGCAACACCAAGACGAAGGTCAACTACGCCATGGCGACGTTCGAGGCGCTGAAGATGACCGCCCGCATGAGGGTCACCGAAGAGCAGGCAAAGACGCTCAATATCGTTCCGGGACCGGTGGGCATAAGGTTCGCCGAGGCCGACGCCGGCGCAAAGGAGGAATGAAGATGGCATATGCGGTCATACGCGTACGCGGCCAGCCCGACGTCAACAAGGATATCAGGTACACGATGGGGCTGCTCGGTCTCACAAGGGTGAACCACTGTGTGGTCCTCCCCCAGACCTCATCCGTCGACGGCATGCTTCAGATGGTGAAGGACTACTGCACATGGGGCGAGATAGACGAGGAGACCCTTTCCGCGATGATAAAGACCCGCGGGAAGATAACCGGCGACAAGGACATAACCGACGATTACCTCAAGGAAAAGACGGGATTCGGAAACGCCGGTGAGCTCGCCAAGGCAATGATAGAGAACAACTACAGGATGAGGGACATGGAGGACGCAAAACCGGTCTTCCGTCTGCACCCCCCGATAAAAGGCTATGAGGGCAATAAGCGCGCGTTTTCGAACGGCGGCGCCCTCGGCTACAGGGGAAAGGAGATCAACGACCTCATCAACAGGATGCTGTGAGGTGGGAACATGCCAAGCAGAACAAGGAAAATGAGAGGATCGAGGACCCACGGCCGCGGAAAGAAAGCGGGCCGCGGAGCAGGACTAATCGGCGGGCACGGACAGGCGGGCCTTTCGAAGACAGGGAAGATGTACATGCTCAAATATGACAGGGACCACTTCGGAAGACACGGCTTCAAGAGGCCGCAGTGTGTCGTACAGGCGAACAGCACGATTAACGTGAGCGAGCTCGCGGAGAGCGCGGAGAGGTTCGTGTCCATGGGGTTCGCGGTCAAGGAGGGGGATATGTATAATATCAACCTAACCAATGCGGGTATAGATAAGCTGCTCGGGAACGGAAAGATAGGGATACCTGTCAAAGTGACCGTCGCCCAAGTTTCGGCCAAGGCCCGCGAAAAGATAGAGGCTTCCGGCGGAAGCATAGCAGAGTGATATCAACGAGGAGAAGATTGGGATGGAAGAACAGCCAAGCTTGTTGTATAAAGTAAAGCCGATAAGCGACAAGCTCCCCGCGGTCAAACGCCCCGAAGGCCACGTGCACTTCAGGACCAAGATGATGTGGGTCGTGGTGATACTGGTACTCTATTTCGTGATGACCAACGTATACATCTACGGCCTGGATCAAGCCAAATCCCTGGACCTGTTCGCTCAGTACAGGACCATCATGGCGGGAGCATCCGGGACCATCATGCAGCTGGGCATAGGGCCGATAGTCACGGCCTCCATCATAATGCAGCTGTTCGTAGGCGCCAAGATAATCAAATTGGATCTGACGAACACCAAGGACAAAGGCTGCTACCAATCGGTGCTGAAGCTGCTCGTGATAGTGATGATAGTGGTGGAATCGGTGCCGCAGGTGTTCGGCTTCCTGGTGCCGTCCGCCGGATTCGAGGCAGCGTGGGGCGGGGGCGGCGCAAAGATGCTGATCATCCTGCAACTGTGCGTAGGTTCGTATCTGGTGTTCCTGTTCGACGAGGTGATATCCAAATGGGGGATAGGGAGCGGTATCTCTCTATTCATAGCGGCGGGAGTGGCGCAGTCCGTGTTCACCGGAGCGCTGAACTGGTACCCGATAGCGTCGGGGGAGGCGATGAGCCTGACCAATCCTCCCGCGGGAACGATCCCGAAGGCCATCTACGTCCTGACGAATACGTCGTCGTCGGAAATGGCCAACGGCGGTTATGAACTGATATTCTTAGGCGAACCCAATCCGATGATAGCGCTGATAGGGACGGTGCTGATATTCCTGATCGTGGTATACATAGAGTCCACCCGTATCGAATTGCCGCTGTCCCACGGCAACGTGAGAGGGGCGAGAGGTCGTTATCCGATCAAACTGATGTACGCAAGCAACATCCCCGTGATACTGATGTCCGCGCTGCTAGCCAACGTTGGAATGGTGGCCTTGCTGCTGTACAGCAACGACTTCCTCAGCGGTATACCATTCATAGGCCATAACAGTTCGATAGGCTATTTCGAAAGCGGAAGCACCAACGCGGTCGGGGGCATAGCGTGGTATCTGTCGGCACCCACGGGGGTGACCAGTTGGCTGATGCCCATCATGGATCCCGTGAACTACGGCAACGGGCATACGGTGATACAGAACGTGGGCCACGTGATGATCTACGGGACGGTGATGGTCATGGGCGCGATAATGTTCGCGAAGTTCTGGGTGCAGACCACGAACCTCGGGCCGGAGGCTGTCGCGAAACAGATACAGAAGAGCGGTATGCAGATACCAGGATTCCGTAGGGACCCGAGAGTGCTAAAAAGAGTGCTGGAAAGGTATATTCCCACTATAACGATAATATCGGGAGCCATGATCGGCGCTTTGGCCGCGGGGGCGGACATGATCGGTACCACCGGCAACGCCTCCGGTACCGGCCTGCTGCTCGCCGTGGGCATATTGATACACTTCTATGAAGCGATCGGCCGCGAGCAGATGATGGAGATGAACCCGATAATGAGAGGGTTCTTCGGCAGGGAGGAATGACGATGCCCAATCCCGGAAGCCCCGGGGCGATGAAAGCGCAGTCGAGCATGCCAGCTATGCCGAAAGGCACAATGATCGGCATGTTCGGTATGCTGATCATAATGATGGTCGTCATGAGTTTCAGGGACCAGATAGGCGAGGGGCTGAACTATGGCCTTCACGTCATAGACTTCAGCGGCGACTTTCCCGTGCTCACGCTGGTCATCGCCGGTCTGATCATGATAACCATAAGCACGATCATAAGAACGTTGATGACCGACTTCGTCACGCAGGCCAAGAACCAGAAGATACAGAGCGACTTCAACAAGGAGATGCGCAAGGCAAAGCTGGAGAACAACCTCTTCAAACTGAAGAAGCTTCAGGAGGAGCAGCCGAAGATAATGGCGAATTCGATGCAGTCGAGCACTCAGATGATGAAGGTCATGCCGATCACGATGGCGGTCGTGATACCGATCTACGCCTGGGTCTGGTACTTCATCGGCAACACCGTGCCGCCCGAGCTGCTCGTCGTAGCAATGCCGTGGGGCACCGTCAACCTGACGGACTCCCTATGGATCCTTCCGATATGGATCGTCATCTATACAATGATAAGCCTACCCATAGGCCAGCTGGAGAACAGGTTCGTCAGGTACTTCCTTCTGAAGAAGCGCCTTGCCGAACTGGAAGGCACAGAGTACAAGCGCTGAGGTCTGCATGAGGATCACCATAAGCGGCCCTCCGGGGTCCGGCAAGACCACCGCATGCAGGATACTTTCCGAAAAACTCGGCATGGAGGCCACGGTCTTCGGGGAATTCTTCAGGAAACTTGCCAAAGAAAGGGGGATGGACCTCGCCGAGTTCAGCAGGCTCGCCGAGCTGGATCCTTCTATCGACGAAACGATAGACGGGATGATCCTCGACGTTGCAAAAGCGAATTCCAACATGATCCTGGAATCCAGGCTCTCCGCTTACATGCTCACCAAGAGCGGCATCCCCGCCTTCAGGGTATATCTGGGGGCAAGCCCGGAGGTAAGGCTGAAGAGAGTGGGGATACGGGACGGGGAATCTCCGGAGGACGTATACCGCCACACTATCGAGAGACAATCCTCCGAGGCAAAACGTTACAAAATGTACTACGATATCGATATAGAGGATAAAAGCGTGTACGATCTGATCCTCAACACTGACGATATGGATCCGGATCAGGTCGTGGACAGGATCCTCAAGGGAATAGAGGAAAGCACTTGATCGTAAAAGACCCGAACACACTGCCCGACAAATGGGGCAAAAGACCGTCGGACCGCTCCGTAGGCGAGCTTCTTAAGGCAGGAGTGATAGCTCTGGACAAACCTTCAGGACCGACATCCCATCAGGTCACCGCATGGGTAAGGAACGCGCTTCACGCCGAGAACATCAGTCACGGCGGGACGCTTGACCCGTACGTCAGCGGCGTCCTCCCGATCTGTCTGGGCAAAGCGGTCAGACTGACGGACGTGGTCCTTTCCTCCGATAAGGAGTACGTATGCTTGATGAGGCTTCACAAGGACGTCGAAGAGAAGAGGATCATCAAGGTCTTGGGAAAGTTTGTCGGAAAGATATATCAGATGCCGCCGGTGAGGTCAGCTGTCAAAAGGCAGCTGAGGATAAGGACCGTCAGCGAGCTGGAGATACTGGAGATAAAAGGCCGGGAGGTGCTTTTCAGAGTATCCTGCGACGCCGGAACGTACATACGGACAATATGCACCGACGTCGGCGAAGCGCTGGGATGCGGAGCGAACATGGTCGAGCTCAGACGCACCCGCTCCGGGACGATGAAGGAGAACACGGCGGCGACCCTGCAGGACATGACCGACGCATACATATTCTGGCAGCAGATGGGCAGGGAGAAATGGCTGAGGAGCATGCTGATGCCCATGGAGGTCCTTGTCGAACCCCTTCCGAAGATAATAGTGAAGCCCACCGCAGTGGACGCGGTATGCCACGGATCCGATCTCAATATTCAGGGGATACACATGCTGGACGACGACATACGGAAGAATGCTCTGGTCGCGTTGATGACCGCAAGGGGGGAGCTCATAGCGATTGGGAAGATGCTTATGTCGACCTCTAAAGTAATGACCTCCGAGCAAGGGAAGGCGGTGGACATCGAGAGGGTGTTCATGGACCGGGGGCATTATCCGAAGATGTGGAGATTCTCGACAGACCTGGAAGAGATATCGGACGCTCAGTGATATTGCCCCGATCCTTTCTATCTGGTCTATCGGCAGGCGTTTTATTACTCCCTTTTACTACTCCTTAATTTTACCGAAAACCCATAAAGCCAGACGTGTCCCTCCTTATGCGGCCTTTCGGAGACAGATGGCGTTTATCATGCCCTTCGGCATCTTGTCCTCAGCACTTCTTATGAAAATACCTATTAACGGCAAGGACATTCCCTGTTCAATGGCAATGTTGGACGGGAGGGAACAGGTCTTCACGCTGGAGGGATTATCTTTGGGGGAATTCGACCCCTCCGCCGAAGGTTTCTACAGGAACGTTCAGACCTTTCCCTTCAAGGTCAAAAAAAGAAGGGTCATCAGGATAAACATAAAGTCGGACATCCCGATCGACATCGCCGTTGCGGACGAGAAGGGATCGACGGTAAGCTATAAGCAGGCAGTCAAAGAAGGAACGATAGGTCCTCTCCCTACGGACGACAGCAAAGAGATGGGAATGATCCTGGGCGTATATCCTGGAGATAAAGCGACCGTAAGCGCAGAGATATGGATGGCAAGAACATGAACCTCCGCTTGGAAAAAGGAAGGAACGGGGATTTCTGGGCAGACCAGCTGCCGGAGGGGATATCCCTGATCAGAGTGTTCGACAAATGCATCATGATCCTCGCGGCGGCAACTTTCATCCTGTCGCTTGCATACGTCATATACGAAGGGGCGAAGGGCGGCTCCCAGGCACATGACGCGATGCCTTGGCTCGCGCTCCCATTCTTCGTCTGCGGCATGGCCTTCTACGTAAGATCGAGATACTGGATACTCCTGATACTCGCCGCCGCGGCGATGGTGCTTTGGTTCATAGACATCCCGGAGACGCTGATATTCCTGCTGCTGTTCCTCATCATCGGAGCGGCGGGAGTGGTGGCGCTGGTCGACGCTCTCCAAAGGTCCGTCTTCTACCAGGTGCTCCGTACTATCGAATACATCAACGTCAAGGACAAGCTCACGGCAAAGGACAAGCTCGTGGCGTTCCTGTTCAACGTTCCGGAGGATATGGACACAAGGAATATCACAATGGATTACGAGCTCAGCAGGACGAAGATACCCTGGAAGGAGGTGGGGAGTTCCATATCGCTCGGGCTGATGGTGGGGATGTTCATCTGGATATACATCTCCATGAACCCGACGTTCATGAACCTGAGTTCGGAGAGCTCCGTGCCGCTCATGATGTTCACGCTGATCCTCTACATCCCGGTGCTGGTGATGCCGTGGGCGATCTTCAGATCGCTCAATGTAAGGGTGGAGACCAACTACCGGGATTTCAAAGTATACAACGGGATAAAGGCCACCCTCCAGAGGATGGCGGTACCGGTCATCGCGGCGTTCTTCTTTGTCCTAGTGGCGATAAACACATCGGACCTGTATACGGTGGGATTCTATATCGTCCTGTCAGCGGCGATGATAGTTGGCATACTGACGCTTGTCTCGATATTGTATTACTGGGTCTTTGAAGCGGTCACCATAAACGACATCGTTTCCAAGTGGAGGATGTTCAGGCCGGTGCCGGTGTTCGTGGGTCTGGAGAACGATGAGAAAAAGCAGTCATGGGACGACGTACCCGGGACTCCCAGAAGAGATAAGAACGACTTCGGGAAGCTGACGCTCCCCGAAGAGAAATGATTGTTCCCGGAGTACCTTCAGAGACGCGGCTCAGCCGTAGAACCCGGGGTTCATCTTGCCTTTGGAGTCCAAGGATTTTATTATGGGTTTGAACACCTCTGCGGCCGATATCCCCGGCGTTCTGTTGAGCCCGAGGAGTTCCGGTTCCTTGTTGTTAGTAATGATCACCTGGTATCTCTGCTCGGTGCCCTCGACCTCCGCGAACGGGAACTCGATGGTCTTGGCTATCTCTAAGATAACGTCCGCCATGATCTGTATATCATCCGGACCCAAGTCCTCCGGGACGGTTATGAAGAACGAGTTCTCCTCCGTCTCACCGTTAAGCAGGAACATGACCTCCGATCTTTCCATGAAGCCTTTGAACTTTGTTTCCTTCTCCCCGTCGCCCGCCAACTCTATGAGTCTGCTCTTTACGGTGTTCGGTACGTCTATGTAGATCGTATTGACGCCGAGTATCTTCCACATGGACACCCCAAAGTGGTTTGTATAATTAAGCGATTCCGCTCGCTCGGCGGCGCATTGCCGGAAAATGATCGTCAGAGCGCCCGCCGAGACGCCGTCTCTTTAGAAAGCTTAAAAATAGTGCCACCCTTTCCGATATAAGGTCAGTTGACATGGCAGATGATTTCAAGGTCACACCGTGGGAGGTAAGCGGAGATATCGACTATGATCTCCTGATGGAGCGGTTCGGCACCACACCTATCGACGATGCTCTGATGAAGAGGATCGGGAGATACGGCGAACCCCACCCGATGCTGAGACGAGGGATATTCTACACCCACCGGGACCTGGGAAAACTGCTGGACGAGTACGACAAAGGGAACAAGTTCGTTCTGTATACCGGCAGAGGCCCCTCCGGACATACGCATCTCGGACACCTCATGCCGTGGATATTCAACAAGTGGGTGCAGGATGTGTTCAAGGTAGACATGCTGTTCCAGATGACCGACGACGAGAAGTTCTTGTTCAAAGATCTAACTCTCAAGGAAACAAGGTCGCTGGCGTACGAGAACGCGCTGGACTTCATCGCGCTGGGATTCGACCCCGAAAGAACGAAGATAATCCTCGACACCGAGAATATAAAGACGCTTTATCCCATAGCGCTCAAGGTATCCAAAAAGGTCACGTTCTCCACCGCGAAAGCGGTCTTTGGATTCGACAACTCCAACAACATCGGTTCCATCTTCTTCACCACCATCCAGGCCGCGCCAGCGTTCCTTCCGACCGAATTGACAGGAAAACAAGTGCCCTGCCTGATACCCTGCGGCATCGATCAGGACCCGCATTTCAGGGTCGCCAGGGACGCCGCCCCCGGTCTCAATTACCCGAAACCCACCATGCTCTACTGCAAGATGTTCCCCGGCCTCGGAGGCGGGGACAAGATGTCGTCCTC
>JAITCQ010000079.1 GCA_031283015.1 Candidatus Methanoplasma sp.
GACCTGGAGAACATAAGGATATGCGCCGGATACATGGAGGATTGCTTCAAGGCCCTCGGGGTCCCGGAGAACGGGGTGAGGTTCGTCTACGCAAGCGAGATACTCAGCGACATCGAATATTGGGAAAAAGTGATAAAGGTCGCAAAGGCGACCACCCTCTCGAGAGTGAAGAGAGCAATGACGATCATGGGCAGGTCTGAGGACGAGGCGGAAGTGGACTTCTCCAAGCTCATATATCCGATACTTCAGGCGACGGACATCTTCTGCATGGACATAGACCTCGCCTACGCCGGGATGGATCAGAGAAGGGCGCACATGCTCGCAAGGGACGCGGCGGAGAAGCTCGGGTGGAAGAAGCCCGTGGCGCTCCACACGCCGCTGCTCCCCGGCCTGAAAGGCGGGGACAGGATGGATCCCGCCTCCTTCAAGATGTCCAAGAGCGATCCGAGCGGCAGCATAAACATCCATGACGACGACGAAGCGATAAGGAGCAAGATGAAAAAGGCGTTCTGCCCCCCGGAAAAAGAGAAGGAGGGGGAGAATCCCGTACTCATGCTTTGCAGATACGTCATCTTCCCCCGCCTGGGTAAGATGGATATCTCAAGGCCGGAGAAGTTCGGCGGGGACATCTCGTTTGGGTCATATGACGAGTTGACCGAGGCGTATTTCTCTGGTTCTCTGTTCCCGCTCGATCTCAAGAACGGCGCCGCCGACTCGCTGATAAAGATACTCGGTCCCGTCAGAGGATATTTCGTCGAGCATCCGGACAACTACGCGACGATGAGATTGCTCTTCGAGAGAATGGGGAAACTCAGGTAACGTCGTCCTTCCGAGCGTTCTTTATCTCCCTGAATACGTCCATTGTCCTCAGCATGCACATGTGGAGCATGGCCTCGATGTCCCCCGTCCCGGAGAGTCCGGCCGCGCCCCCGTGGCCTCCTCCGTCAGTGTCCGTCTCCCCGCTTATCGAACCGACGATGCTGCCGAGGTGGACCCCCTTCCTGACGATGTCCTGGGTCGCCCTGGCGCTTATCCTGAACTCCTCGTCCCTCTGGGACCCGACGAAGGCGACGTCCGCGCCCGCTACCAGGAACGTTCTGCAGGAAGAGGCCTCGAAGCTCCCTCCGTATGCGGTGGAGACCAGCATGTCTCCGACGGTATCGAACTTCACCCTGCCGATCGCTCTCATGACGGCTATCCTCTCGGACATGGTCATCTGCAGCCGGGTGAGATTGAACACCTCGTCCATGTGTATGCCCTTCTTCTGAAGCAGGTCCGCGAACGCCCTCATCAGATCGGGACCGGCGTACTGGAAATGGCCGCTGTCCGTCAGCATGCCTCCCAATAAGGCCATGGCCGCGTCCCTGGGTATTTCGATGCCGGCGGAATCTATGATCTCTTTGACTATCTCGCAGCACGATACCTTTGTGTTGTCGCAGAGGAAGTGCATCCCCTCCCATTTGCCGGTGGGGGCGTGGTGGTCTATCACCACGCTCCCTTCGGGCACCGCCCGGACCATCGGTTTAAGCTGCTCCGGGGACGAGGTGTCAACCACCACAACGAGTTCATACTCGTTGATGTCGCATTCCTCCAGCACCCTGATGTTCAGCTTCTCCGCGACGACGCCGGACACCCGGTCGATGCCGCCGGGGGCGAAGATATCCCCTTTGGGGAAACAGATGGAGAGAGCAAAGGCTGAACCGACCGCATCCATGTCTGCGTTCCCGTGGACAAGGATGACCTTGTTCTCCGCCTTCAACAACTCCGCCGTCTCTTTTATCATGGTCTTCTCTTAACTCCGAACGCTTTAAAGGTCTTTGCGGCCTTCGTCTGGCCGATCCCGGTCAGCAGGATATCCGACTTGTACAGCTTTACGGTGATGAATATTATCACCAAAGTGAACACCGACAGATACGCGATGCCGGCGAGGACCAGCGTCATGTTCCCGAACATCAGGTTGCTCATGACCATCATCGGATGCGAGAACGGGATGGCGAACAGGAACGCCTGCATCAGCGCCGGGAGGCTGCCCCAGCTGGTGAACATGGTGATGAACATGGGTATCATGGCAAGGACGCTGATGGGCAGCATCATCGTCTGCGCCGCTTTGTAGTTCTTCGTGAACGCGCCGAGTATCATGCACAGCCCGAGAGCGCAGAATATAGCTAGGAAGATCATCACGGCGATGAGGATCCAATCCGTCAGCCCCAGGCTGAGACCGTAGTCCTGAAGGTCGATGCTTCCCACCGAACCCATTATCCCGCCCATGTAGAACGACATCCCCACCATGTAGGCCATGCCGTAGACCAACCCGACTATCGCCGCGGCAAGCAGTTTGCCGCTGACGATCGTTGTCCGCCTGACCGGCATCGTGAGGAGGGTCTCAAGCGTCTTGTTCTCTTTTTCGCTTCCCATGGAAGAGATGACCATGGTCCCGATGACCATGATGATCATCATGATCACTATCGGCACCATCATCGTCTGGCTCATGAGAGCCGCGGACAGCTCGGCGGGAGACACCCCGTCGTATACCTCGCCTTTGACGTACGTGTGCCGGGTGTCTGGGGAGCCTTGCATGGTGGGGTCTTTGATCGGATGCAGAATGAAATCCGCCGCGGAGGGATCGGTGACCGTCGATATCAATTCCTTAGATATGCTCTGTGAAATGAGCTGAATTATCAGGGGCGACACTGCGGACGCCGCGGACCCCAGCAGCCCGTTGTTAGTGAATATGTAGTATTCATCTATCGTGGTCTGCGTTTTAGCGTTGATGCTGGCTGTGAAACCCGGGCCCATCCCGTAAGCCGTGTTCAGTCCCTTTTCGATCATTTCTTTCATTATCTCTTCGTTGTTCCCGTAGGGGGTGTCGAGCATGACGATGTACTCGGAGGCGTTGGACCCGTATGCTTCGTATATGAAATCGAGGGCAAACTCTGACCAATGTCCGCTTGGGTCGCCGTTCACGATGCCGATCTTGGAGAGAGCGGTGGCTTCGTCCACCGCGTTCCCGGCCACCGACCCGATGCCCATGAAGAGGAACACCATCACCAGCACCGAGACCACCGCCCCCGGCGTAAGAAGCTCTCTGAGCTCTTTCTTTGTCAGGTTCAAGAGATGGTTCATTCCTTCACCGCCCTTACGAACACTTCTTCGAGATTTGCGGCGCCGTACTGTTCTTTCAGTTCGGCCGGCGTCCCGGTAAGGACGATCCGCCCTTCGTTGATCATCGCGATCCTGTCGCAGAGCATGTCCACCTCGAACATGTTGTGGGAGGACAGCAGCACGGTCACCCCTTTCTGCGCGATGCCCCTGATGATCTCCCGGATCTCGTAAGCGTTGACCACGTCGAGGCCGGACGTGACCTCGTCCATTATCGCTATCTTCGGAGAGGGCATGATCGCCCTTGCGATCAGGAGCCTTCTCATCATGCCTTTGCTGTAGGTCTCTATCTTCGAGTCGATCCTATCTCCAAGGTCCGCGATCTCCATTCCTTTCTGGACCATCTTTTCGAACTCCTCGCCATCGGCGAAGAACCCGGCCATGAATTTCAGGTAACTTCTGCCGGTAAGGCCTTTGTATGCCCCCGCATCCTCAGGAAGGTAGCTGATGACCTTTCTGACATCATCCGGCTCTCCAGCGACGTCGCGGCCGCATACGGTGATGCTTCCGGTCGTCAGCCTCAGAAGAGTGGATATCATGCGGAGGGTGGTGGTCTTGCCGGAACCGTTCGGGCCGATCAGACCGAAGACCTCTCCCTCTTCCACGGAGAAATTGATGCCTTTTACCGCTTCGATCTCGCCGTACGATTTTCTCACGTCCTTTATGGTAAGCGTTTCCATTTTTATTCCCCCGTTTCATTCTTTGAATATCTCTTCTATGCTCTTTCCAAAAAAGTTTGATATTTTAAAGGCAAGTTTCAGAGACGGGTCGTATTTCCCGTTCTCTATCGCGATTATCGTCTGCCGCGACACATCCAAGGCATCGGCCAACTCTTCTTGGGTGATGTTCTTTATCGCCCTCAGGACCCGGAGGTCATTATCCATTTTTCTGCATTCTCCTGTTAATGACAATATAGGATATAGAATATATCATCATTAACGAAAAGCCGACAAAGCCCAGTGTTGTTCTTACGTAATAGTTCCACCCAGATGAAAAGGTATCAAAGATAGAAAGAACATAATATGCAAAGAAAAGCTGGGGAACCACGGCAATAAATGCATAAAAAGCGGACCTCTGAGCGATATCGCGGGTCATCTCGTCCTCTTTTAACCTGTTTTTGTTTTTGGACGCGACATACCAAAATAACAGGATGATTGCAAGTCCGATGCCCAGCCCAATTGCGATCACGAGCGGCGACGTGGTCAGCGGCGTCAAATCGGGTTCAGGCATTTCCGGCGGCCACTCCGGAGGCAACTCGAGTTTAGGCCGCGGCACAAGTAGGGCCAGAGCGACAACGATGATGCCCTCTGCCATAAGGCAGCCGCCGTAAAACAACTGGTATGGTTTTTTCATGTAAAGAATATTTTACTAAATGTAAATAAAGCTTTACATCAAATAATGTTTTGAAAATGTGTTTGCGAAGCTGTTTATTCCTGGCCGACCGCTTTGTTGATGGTCTCCTGGAGAGTTTCGTACTTCTCGCGGAGGATCTTCTCCTGGCGCTCAAGGCCTTTGATCCTGACGTCCATGGTCTCCATGGACTCGTCGAGGTCCGCCTTGATCTTGTCCTTGTCGTCCACCTTTATGAGGAGGCCGCCGGAACTTTTGTATACGTCGCCGGTCGCTTTCGCGAGTTCCGCCGACGTCCTCTCCATCTCCTTCTTCTGAGCTTCCATCTGCAGCTTCTGCGTCGATACCGCCTGCAGCTGCTGCTGCGTCTGCTGGAACTGAGCTATCTGGTTCTGTAATTGCGGGCTGATATTGTTCATTCGTTCACCTTGTTATTCTGCCTATGTCCTCGGTTATCCTTACGCATTCCAGATACGAATTCAGCGCCGCCCTCATCGCCGAAGCGTCCGCCGCCGCGAGCTCTATCACGCCGGCGCCGCCTTCCATCCTTACGCAGGCCTTTGTGCGGGGGAGTTCCCTCCCCGCTTCCGGGCCCAGTGCGGAGATGATGTCTGGCGCGTCATCCGACGTTATCCTGATCTCGGCAGCGAACATTTCAGTCGGATTTCAGGACCTTCTTCACGTTCGGTCTGTCCTTGAAGAAGACCTTCGACCCGCATTTCTCGCACTGGAGTCCCAGGGCGTTCACGTTCCTGATGGGTTCGTTGCATTTAGCGCATCTGTACATTTAAACCACTTACTGTTCCGACACCTGCGACAGGTCCCTCTTCGTCTTGGGGCTGTATGCTTCGGCCGCGAATTTCGTGTCGCAGTGTCTGCATTCCCAGATCCCGGAGCTGATCCTCTTCACGGACATGTGGTGGCAGACGGGGCACTCGTGCCTCGCTTTCTGGTGGGCTTCGATGTTCTTCACCCTGTTGCGGACCACGACGCCGTATCTGGCGCCGAACCTTCCGGCCGTACCTGCTTTCTTCGTTCCTTTTGCCATTGTATCACCCGATGATCTTCCTTACTGCCTTCCCTTTCTCGACCGCTCTGTCCAGGCAGAGGCTGAGTTCGTCGCGTGTGATCGAACCCCTCCCTCCTTTCTGCATTGCCCGGAAGTTGCCTTTGTCGTCGGTTGTGACCGTAAGGCGGGCCGACGAGATCATCTCTTCGTCGAAATTTGGGTCAAGTATTAAATCATTTCCTATTTTAACGGAGGTCACCGACACCGGCGTGCACGTCACAGGCAGAGGTCTGTTCTCTCCTTTGTTGTACTGCACTCCCGGGATGACCGCGTTCTTCAGCGCGCATACCGCGGCGATGTTCGAGGCGTCGAACAGGTTCCCGTCGTAATCCAGCGCGTAGATGTCGACGAAGCACATCCACACCTCTTCGCCGGGCTTGATGCACAGCTGTTTGACGTCCACCATCCCGGACTCGCGTATCCCGCGGTCCACGACGCGAGCGAGCTCGATCGCGTCCTCTCCCGGAGGTCCGGATTCGAACGTCGGGTGAGCCATGGGAATGAGTTCGGCGCCCATGGTCAGGACGCCGCTGTCGGGGGTGTCGGCGAACGGGGTCCCGGGAATGATCTTCACGCCCGCGATCACCTCGGTCTTTCCGAGCTTGACCCTTGCGGACCCGTCGGCGCTCTCGATGCATTTTGCGTCGATCCTGAGTTCTCTCATATCCTCGGCGCCCCTGCCGTCCTCTCTCCTGCCCTGTTTCAAAAGGTTCGTTATGTGGTTCCTTTTGATCTCAGATATGACGTGGTTACTCATCGCCATCATCCTCCTTTGAAACGGCGTAGCGCTCTTTAAGCGCAGCCTTCTGTATATCGTAGATCTCGTGGCAGGCGCCGAAGGCCATGTCGATAGCCTTATCGAACTCTTTCCGGGTCATGTTGCCGTCCATCTGAAGCAGGACGATCTCGTCCGTCGACGGCACGATTGCAAGCGGAACATCCGCCTCCCCATAGTTGTCCTCCTCTTTGTTGAGGTCGAGGAGAACATGCCCGTCCGCTTTGCCGGCGGCCACCGCCGGGACGATGTCCCGCATCGGTATCCCCGCGTCGGCAAGGGCGACGGACGCCGCCGTCAGGCCGGCGCATCTTGTCCCCGCGTTCGCCTGAAGCACCTCGATATAAACGTCAATGGACGCGCGGGGGTAGAGTTCGGTGAGGACCACCTTCTCCAAGGCCTCGGCGGTTATCTTAGAGATCTCTATGGACCTCCTGTCGGGTCCCGGCCTCTTCCTGTCGCTGACCGAGAACGCCTGCATGTTGTACTTGCATTGGATTATCGCCTTCGTCGGGTCCTGCAGATGTCTCGGGTGGCATTCCCTCGGCCCGTAGACCGCCGCCAGAACTTTGTTCTTTCCTATCTCGAGATATGCGGAGCCGTCAGCGTTGCTGAGCACCCCCGCTTCAATATGAACGGGCCTGTGTTCGTTGGTCTTCCGTCCGTCGATCCTCATGCCCTTCTTGTCAACTAATACCATATCGGTGTGTCCGCTCATCAATACCCCTCCCCGTCATCCTCTTTCTTCTGCGGGAGTCTTTTCTTAATAAAATTCTCAACCCTTTCCGTGAGGTTGCTGCTCTGCGCCTCATTCTCAATTATCTTTATGGCCTCGACCGCGGTCTCCGCGTTCTCATCCCCGTCGACCCATATCCTTCCGTTCTGTCCCACGAATATGCGGCAGTCGGTGAGGTTCTTGATCATCTGTATCATGGATCCGCTCTTCCCGATGACCCTCGAAACCTTCGAGTGTGGCATCTCTATGAGCTGGCCCCCCTCGATCCTCCTGAGTCCGGAATCCTTCATGGTGACCTGTATCTTCTTGCTTTCGTCGACCATCAGTACCTTCAGCATAACGACGTTCCCTATGTTGAGGTACTTCGAGGTGTCCCCGAACTCCACTTTCCACGGAACTTCGTTCACATGCAGCGGCGCTGGATACGGGGCGTTTATATCTACCAGCCAATTTGAAGGACCTATGTCCTCTATGATCCCGATCACCGTGTCCCCCGTCGTGGGCATGTACCTTCCCCCCAGCGGGATGACGCCGACGGCGTCATGATACACGTTCTTGACGCCTAAGATCCCGGCGTACACTTTGCCATCACGCACGTATGCGTTGTTCCCCGCGGTCATCCCGCTGTCGTCCAGCAGGTCTCCCGGGACAACGATCTCCCGTGCGTGCCTGGCGTTTCTTTTTTCCATTTTTATCACATCTTTTGTTTTCGTTTGTAAAGTTAAATCATTTTCACGGACGCCGATCCTTTGGTCTTGTGTTTGAGCTTCTCCGTCAACTCGGGCACGGTGCCTGCGGGCAGTTCCATCAGCCCGATCCACGAACCGTCGGCGGCCCATTCCTCTCTTTCGATGATACCGTAGTGGACCATGTCGTCGAAGCATCTTCCGTAGTCTTCCCCCTTCAGCTTTATCGCGATCCTGCTCTTCTCGAACCGGATGGGTATCAGGGGGCGGAGGAGTTTCATCGCCTCGTCAATGTCCTTCTCGATCGGTCTGAAAGGGTCCACGTGGAATTTCGCTTCCTCCAGGGCCAGTTCGATCCTTACGTAAGGATGCGGAAGCTTGGTCTGGGGATTGATGGCGTTGGCGGCGATATAAGTGATCACCTGATGCCTTTTTGCCTCCAGCATCTCCTTCCGCTGTTCTGCGGTCATCTGGACCTCGCCCTTCTCGATGATCTTTTTCGCTATCTCCGATATATCGTCCGTGCCGAAGACCTCTTTGATCTTCTCCTCGGCGGGCCTGGTGCCTTTGCTCGAGTTCTTGAACACGTCCTCCACTGCGAGGAACTCCGCGATGTTCACTTTCTTTCCCTGTTTCAGGAAATTCATGACCGCAGGGTCGAGAAGTATCTCGAACGTCTCCCCGTGGCTCTCAAGCCTCGCGATGATGGCGTCGTCTAAGTTTACCATGGGACCGCCGCTCAGCCCTTGCCGATGAGCTTTGTGATCTCGTTATCGGCGAGGCGTCTGAATCTCTTTCCCCTTTCCACAACTCCGATCTCCACGGATTCCGCCGACAGGCTGTCCTCGATCGCCGCGCCCAGCGCTTTCAATCCGAGTTTGGCCGCGGCCTCGAACGACAGTCCGTTCGTGAACTCCTTTTCGAAGAGGTCCATCACCACCGGTCTCCCGGAGCCGATGCACGTCGCTCTGTATGCGACGAGCGCTCCTGAGGGGTCGGTCTCGAACAGGTGTATCCCGAGGTCGTCCACGCCGGCGACCAAGAGGGCGACCCCGAAGGGGCGCCCGCCGCCGTACTGAGTGTAGTTCTGTTTGTAATCGCAGACGTTCTTGACAAGAAGCTCGACCGCTATGTTCTCCCCATAGGTGACCTTGTGTCTCTGAGCGTTCCTTCTCGCTTCGTCAATAAGGACCCTGGCATCGGCCACGAGACCGGATGTGGCGCATCCGATGTAATCGTCGATGTCATAGATCTTCTCGATCGAACCCGGTTCGACGAGCTTGCTGGACAGTCTTTTGTCCACCATAAGGATGACCCCGTTTTTGAACTTCAGCCCGATCGTGGTCGTTCCTTTTTTCACCGCCTCTCTGGCGTACTCCACCTGGAACAATCTTCCGTCGGGGGAGAATACGGTGATCCCCCGGTCATATGCCATTTGTCCTGGTTGCATTGTTCATTCTCTCCTTTCTTCAAACCCCAATCACACCCCACTATTTATTGCTTTATGGGCGCGCGGGGGTTTATTAGAATAAAAAGGCGGCCGCCGGGGACCGCGGCGCATCCCCGGCCCGTGGTTCCGCCCCCATCCGGCACCAGTCCCGACGCTTTATTTCTTTGCCGGTTTCAGCTCGGGATACTTTCTTCTGACGGCGCGGATGGTGCCGGACGCCACGAGAGATGAGGAGGAGGGATCTGCCAGCAACATTATGCGCACGACGTCATCCCTCCCGGCCGGGGAGCACCGGATCACCGCTTTGCCGGAGACGCACTGAACGACATACGGGGGGTTCTCCGGACTGACCGACCTGAATCTTTTGATGAGGATGTCCTTCGTCAGGTCCGGGGACACGCCGAACACGACATACCTTTGTCTGCCTCTTCTCTCCTTCACGACCATGGGGACCGGCCTGGAATCATCTCCGCATCTTAATTATTTTCATCGATTTGATCTCGTACACCGCGCCGCATCTTTTGCAGACTGGCTTGTCCGCGTCCACGATGTTTCCGCATCCGCACACGAAGGTGTTGTCTTTGCCGGGTATCACCGCGCCGCAGGAGCAGCTGTTCCCACTTAGGAACCTTCCGCAGGCCGGGCATCTCCTTTTCTCCGGCTCTCTGACCTCCATCTCCCCGTACGGCGCGGCGCAGTATGGGCAGGAACCGGTCGGCCTTGCGCACGCGTCGTGGAAGACCCTGCCGCAGGAACATTCCGCGAGCGGATCGGATCCTATCTGACCGTAGCATATTTCGCACTTCTTCTCGTCCTCCCCTTCATCCAAAAAAGTTGTAGATTTCTTCTCCGATTTTCCCGTGATCTTGCCGCGAAGGTTGTACCTCGATTCCGCGTAACCCTGGATGACGAACGCAATGGCTATCGCTATAACCAGCAGGATGATTATACCCAGAGTGAAAACGGTGTTTGCGAAGTCCATGAATGAGTTAATAAAATTTATCTTTTTAATACTTCTCCGCAAGGGAGCGGGGACGGGTTGAGCACCGCATACGAAATTTATTTTCATATGCAATTTTGCTACTTACTATTTTGTTGAATTACCGTTAGATGAAATGTCTATTTTATTAGTATGAAATTACATCTGGCTCTTTTGAAAAAGAGCTAATCTTAAATTTGTATGAGAATTTTTTAGTTTTTATAGAAAAGATTTTTTAAAATACGTTCTGATATCTTAAATCTTGCGTAGTAAGGGCTTTAATAGGGTAGATAATACCCTTATCGTTCCAATTATTAATTGGCATAAATCGGAGGCAAGGATTTGACGAAATCAGCATTGGTTATCGGCGGAGGAATCGCGGGTATACAGGCGTCGTTGGATCTTGCGGACCGGGACATACACGTCTATCTGGTGGAGAGGCTCCCCACGATAGGGGGTACGATGTCCCGTCTCGACAAGACATTCCCGACGAACGACTGTTCCGCGTGTATCCTCTCACCAAAGATGGCAGACTGTATTGGGCATCCGAACATAACGACCCTTACCTTCCACGAAGTAATGAAAGTGGAAGGTAAAGCCGGGGACTTCAAGGTCACACTCAAGAAGAAGGCGAGATATGTCGATCCTTCTTCTTGCACCGCTTGCGGCGACTGCCTTGCGAAGTGCCCCTCCAAAGGGATATCGGACGAGTTCGAATACGGTCTGACAACGAGAAGAGCAATATACATACCCCACGCACAGGCAGTGCCCAGGGTCGCGATCATAGACGCGGCCAACTGCAGGATGATACAGAGCGGCAAGTGCGGCGTGTGCGCGAAGATGTGTCAAAAGAAAGCGATAAGCTACGAGGACAAGGACGAAGAGTTCCAGATCGAGGCAGGCTCCATCATCGCCGCGCCCGGGTTCAAGGTATGGAACGCCGCGCCCGCGACCGAGTACGGCTACGGCAGGTTCAAGAATGTCGTCACGGCGCTCGAGTTCGAGAGGATGATGTGCGCTTCGGGTCCCGAGAGAGGACACATAACCGTGCCCTCCTCCAAAGAGGAGCCCAAAAAGATCGCGTTCATACAGTGCTGCGGCTCAAGGTCCGAGAAGGCCGACTGGAAGAAGTACTGCTCGTCGGTGTGCTGCATGTACGCCACGAAGCAGGCCATGATCACAAAGGAGCACGCGGACGTCCAGGAGGACATATTCTTCATGGACATAAGGTCCTACGGAAAAGAGTTCGAGGCATACATCGACAGAGGCCAGAAAGAGTACGGGATAAACATGCACAGGTCCGCCCGCGTGTCCAACGTGGAGGAGGACCCCGAGACGAAGAAGCTCACCCTCAACTACACCGACTCCAATGGAGACGGCGCGTCGGCGGAGTACGACATAGTCGTGCTGTCGATCGGCATCAACCCGCCCGATGGAGCTGAGGAAATCGCTTCCAAACTCGGAATAGAGCTCAATGAGTTCGGATTCTGTAAGACGGCCGTTTTCAACCCCCTCGAGACCTCCAGGCCGGGAGTGTTCGTGACCGGCGCGTTCGCCGCGCCCAAGGACATCCCCACGTCGGTGGCGGAGGCAAGCGGATCGGCCGGAAAGGCCGGAGCGTACATCGTGGACGACAAGTTCGTGCCCCGCGCGCCGAAGGAATACCCCGCGGAGAAGGATGTGGAGGGAAAAGAGCCCCGCATCGGAGTATGGGTGTGCCACTGCGGCATAAACATAGGGTCCGTGGTCGACGTCCCGGCGGTCACCGAGTATGCGAAAACGCTTCCGAACGTGGTGCTTTCGAAACAGTCGCAGTACGCCTGCGCGCAGGACTGTCTGGAAGAGATATCCAGAGCCATACAGGAAGAGGACCTCAACAGAGTGGTCGTCGCATCCTGCACACCCAGGACCCACGAGCCCCTGTTCAGGGAGGCCTGTAGGGACGGCGGGTTGAACAAATACCTGTTCAACATGGCGAACATCCGCGACCAATGCTCGTGGATCCACATGCACGCCGCGGAAGCGGCGACGGCAAAAGCGAAGGACCTCCTGAGGATGTCCATAGCGAAGGCCGCGCTCCTGGAGCCGCTGGTCGGCTCCGAGATATCCGTCACCAAATCGGCGGCGGTCATCGGCGGCGGCATAACCGGCATGACGGCGGCCCTAGACATCGCCGCGCAAGGGATACCGGTCTACCTCTTCGAGAAGAAGAAGGAGCTCGGAGGATTCGCGCTCAACTTCCGCCACAAAGAGGACGGCAAGGAAGTGTCGGACTTCGTTAAGGAGCTGGTGTCGAAGATAGAGAACAACAAGCTCATCAAAGTGTACAAGGGCGTGACCGTGAAGGACATACCCGGCTTCGTGGGGAACTTCAAGGTCATCGCGGACGGCTGCGGCGAGGTGCCGGTCGGAGCGGTGCTGTTCGCCACCGGAGCGGCGCAGTACAAGCCGACCGAGTACAACTACGGCAGCGACAAGAAAGTGATGACGAACATCGAGATCGAAGATGCTATGGCGAACGGCAAGTTCAGCGGAAAGAGCGTCGCGTTCGTTCAGTGCATAGGCTCGAGGAACGGCACCGTGAAGTATTGTTCAAGGGTATGCTGCGCAAGCTCCCTCCGCAACGCCATCCAGATAAAGATGAAGGACCCCACCGCCAGCGTGGCCATAATCCACAAGGACATCCGGACATACGGATTCCGCGAGGAGCTCTACAACAAGGCGTCCAGTCTCGGCGTCAAGTTCCTCAGGTACTGCGTTGACGGCGAGGCACCGAGCTACGACGGAAAGGCAGTGAAAGCATACGACTCGATCCTTGGGAAGGAAGTGGAGATCCCGGTGGACACGCTCGTGCTCGCAACCGGAATCACACCCCTCCGCGAGGAGAAGGAAGAGCTGGCAAAGATGGTGAAGGTCCCCATAAGCAAGGACGGATTCTTCTTCGAGGCCCACCAGAAACTCAGGCCCGTGGACTTCGCCACCGAAGGCGTGTACGTCGCGGGCGCGGCGCACTGGCCCAAGTTCATGGACGAATGCATAGCGCAGGGGTCCGGAGCGGCGGCGAGGATGCTCACCACCATATCCAAGGACAAGCTGATATCCGAAGGCATAGTCGCGGTCTCCAACCCCGACCTGTGCGATGGCTGCGGTATTTGTGAGGGATGCTGCGACTACAACGCGATAACCATCGTCGCCGACGAGAACGGGATGCTCAGAAGCAACGTGAACCCCGGTCTGTGCAAGGGCTGCGGATCGTGCGTGGCATCATGCCCGGCGGCGGCCATGGAGCAGAGAGGATTCAGGAACAAGCAGATAATCGCTGAGATAGACGCGTTGTTCAACAAGGCGGGAGTGTGAAAAGATGTCAGAATTCGAACCTAAGATAGTAGCGTTCTGCTGCAACTGGTGTTCCTACGCCGGAGCGGACGGGGCGGGAGTGGCGAGGCTGCAGATGCCTCCGAACTTCCGCATCATAAGGACGATGTGCTCGGC
>JAITCQ010000037.1 GCA_031283015.1 Candidatus Methanoplasma sp.
ATGGACTTCGCCCTGTGGAAAGGGGCGAAGCCCGGAGAATGTTCCTGGGACTCGCCCTGGGGAAAGGGGAGACCGGGCTGGCACATAGAATGCTCCGCGATGATCCGGCGTCTCCTCGGAGATAAGATAGATATACACGGAGGCGGAAGCGATCTTGTTTTCCCTCACCACGAGAACGAGATCATCCAGACCGAGGCGGTCACGCACGATGTCCTCGCCAACTATTGGATGCACAACGGGATGCTCCAGGTCAGGGACGAGAAGATGTCGAAGTCTCTGAAGAACTTCTTCCGCGTCCGCGACGTGATGCAGAAGTTCGACGGACCCACCATACGATTCTATTTCCTGAACACCCACTACAGCAGCCCCCTGGCGTACGGGGAGGACGTGCTCGTCGAGGCGAGGTCCGCCCTCAAGAGGCTGAAGAACAATTACGCCGAGCTTTCGGCCTGTTCAAAGAACGGACCGGAGGGGAACGGCGACTGCTGCGACATCCTTGAAGAAACAAAATACAAGTTCTTCGAAGCGATGAACGACGACCTGAACACAGGCGCCGCGATAGAGGTCCTGTTCCGTCTGGCACATTCCACCAACAAGGCGATGGCGGACGGCGCCCTCTCTAAAGCGGCGGCGGGAAAGATACTTAAGATGATAGACGGGTTCAACACCATATTGGGAATATTCCCGGGAGAGGACGGCATGAAAGACGACGGAACGACGGACGCCGTGATGGGAGTTCTCATCGAACTCCGCAAAGAGCTCAGAGCGAGGAAGCAGTACGACCTTGCAGATATGATCCGAGCAAAGCTGGCGGATGCGGGGATCGCTTTGGAGGACTCCGCGGACGGTATGAAATGGAAGAAGATCTAAACATAAGGAAAAAGGCCGAGCTCATGCTGGGGGGAGGCATAAGGCTCCCCGAGGGTTTCGTGTTCCCATGTAGGGTCTCAAGGTCCACCGCGGGACCCGGCGCCGGCTCCGCCTCCGCCGTTTTCTCTTTCGGGGGGCACAGAGTGAAGAAGAGCATCTCCTACGAAACCGGGGAGTTCGAACTCGCCGAAGAGAACGGTCGGCTATCCATAAAAAAGAACGGGGCGCCTTTTCTGGAGGAAGTGAGGATCGAACCCGTCGTGCACCACTGCCCCGAGCAGGCGTTCTTCAACCTCGATCCGAAGTGCATGTTCACCTGCGCGTTCTGCGTATCTCCGCTATTAGGCGGGGATCTTGACAAACGGCTTTCCGACGACGACATCGTTGAAATGACCCGGAAGGCCGTCGGGGGGGAGAGGATCGTGTCCGTCTCCCTTACCAGCGGGGTCTGCGGCAGCGTGGACGAGACCGTGGGGAGGTTCCTGTCCTGCGTCTCTAAGCTGAGGGCCGAGTTCCCGGATCTTCCGATAGGCGTCGAGCCGTACGTGTCAAGAAAGGAGCACGTGAAGGCGCTGAAGGACGCGGGCGCGACGGAGATCAAGCTCAACGTCCAGTCTCCGAACGGTGGAATATTCAAAAAGGTCTGTCCGGAGCTGGACCGAGATAACATCGTCGAGATGCTCCTGTACTCGGCGGAAGTATTCGGGGCCGGCAAAGTGACGTCCAACATGATATTCGGAATGGGGGAGACCGACGCGGAGATAGAGGAGATGACGGAATTCCTCTGCTCGAAAGGAGTGATACCGACGTTCAGGGCCTTGCGGACGAACCCCACGAACCGCGGCCAGCTTATATCGGCGATCGGCGAACAGCCCTCTCCGGACGCCGATAGGGCGATCGGACTGGCGAGGATGCAGAAAGAGAAACTCGCCGCTTACGGTCTAGATACAAAGAGCTGCCGCACGATGTGCCTCGAATGCGCATGCTGCGACATAGTGCCGTTCAGGGACCTCTGATCGACTCTCATCTCATCTTTCCGGCTGCGATCTTTGTTTGATATCGTTGGTCATCGGACCTCTTTCAATCAGCCGCGACAGTTCGCACGCTTTGCACCATTCTCCTAGGGCGGGTTCGCCGCAATGGCATGTGCGCAGATCGGACGGAGGCATGTACTCCTCGAGCATCGGTCTCAGCGCGTCGTATGACGCCAAGATGCTGAACTTCGAACCCGGCGATCTGTCCTCGAGTCCGTCGATGACGTCCCTGTACTGATTCCTCAGCGCTTCTTCGTAGTACGGGCATTCCCCGTCCCAGAAAGGTATCCCCGAGACCATTGCGTAAAGGAGCGATTCCTTCTCGGGTATCATCCTCAGCGGGTTGAACCTCGGCACGAGTCCCGGCTGCACCTTCGTGTGCGGCCCAAGCCTTGCCAACCGCTCCACATCGCCTCTTACGAAATTCATCATGATCGATTGAGCTATATCGTCAAGGTTATGCCCGGTGGCCAAGTATCTCGCTCCAGCCGACCGGGCCTGGTCGTTCATAAGTTTCCTCCTGAAGACCCCGCAGTACGTGCACGGGCTGTTCTCTCCTGTCATGGAGGCGATCCTGTCCATCTCCATGCCCATCTCGGAGAAATGTCTTATATGGAGCGGGATGCCGCGCTCCGCACAGAATTTTTTAACTATATCCAGGCTGGGCGGCCTGTACCCTTCGATCCCTTCGTCGATCGATATGACGCACAGCGAGATGTCCCTGCGGTCCCCGAACACCTCGTGGAGGATGTGCAAGGTCACCATGCTGTCCTTGCCCCCGGACACAGCGACGGCTATGGTGTCCCCCGGACCGACGCGGATCTGTTTTCGGATCTCCCGTTTAACTCTCTTTTCCACATACGACCTGAAGTGCTCGCCGCAAAGGTGCGATCCGTTGTATCTTATCAGGGTTACGGCCTCATGATCGCAGCGGTCGCATTTCATTGTATCAGAACTCGAGGTCGTTGTTCGAGGTGGGGGATTCCAGCAGATATTCCAATTTCTTGGCCAGTTCTTTCGGCGGTATGTCTGGTATCGAGATGTATGTGACCCTCCCTCCTTCGGCCTCGCTTCTCACGATGGTGTCCAGAAGGTTCATCTTCTCCATTTCCTGAACGTACGTCCAGAACTGCGTGTGCTTCCTCGCGGACTGTCCGTATTCCTCGCATACCACCGCGTAGGTCTTTTCGACGCGGGTGATGCTCACGTAGACCTCGCCTTTGATGGCGCGGGCTATGGCCAGCAGCGCCAGCTTCTTTTTCGTGTCCAGGCCGGCGAGCTTGTTCTCGGATACGTTGCTGTAGATCATCGCGTTCGCCGACCTCACGTCGTCGGCCGTCAGTCTGCCGTCGGTCCTTTCCTCCGCGATGACCGCCGCTTTCTCAAGCATCTCTATCACCAGGCGGGCGTCGCCGTACGTCTTCCCGATGTCGGCCAGAAGCTCCGCCACATCGTCGTTCATAGCTCCGGGTAGCAGGGCCTCGTCCGCCCTTGTCCTGGCGATGTCCTTCAGCTCGTCCTTCGTATATCTGTCGAACCATACTGTGTTGGCGCGTTTGAAGCTTGACATCGTCGCTTTGTCCAGCATCTCCGATATCGGCTCCTGGGAGATCATTATCACCGATACCGGGGAGTTCCCCCGTATCTCGTCGGTGAACCTCGACATCTGATAGATCATGTCCTTGCTGCCGCTTTTCAAGAGCATGTCGACCTCGTCCATCACGGCGACCAGCGGCCTCTGCCCCGCCTCTATGTGTTTGCGGAGGGACCTCATCATCTCGTCCGCGGAGAATCCCCGGTCCGGGAATCCGGGATCGAAATGCCTCACGAGATGGAGGATCGCCCCATGCTCGGTGTTCCTCGTCCTGCAGTTGATGAACACGTAATCCATCTGCCTGCCTTTGCCGGAGGAGTATCTAAGCATGTCCTCGCAGAATCTTTTCGCAGTGACGGTCTTCCCGGTACCCACGCTCCCAGTCAGGAACGCCGAGCACGGGATGTTGTCTGTTATAAGCGGCCTGAAGAGCGTTTCCAGACGGCGTATCTGATCCTCTCTGTGGACCAGCTTCTCCGGGACATATTCGAATGACAGTTTCTTCCCGTCTTTGATCACCGCGGAGGATCTTTCGAACATCATCAATTCCTGCTGAATCTCATGAATCCCGAGCAGCCGAACACTTCGACGCCTTTCTTTTCCCACACGTCGCATATCCTGTTTATTCCGAGGGAATCGGACGCCATGTGCCCCGAGATGATCATATTGATGTTGTGTTTCTTTGCCTCGTCCAGATGGTTCTCCGGGAAGTGCATCCCCACCACCGTCCCGACGCCGGCGATCGCAAGCTTCTCGTAGATCTCTTTCGGGCCCGAGGTCCCGCCGGTCATCTTTGCGATTATCTTGCCGCAGCGGTTCTTCTTGCCGCCAGCCATTATCTTCGGCGGATCGTTATATTTGGACGCCTGCCGGAACTCCGGTTCTTTCATCAGCACGGCGATGACGTCCTCCAGATACTTCGGCTGTTCTTTCTCGAACAGGCTTTCGAGGTAAAGCTGCACCATGTTGTCAGCCGGCGAGTGTATGTTGAACATCGGCACACCCATCAGCCTGGCCGCGTCCACGGGCTGGTTGTAGTTGGACCCCATGACGTTCCTGGACACTTCGTCCATCCTCGTCTTTATGAGGCCTTCGGCGATGTTTATAGGTATTCCGACATCGTGGAACATGTCCGTCTGCATCCACATGACCTCTGGGAAGGATGTCTTGGACATGCCCACCGGGTGATGCGCAACGACGGCCGAGACCTTCTGTCCCTTCTCTTTAAGACGGTCCGCCAGCATTATCTCTCCGGTCCCGATGTCGATGCCCCACATGAGCCTTTCTGCTTCGGTCTCTTTTGCGATATCCTCTCCCCAGGAGAACCTTGAGTCGGCGTAGGGGTTCCACAGCTTTTCCCGGTCGAAATATTCCTTCTCGTCTTCCGGAAGTTTATCGTACTCTTTCTTGGCGTTCTTTAAGAGGAGGTCTATCTCCTTTTTCGGCCTGGGGTCGTTCTTTATACCAGTTTCCACCGCCAGTTTATATGCATCGTATACTTTCATCGCTATTCGAAATGACTAGAGCGTATAATTAACCTTGTTATCCGCAGGCGCGCCTGCGGTCGCTAGATACGCCATACGGTAAGGACGGAACGTTTTTTGAAAAACAAGATATAATCCGCAACCGCATGCTCTCCCCATCCGCCTCCGGGCGCAGGAAGCGGAGAGGGGAAGATATGAACTGGGAACCATGGTCCGGTTGCTATAAGGTCAGCGACGGCTGCACCTATTGTTACTTCTACGGACCGTACTCCAAACGCTTCGGTCAGAACACTGTGCGGAAAACGGAGGATTTCGACAAACCCGTGGCGAAGACCGCCAAAGGCGCGCCCAAGATCCCCGGCGGGAGGATCGTCGCCACCTGCTTCGCCAGCGATTTCTTCATACCCGAAGCGGACGAGTGGCGCGCTGACGCCTGGACGATGATCGCACAGCGCCCCGATCTGGAGTTCCTGATCCTTACCAAACGCATCGACCGCTTTCCCATGTCGCTGCCTCCTGACTGGAAGGACGGCTACGACAACGTGAACATCGGGTGCACGGTCGAGAACCAGTCCGTGGCCGACCGTCGGCTGCCGCTGTTCTTATCCTATCCGATCAAACGGCGCTTCGTCGCCTGCGCGCCTTTGCTGGAGAGGATCGACCTGTCACCGTATCTTGGCGGGATAGAGCATGTCACCGTCGAAGGCGAGACCGGTCGCGAGGCCAGGGTGTGCGATCGCGATTGGGTCCTGGACATAAGGGAACAGTGCATGAGGGCGGGGATCACTTTCTGGTTCAAGAACACCGGTTCGTTCTTTAGGCGGGATGGGGACATCCAGAAGGTGAATCCGTTCAAACAGAGCGCCGCGGCAAAGGAGATGGGGATCGATATCCTGGACGGAAAGAAACTGTTTTGATATTATGGAGGAGGAACAAATGAGGTACGGAGGCGTGTTGTTGTCGGTGAGCAGCGTAAAGGCATCAAGAAAATTCTACGAGGACCTTTTAGGTCTTGAAGTGTATCAGGACTACGGCAGGAACATATCATTCGATTGCGGGCTGTCCCTGCAGGAGGATTTCGACTGGCTTGCGAAGATCCCGAAAGAGAGGATACTCCGGGAACCTAATAACATGGAGCTGTTCTTCGAGGAGGAGGACCTCGACGGCTTCGTAAAGAAACTGGAGCGGTACCCCGGAATCCTATATGTGCACGATATGGCGGAATATCCCTGGGGGCAGCGCGTGATCCGCTTCTACGACCCTGACGGGCACATCCTAGAGGTGGGTGAGGACATGAGGGTGGTAGTCGGACGGTTCCTCGGCTCGGGGATGTCGATGGAGGACGCGTCAAAAAGGATGGGCGTGTCCGTTACAGACTTGGAGAAGATACTGAGCGACAGGGGGTGAGCGTCGGCAGGGACCCCGCCGAAAACGGCTAAATAACGTAACCCGATGAGCGGGCATGGTCGTCACTACGGAAATGGCTTTGAGCATGCCCAAAGGTCTCGGCGCCGCATTGTCCGGCATAGCTACCAAGGGATCGCTGGAAGGCGCCCCTTACACCGCGGACCTCGACTACGTCCTGCCCGGAGCGAGGTCGGCGATAATCTTCGCCGTTC
>JAITCQ010000023.1 GCA_031283015.1 Candidatus Methanoplasma sp.
CAGATGGTCAGAACATCTGTGGCATTGTCTGCCGTCACCGGGGTCCCCACCAGACTTACGCGGATAAGGGAGACCCGGCCCACGAACGGCCTGTCGAAGCAGCATAACACCGCGATAGAAGCGGTGGCGAAGATGACCGGTGCGATCGCAGAGGGGAACACCGTCGGTTCCAGCGACCTTACGTTCCATCCCGGCAAGGAAGAGCATTCCTCTCTTACGCTGGACATAGGCTCTGCAGGCAGCATCAGCCTGGTGCTCCAGGCGGTACTGCTTGCGGCCAGGAAGAACAAGGAAAGACTTACCCTCGACATAACCGGCGGAACGAACGTCATGTGGGCCCCTCCTTTGGACTCGTACGAGCTTGTTCTCTTCCCCCTCATGAAAAGGATGGGGATCAACGCCCAGCTGAACATCCTTGAAAGAGGTTTCTATCCCATCGGCGGAGGGCATGTGACCGTCACTATGGATCCGGTGGGGAAGATAGCGCCGCTTGAGCTCAACGCCTTGGGACAACTGAAATACATAAAGGTCAGGTGCTTCACGCAGCACCTGTCCGAGAGGATATCGAAAGAGATGACGGAGGCCTGCATAAGGGCCCTAGGGCACAGATATGACGTGGAGGTCGAGACCCAGAACTGCACCGGGAACTCCCGCGGCGCGGGACTGGTGCTCGTTGCGAACTACGAGAATGGAAAGCTGTCAAGCAACGTCCTTACGTCAAGAGGGCACCCGGCGGAACAGTCCGGCATAGACGCGGCGAAGGATCTTCTCCAGGAAATGAACAACGGCTCCACCATCGACGTCCACACCGCGGACCAGCTGCTTCCCTATATGGCCATGGCCGACGGGAAGAGCAGCTTCGTCGTGTCCAGAATAAGCAAGCACCTGCTGAGCCAGATGGACACTTTGGAATCATTCCTCAACGTCCGGTTCGGCGTGGAGAGGAAGAGCGACGGGTATCATTTCTCCGTGTCGTCGGAGGGGTATCCGTGAGGCCATTCGTCCACGTCAACTGCGCCATGTCCGCAGACGGGAAGATCGCCGGCGTCGAAAGGAAACAGGTCAGGATCTCGTCCGATGAGGATAAAACTAGAGTGAAAGAGCTCAGGAAGAGATACGACGCGATATTGGTTGGAGTGGGGACGGTCCTTGCGGACGATCCCCACCTTACGGTCAAAGAGCTTGATTATGATACGAATCCCATAAGAATCGTCATAGACCCCCGCGGCAGGACGCCGGATGACGCGTTGGTCCTTGATGAACGCGCGCCCACGGTAATGATCACATCCGAGGATTGCGAAAAGGAATGGGATTGCGAGGAAACCATACGTTTCGACGGCGAACTCTGTCTTTCGGAGATACTAGAGAAGCTTGCGGAGGAGATCGGCATTGAGAGCATCCTTGTCGAAGGGGGAGGGGAAACGATCGCTTCCTTCTTCAAAGACGGGCTGGTCGACCGCTACACAGTGTTCGTCGGCGGCCTCGTAATAGGTGGAAGGACGGCGCCGACCCCGGTTGACGGGGACGGCTGGGCGGTTGAGAACGGCATAGGACTTGTGCTCAAGGACGTGATGATCTTGGGCAACGGAGCGGTCCTTACCTTCGAGCCTGAGAAAAAGTGAGCGTCACCTCACCACCCACCGCCCGTTCTTCCGCGCCCCTTCGCGGCGGAGAACTCCGAGACTCTGATATTCCTGAAGCCTTCGGGATATCGTACGCTGAGACTTGCCTGTAAGGTCGGCCAATTCCGGTATGGTCGCTGTAGGGTTCGTTTTCAGAAGATCTGTAATCGAATTTATCTTGCCGTTTATCTTGCCATCCGCGCTATCATTTATCTTGCCATTTGGCGAGATAAAATCTTCCGCAAATGGGAACGTCACGATGGTAAAATTCGGTGTCAGCTCGAATATCGAACGATCGTATGCCTTAAGGATCCTGCTCATTCCGGACCCGATCTGCTCTACGAGTTCGATATCACGAAACACGCGCATTAGTTCACGGTTGCGCGGCATAGACCGGCATTTGAAGAGATCCTCTTCCGAGAGGCCGGCGACCAGTCCTCCGCAGGATGTGACGACGATCCTATCTGAAAAGATCTCCACCAGCGGGACCCCTTTTGCATAATCGTTGTGAACGATTGCGTTTATGACCGCTTCGCGGAGGGCGATGCTGTTCACCCGCTCTTTTTCAAGGCGGTTCTTGGCGGTTATTTTCGCAAACGTACGGTTTTCAGAGTCCATTCTGTCAAGGATACGCTGTGCGGCAGTAATCAGGCAGCGATTTCCGTATTCGCGTGTTTCGAGAAGGTCGACCTTGTCCGCTCCGGCGTATACCGCGACCTTGATCGACGCCCCGTTCTCGTCTGCGAGCAGGTATGCCGTATAGTTGTATTCCCCATTGCTTTGCCGCAGTTCGAGATTCTCAATGAATTGTTCTGTCGGCTCAAAGTTCTTTTCCTCGTAGTATATGAGGAGTTGCTTGAACGTCAGGTTCCGGCGTGGGGACGGCATAGATTGTAATGATGATTGCTGACGCTTTGCAAGAAGGTCCTCTATCATCTGCTCAGCCATAGGCTGCGTCGAACTTCCGACGCGGATAAAGCACCCCTGCTCGGACATTCCCATTTTCCGGATATAATACGGGCGCTGCTGGCCGCAGGAAACGATGATGCGGATTATGTCTTTATCGTTGATCTGTGTCGGGACCACGTCAAAAAGACCAAGCGTCTGCGGGCGGATGTTATTGCGGATGCGGTCAACGATCTTCAACTGCACTGAATCGACATCCTTGACCCCCACAGCAACGCCGTTGTCGTCCATCCCTATCAGTATTTCGCCGCCGCCGGCGTAATTCAGGAATGACACCACTGCCCGTTCGAACTTGTCATTCAGCTCTCTTTTGAATTCGATCCTGTTTGTTTCCTTCATTCGATTGCCCCCGCATTGCGCCGGTATGCTTTGTATAACATTTATCTTGCCAAATGGCATGATAAAATAATGGCTTATAAATTTTGTTCGTGATTGCATCACATTTCATGCAAGAGGGTTTTCTCTTGCCCTCTGCAAAGTGTGTCTCGCAAGTGTTGATTTTGATGGAACCTGACATAGTGCCCCATTAAATGTCCTATTAAATGTCGTATTGAAGTCATTATCCGCGGGTTCCGGCGCTGTCGTGCACATGTCTGCTGCAGGTAAAGATACAAAGTCGAAGAGCACAACGGCACTTACCGAACACCTTATTGTCTACGCCAATGCCTTTATAATCCTAACAGATTGACAGAATGAGAGGTTCGAACTTGAAAGTAAGGACAGAGGACGGAACCCAGGACCTCAGGGCGGTGTGGTTCGATAACGGGAAAGCGATGATGATCGACCAGAGGGAGCTTCCGCACAGAGTGAAGGTGGTCAGTTTCGATGATCACAAGGACGTGGCGGAAGCCATCAGGAACATGACGACCCGGGGCGCGCCGTCGATAGGCGCCGCCGCCGCTTACGGCATGTGCCTCGCGTCGCTTTCCGGAGCGGACCTTGACCGGGCGTCCAAGGACATCAAGGCTGCGAGACCCACCGCGAACGACCTGTTCTTCGCGGTGGATCATATGTACACACTGCTCACAAAAGGATCGGACCCGGTCACGGCCGCCGACGGCTATGCGGACATGATCGTCGACAAGTGCACAAAGATCGGAGAGTACGGCTCTCGGCTCATCAAAGACGGCATGAAAATAATGACCCACTGCAATGCGGGCGCTCTGGCGACGGTCGACGTGGGGACCGCGTTGGCCCCCATAAGGAAAGCGTGGGCCGACGGAAAAAGATTCTTCGTATACGCCTCGGAGACTAGACCCAGGCTTCAGGGCATGCAGCTCACCGCCTGGGAATTGTACCAAGAAGGGATCGACCATGCCGTGATCCCGGACGGCGCCTCCGCCTATTACATGGAGAAAGGAGTGGACCTGATAATAACCGGCGCCGACCGCATCACCGCCAACGGCGATTTCGCCAATAAGATCGGCACGTTCGACAAGGCCATAGCCGCAAAACATTTCGGCATCCCCTTCTACGTCGCCGCCCCGATCTCCACCTTCGATTTCGATATGAAAGGAGGAAAGGACATCGAGATCGAACAGCGGTCCGGCAAAGAGGTCACGGAGATCGGCGGGATGAGGATAGCGCCGGAAGGGTCGCCCGCCCTCAATCCCGCATTCGACGTCACTCCCGCGGAGCTCGTCACCGCCTTCGTTACAGAGAAAGGGATTTTGAACCCAAAAGACATCAGAAGGGTGATGGCCGATGAATGAACAGACCGCACGAACCAAATTGGCAGAAGTCTGCAGGCTCCTTTACGACAGAAACCTCACAGTCTCCGCGGGAGGGAACATGAGCCTGCGCCTTAACGAAAAAGAATTCATCATCACGCCGTCCGGCAGGAACAAAGGTCTTCTCAGACCGGACGAGATGGTACTGATGAACCTGAACGGCAGGACGCTGTCCGGCGGGAAGCCGTCGGTGGAAAAGGGTTTCCATATCGCATTGTTCAAATCTAACCCCGACACGGCTTCGGTGATACACTGCCACCCCCTGTACTGCACTGCGCTCGCCGTGAGAGGAGAGAAAATAAAGAGCGCGCTCACGCCCGAAGGCGTCATCCTGCTGGGCGATGTCCCCCTCGTCGGGTACTTCACGCCCGGCTCGAAGAAACTTGCGGAAGCCGTCGCCGGACACTCCTCATGCAAAGCTATGCTGATGGAGAGGCACGGCGCGATAACTCAGGGCAGGACCCTGGAAGAGGCGTTCAACCGGATGGAGGAGTTGGAGTTCCAGGCGAAGCTGCAGATGCTGGCGGGGGATGCGGACGAACTCCCCCCGTCGGAGATAAAGAGACTTTCGAAGATGTGATCGTATGACTGTGCTTGTTTCAAAGTGGTTCGGCATTTTTCTCATAGACGAGAAGAGCGGGAAGGTGATCGGCAAAAGACTGATGCCGAAGGATCCGGCGCTTATCGCGGAGAAGCTTGCCGCCATGCAGAGGGGTTCCGTCCTTGAGGAGGAAAGAGAGCTTGCCGGGACGGTGCCCAAGGTATCGGTATCCGGCGCGAGACTGTCGGAGCTTGGAAAACCGATATTCTATGATTCGTCCTTCCTTGACCCGAAGTCGTTCGGGTTCACCGAGGAGATCATGCACACCGCAATGCTGGGTCTCGGAAAGCTGAGAACGTCCGAACCCATTCCGCGGGACAGGAACCTAGTGCATGCGATAAGAGGTTTGGACGACATAATCGAAAGCGGCAACCTTTTGAACGAACGGCTGCACGAGTGGTACGGGATGCACTTCCCGGAATTATCGGACATCGCGAAGGATGACAAGTACGCACGGCTGATATCCGAGCACGGCGGAAGGGAGGACGTTATCGCGCATTTAGGCATCGGCATCAGTTCCATCGGCGCCGATGTCGGCGGCGGCGATCTTGAGGCGATGATGAGACTGGCCGCCTCCGTGGTCCGGCTGTACGAAGAGAAGGAAAGGATGGAGGTGTACATCTCGGAGATAGCCACTGAGACCGCGCCGAACATGTGCGCCGTCATTGACGCCCCGCTCTCCGCCAGGCTCATATCCCTGGCCGGAGGGCTCGGGAGACTGTCGACCCTGCCGTCCTCCACCGTACAGCTGCTGGGCGCAGAGAAGGCGATGTTCAGGCATCTCCGGTCTGGCAAACGCCCTCCGAAGCACGGAGTGATATACCAGCACCCGGATGTGCACAGATCCCCCTACTGGCAGAGGGGCAAGATAGCCAGGGCCCTTGCCGGAAAGATACTCATCGCCGCAAAGATAGACGCAAACGACGGAGAGTTCAGAGGCGATATCCTGAGGGAAGAGTTCGAAACGCGTGTCAAGGACATACGGGAACGCTACCCGGAGGCCCCGAAAAAACAAAAGAGCCAGGGTGTGCCGGCGAAGAAACGCGGAGGCAGGCGCGGACGCTGAACTCTTTACAAAATATATTTAAATAATGGGGGAGGGATAGGGAATCCCATAAAAATGCTGTCATCATCCGATGTATCGCAGTTCGTCCGACGGCATGAGGAAGGTTAAACAATGTGGGAAATGAAAGAGATCAGGGAGCTGAAGGTCGGAAGGTACGTCAACATTGACGAGTCCCCTTGCAAGATCATATCGATCAGCACGTCGAAGCCGGGAAAGCACGGGTCCGCAAAGGCCAACATCGAAGCCGCAGACATATTCACCGGCGCGAAGAAATCAATAAACGCACCGGTGAGCACGAAGGTGCAGGTCCCCCAGATAGACAAGAGGAAAGGGCAGATCATATCGATACAGGGCAGCGAGGTCCAGATGATGGACCTTGAGACATTCGAGACCTTCTCCATGGCCGTCAACGACGACCACGAGAGCACCATCGTGGAAGGCGGAGAGGTCATGTACATCGTCGCGATGGGCAGGAACAAGCTCCTGTAAGGTGAGTCCCGTGCCGTATGGGATATCCTATGCAGGCGCAGAGTCTGACTACGATTCTGCCGACGCATTCATCTTGGGCATCCCTTACGACAGGACCTCCAGTTTCAGGTCCGGCGCCCGGGAGGCGCCTTTTCAGATAAGAAGGGCGTCGTACAACTTCGAGGAGTTCCATTTCGAACATGGTCTCGATCTTCCCCGGATGAACGTTTTCGACGGGGGGAACTGCGAGGACCCATTCCTGCCTGAGGATATGATCGACGAGGTGAAGTTCTTCATGGCCCCCGCCGTAAAGGACAAGAAGTTCACCGTCGCGATAGGCGGCGAACACTCGGTGAACATTCCGATCGTCCAATGTTTCAAAAAGAACGGCATCGCCCTGATAACCATAGACGCCCACCTGGATTCTAGGGACGAATACCTCGGCACGAAGTACAGCCACGCCTGTGTCACAAGGCGCGCCGCGGAACATCTGGGGATCGATAACGTATTCGCGCTCGGGGTGAGGTCGATCTCCCGGGAAGAGCTGGAAAGGGATGACGTCATCCCGTACATAACGTCCTTCGAGATTAGAGAGAAGGGGATGGAGTGGGCGGTGGGGAAGGCGCTGGACAGCATCAAGAACGAACGGGTGTATCTTTCTCTGGATATAGACGGCATCGACCCGGCCTACGCTCCGGGCACCGGGACCCCAGAGCCCTTCGGCCTGGATCCGGCGGATGTGAAAAAAGCCGTCGGCCTGATAGGCGGCCGACTGGCAGGTTTCGATGTGACCGAAGTATGCCCTCCCGCGGACCCGTCGGGAATAACGTCGGTGCTTGCATCGAGGCTGATCAACGAGGTCCTTGCGGTCCGCTCAAAGTATCTCGGTTAAGGTTTATCGGCCGGTTTCACGAAAAGCCAGCCCTTTTTTTCATCCGTCTGGAGGATTCCGTTCGATTTGGAACTGGTAGGCAATAAAATTATTTATACTGCTGCGTTTTTTATATATGCAGGGGGGCTTATTATAGAGACAATAAGAGCAAGCCAAAGTATACCACCGAAGGTCCTGCTGGCGGCGTTGTTATTAACGGCAGTGGCGTTGATGATTTTGCCGACAGCGGGGGCTTTGACCGCAGAGGGCGACGATGTCCTCTACAAAGACAAGGACGGAAACATAAGGACCCATGCCGGCACGGTCGAAATAAATTCGGCCTACCTGACCGGTGTCTCGTATGAACTGGATACCGGCTGGTATTATGCGAACGGCAGCACTGCGTCCATAAGCAAAACCATCACGGTCACTGGCGATGTGCACCTTATTCTGATAAATATGGTGTCCATACCGAACAACGGCCTTGTCATCCGGCAGGGAGCGAGCCTGACGCTGTATGTTCAGGGGGGTTCGATGGACAGGATGACCTCGACCGGCAGTCCGATCCAGCTTAGCGGCGGCAGCCTGACCAATGCGGCGTACATCCAAGTTTCCAACGCGAACAGGGTCGCCGTTGACGTCACCGGCGGGACCGGCAATTCCATCATAAATTACGGCACCATATCCGGAAGCGCATATGCCGTCCGCGCCGCGGTTGACGTTACGATAGAAAACTACGGTACGATCAGCAGTTCGTCTAGCGGCGGCTATGCCGTGTATTCCTCTGCTTCTGTTGAAATAACTAACAAGACCAGCGGCTTCATAGGGTGCACGGGAAAAGGCGGTGTCATGATATATGCCGAGGGCGGCGGCACGTTCACCAACGACGGCACCGTCAGGGGTACGGGGGCGGACAGCGATGCGGTCATTGCCCAGAGTACCATGTACATAATCAACAAAGGCACCATTGAGGGGTCCGGTAACGGGATCGCTCTGAACGGGGGCGGAAATGTCGTCAACAGCGGCACGATCCAGGGAAAGCAATATGTTTACGGCATAGGCATCTATATCAACGGCGGCAAGGTCACAAACGCTTCCCAGAGCAGTTACATCCAAGGCGGCTACCGCGGCGTGGCCTTCGGCGGCGACGGTGAACTCGTCAACAACGGAGATATCAGCGGCATCATCGGGGTCAGCGCCGAGAACGGAGCGTCCGTCATCCTCACCAATAAGAGATACATCTACGGCGGCATCTCCCTGCCTGCTGTTGCCCATGACATCACCCTTGAGGCCGGCAGCGGGATGCCGTCCAGCGGCACCAACGCCGGCAACATACTCATCGGCACGGGCGCCTCCGGCCTGAACTTCACCGGTGCCCCGGGGGCCAAGCTTGTTTATTCCACCGCAGGCGGCAGCACGCAATTGGGTTCGGGCACCGTAACGGTGAGCATAGACCTCGGCGGGCTGCCTTCGGACTTGAAAACAGGGGACATAATAACCTTGATCAAAGGGGACGGGACGATGACCGGCTATCCGGCGAACAGCACGCTGAAGGTCGGCAGTTATTCGCTGGACATCTTAGTGAACGGCAGGAATCTGATTGCAAAGGTGACCGGTATAATCCCCGACATTTACAGCATAGAGCTCAGCGAGTATCAGTACACATTCCCGAACGCAGTATACGATTATCCGGCGCAGACACCGCGCACCATAACCGTGACGAATGCCGGCAACAAGCCCACCGGGAACCTGACGGTCTCCGCAGCCGGCACCGGCTCTTCGATATTCTCGATCTCATCGGTCAATATAAGCAGCATCGCCGTAGGCGACTGCCATTCTTTCACCGTGGCACCTCAGACCGGCTTCCCGCCCGGAACATATACGGCAATGATCACGGTGGGAACGGCATCCGGCAACGGCAACCCTGTCGCATCGCAGACCTTTGAAACAAGCTTCTGCATAGAAAAAGCGGATACCGTGCTCACGTTGGTATCTGATAAGGACCCTGCGCCGTATGGGGCCTCGGTCACATTCACTGCGACCGTGACGTCCCTGAACGGCATCATGCCCACGGGAACGGTCAAGTTCTATAACGGTGCGGTCGAAATCGGCACAGCCGCTCTGAGCGCTTCGGGTATGTCGACATTCTCGGCGGATCTGCCGGGCGGCACCCATCTCATCACTGCGGAATACGGCGGAGACGTCTTCTTCAACCCATCCGACGACACGCTGGAACAGATCATTGTTCCTGCTGCGGCGCAATACCACATCACGGCGACATCCGATTCTGGCTCGACCATAACTCCTAGCGGGATCATCGTAGTATCAAAAGGAGCTGACCAGACATTCCGCTTCTCGGCGAAGAACGGGGGTCATGTCTCTTCCGTAATGGTGGACGGCGTGACCCTGTCAAAGAGCCAGATCTCCCTCGGACACTACACCTTCTGTGACGTGATGAGGAACCACTCCATCGATGTGAAGAGCTCTTCGTCCAAAGGAACGGTCCTTACTCTGACGATAGATATCGCAAAAGGTAAAGGATATGCGGAATACGGCGTGAACGGTTCGGATCTTATTGTGTACGCGGGAGTGGTGAACATACCCATATTTGCGGACATCGTCGTCACGGCGTGTGCCGGTGAAGGCTACAAATTCATGAAGTGGGAGACGCCCGCGACGATAACGACGCCGGAAGTGGCCTTCGGAGACGTAGCGGAATCGCTTTACCTCACCCTGTACTTCAGCGAAGAGGATGCCCTGTCCGCGCATTCGCCGGACCGCGGCGGTCTGCCGTGGTGGGTGGTGGTGCTGATGGTCCTGCTAGCGCTGATGATCCTACTGTTCCTGTTCTTCTACAGAAGATATTACGCTGTCATAAAGGAGGAGACCCAGTCCGTGTTCATAATCGGAAAGGACAGGGCCCGCAGGAAGAGCGAGTACCGTTTCAGTGTGGAAGGGTACTCCGGAGCGATGGCCTATCGTATCGGCGATGAGGGAAGTGCTCAATGGAAGACCATCCTCCCCGATGCCGGCGGAACATACAGAATTCCGAAGGGAGTGATCGTCGGCACGGTGTTCATCGGAAAGAACGGATGATCATCCCGGAAACCCTTTCCCAAACAACGGGGCTTGAGCCCCTGTCCTTTACTTCTGGAGGGGGCGCCCCTGCCCGCGGGAATCGGAACGCCTCAGCTGAACCATTAGTTCAGATATTCCCGGACCAGGGCCTCATACTTCTCCGCCCTCTTTTTCGCGACCTCTTCGTCCTTTGACTCGGAGAAGATCCTGAATATGGGTTCGGTGCCGGACGGCCGGGCGAGAATCCACCCTTCGTCGAACACCACTTTCATACCGTCCGTTCTGTCGATCGTTGCTCCGGTGCTTTCGTTCGCGATGTGCTCAAGAACATGTTTCTTCATGTCATTAGGACATTCTATCTTCTTCTTCACCGTGTAGTAAACGGGGAAACCGGAGATCTGATCTCTCAGCGGGCCTTCCTTTACGATGCACTCCAACATCTTTGCGACGGTCATACCGCCGTCCCGGCAGTATTGCTGCTCCGGGAATATCAGCCCCCCGTTCTCCTCTCCGCCGAACACGGCCCCGGTGGCGATCATCTTTCTGGCGACGATCGGCGATCCCACCGCCGTATACTCGATCTCGCCGCCGGACCCTTTGACGATCTCTTCGACAAGAGCGGAGGAGCTGACGGGGGTGACCACCAGCCCTTTATTCTTTGAAAGGATGTATTTGGATAACAGTGCCAGGCTCTTGTCGCCGCTGACGAAACTGCCGTCGTTCGCAACGAACACACACCGGTCCGCATCCCCGTCGTGGGCTATCCCGAGGTCTGACTGTGTGGACCTTGTCAGGGAGATCAGGTCCCTGAGATTCTCTTCCGTAGGTTCGCTCGGGCGTCCGGGGGATCCCCCCTGAGGGTTGCAGTTGACGGTCACCGCTTTCACATTCAGTTTTTTGAGGAGGAGGGGCGTTGTCTCGTATGCGGCGCCGTTGGCGCAGTCCAAACACACCTTCAATCCCGCTTTCCTTATGGATTCCGCGTCGACCTTGGATACGATCGCGTCCACATATTCCTCCCCGGCGCCCCTTATCCGGTCCATATCGCCGACGGAGTCCCACGGCGCACACGGAATATCCTTGTAATAGTGCGCCTCGATCTCTTCCTCTTCTTTCCGGCTTGCCTCCGTGCCGTCGAAGGAGATGCATTTTATGCCGTTGAACTCGGGGGGGTTGTGGGAGGCGGTGATCATCACTCCTCCCTTTACGTTATCGTGCGTTTTCACATAGTATTGGATGGCGGGGGTCGGCAGGACGCCGAGGTCCAGGACGTTAACGCCCGCCGACATCATTCCCGACGACACCGCCGTCTTTATCATATCGGCGGTGGCCCGGGTGTCGGTGGCGATGGCCAGGGCGCCTCCCATGACCGTGCCTATCGCCTTTCCCATCTGCAGTGCCAGATCGGAGGTCATGTCCTCGTTCACGACCCCCCTCACCCCGTTAGTACCGAAAAGCCTCTCGGGCACTCACATCCTCCTCGCAACGAGCATGATCGATACCGTGTCGGCGCAGGCCTTGCATGTGTCCGCGGCCATCTCCAGCGTGAATATCAGCTCTCTCATGAGCATGACGGCGCGGGGGTCCATGGTGGAAAGGTGCACATGCTTTAT
>JAITCQ010000027.1 GCA_031283015.1 Candidatus Methanoplasma sp.
AGCACGACCCACTCTCAGCTCAACGGGGCGGAACTGCTCGAACAGGGCATCAAGCCGAACACGATACGGCTTTCCATAGGGACCGAGCACATCGACGATATAATCGCCGATCTGGATCAGGCGCTCCGCTGATGAGGGTTTTCGCGAGGGAATGATATGGCGAAGATCGCAAAGAGGTTAACGGACCTTATCGGCAACACGCCGCGCTTAGAGCTTTCGAATTACAACGCCGAGAATGGCATAGAAGCGCGGCTGATCGCCAAACTTGAGTGTTTTAACCCGCTCAGCAGCGTGAAGGACCGCGTCCGCTACGCCATGATCTCGGATGCGGAAGAAAAAGGAATACTCAAAAAGAATACCGTGATCATCGAGCCTACCAGCGGGAACACGGGGATCGCGCTGGCGTTCGCGGCTGCCGCAAAGGGATATAGGCTGATCCTGACGATGCCCGAGACCATGAGCGTCGAACGGCGCAATATGCTCAGCGCGCTGGGAGCGGAACTCGTTCTGACGGAAGGCGCGAAGGGGATGAAAGGCGCTATCGCCAAAGCGGACGAATTGCAAGCCGAGACACCAAATTCGATCATCCTGGGACAATTCGTCAACCCGGCCAACCCCGACATCCATAGAAAGACCACGGCGCAGGAGATCTGGAACGATACTGATGGTAAGATCGACATATTCGTCGCCGGCGTAGGTACCGGCGGTACGATCACCGGCGTGGGCGAAGTGCTGAAAGGGAAGAACAAAGCGGTCAGGATAATAGCCGTCGAACCTTCGGACTCGCCGGTGCTTTCCGGCGGCAGCCCCGGCGCGCACAAGATCCAAGGCATAGGCGCGGGATTCGTGCCGGAGATCTACAACAAAGACGTTGTGGACGAGATAATCACCGTAAAGAACGAAGAGGCCTTCCGCAGCGCGAAACAGCTGGCGCGGACCGAGGGATTGCTGGTAGGGATATCTTCCGGCGCGGCGTTGTTCGCGGGGGCCTCGGTGGCAAAACGCCCGGAGAACAGAGGAAAGACCATAGTTGTACTGCTGCCCGACACGGGAGAGCGTTATCTGTCGACAGGACTGTTCGACCCGGAAAAACCGCCAGAAGGGGGCAGGTAAAGAACGATCATCCATACGACAGCCGCAGCCCGGCAAAATTTCTTTTTTACAACGGCCCGACGGAACGCTTATCGGCGCCTCAGCCCTTCGGCCACATCTGGGCAGACAGCTCCCTGAGCTTGAATTTCTGGATCTTGCCGCTGGCGGTCAGCGGGTACTCCTTGACGAACGCGACGTGCACGGGGATCTTATATTTGGCGATCTTTCCGCGGCAATGGTCCTGAATATCGGCGGGCGTCAGATCGTACCCGTTCTTCAGTATCACGAAGGCGCCCGGGACCTCCCCATATTTCGGGTCCGGAACGCCGACGACCTGCACGTCGTTGACGCCTTCTATATGGTGTATGAAATCCTCCAGCTCTTTCGGATAGATGTTCTCCCCGCCTCTTATGATCAGGTCCTTGATCCTCCCTGTGACGGAAAAATACCCGTCTCTGTCCTTTACCCCGATGTCCCCCGAATGCAGCCATCCCCTTTCGTCGATCGCTTTGGCCGTTTCCTCGGGCATGTTGTAATACCCCTTCATGACGTTGTACCCGCGGCAACAGAATTCTCCCGGTGTGCCGATCTCGCAGATCTCTCCGGTCTCCGGGTCCAGTATCTCCACCTCGACCCCCGCCATCGCCCTTCCGACAGTGGAGCATTTCTTTTCAATGCTCGGCTCGCTGTACAGCGTTTGGGTCATCCCGGGGGAGGACTCGGTCAGGCCGAAGACTATTGTCACCTCCTTCATGTTCATTCTTTTGACGGCTTCCTCCATCGTTTTTGTCGGACAGGGGGAGCCTGCCATTATCCCCGTCCTCAAAGTGCTGAAATCGAATTTGTCGAACAGCTTGTGCTCCATCACTGAAATGAACATCGTAGGCACGCCGTAAAGGGCGGTGCATCTCTCCTTTTCGACGGACGTCATCACTATCAGAGGATCGTATTCTTCCAGAATCACCATCGCCGATCCGTGGTTCACACATGAGAGAACGCCAAGGACGCACCCGAAGCAGTGGAAGAGCGGCACCGGTAAGCAGACCCGGTCCTCGGGTTTGAAATTCTGGTTCAGGCCTATCCAATATCCGTTGTTCCCTATGTTGTGATGAGTGAGCATGACCCCTTTCGGGAAGCCGGTCGTGCCGGACGTGTACTGCATGTTCACCACGTCGTAACAGCTCAGCCCGTTCTGCCTTTCCAAGTATTCCTCTTCGGTGACCTGGCAGGACATGGACATCACCTCGGGCATCGAGAACATCCCGCGGTGTTTTTCCGATCCGAGGAACATAACCCTCCTAAGATGAGGATACCTTTCCGATCTGAGCATCCCTCTCGGCTGAGCCTTGAGTTCAGGTATCAGTTCGTAGATCGTCTTGACGTAATCGGTATCCCTGCAGCCGTCGATGAGGAAAATGTTCTCCGTTTCCGATTGGCGGATTATATAATCTATCTCTGTCGATTTGTAATTGGTGTTGATCGTCAGAAGTATGGCGCCTATCTTGGCGGTGGCGAACTGCAGGGCGACCCAATGCGGCACGTTCGTCGCCCAAACGGCGACCTTCTCTCCTCTTCGGACGCCCATGGCCATCAGCCCTTTGGCAATGTCGTCGACGGTCTCTTTGAATTCCCTCCACGTCTGCCTGTAATTCCTGTCCACGTATACCACTGCGTCGTTGTCCGGACACTTGGCGGTGATCTCATCGAGCAGCTGCCCCAGCGTCACCTCCCTCGTTACCTCGCTTCTGGACATGGTGCGGCCTCAGAACGGAACGTATATCATGGCGAATATCTCCGCCGGACGGTCGTCGGCCGCGCTGACCTTGTGCGGTATCAGCGAGTTGTAATACACCGAATCCCCCGGTTCCAGCATATGCTTCTCTCTTCCGTATGTCAGTTCGATCCTCCCGGAAAGGACCATGATGAACTCCTCCCCCTCGTGGGACGACGTCTTCTCTCCGCACTCCGGATCTATCTGTATGAACAACGGGTCCATGTGCCTGTCGGTCTTGCCTTTACCCAATGGGAAGTAATGATAATGCGACTTCCCCTGGGAAGAACCTTCTTCCGTTCTCCCGGAGGCCCGGGTTATCAGGGGGTCCTTAACAACAATGTCGTCGGTGAAGGTCCCGAGACGCTTGCCCAAGGCCCTGGAAAGCTTTATCAGCACGCCCACGGGCGGATATACGTTCCCGTCTTCCACATCCCTGATGAGATCTGCGTCCGTCCCCGTCCGTTCCGCAAGCTCTTCCTGCGTGATGCCCAGCTTTTCTCTGTATGTTCGGATCCTTGAACCCAACTTGTTGTCTTCGTCCATCTGATCTTCCTCTATCGGCCTCGATGGATATTGACCATTCGATTAATAAGAAATTCGGCGGGGAACCATCTTTGGATCGAGCGGAATGAGATAGCCAAATGATCCGGTACCGGCTCACGGGCCGGGTCCTTTTTTCTGGGCACCGTCATCCCTCATACAAGACCACAGAATCCCTCATTATTTTATCCAAAAACTCTGGTTTTACAGATCTTGTATCAACGAGATCTATCTCGCTGCCTACGGCATCTTTGAGGTCCATGAAGAACCCACCAAGCATGAGTCCGCGTATCTTTCCCAATTCGATGCAGAAGTCATAGTCGCTGTCCTTGTTACAGTCACCTCTCGCGCCGAACCGAAGAGGTATACCTTACCTACGCCGTACTTCTCTGCCACAGGTGCAACTAAGAATCTCAGCTCGTCGATGGAATGCATCTTCTTGGCAGCCAGCATACATCGTATATCATCAAAGTATGCTATAACCATTATCCCTTCGCCGAGCACGACCTTTTTTTGTGAGTTCGTGGTTATCTGAAACTCTGAACTTACAAAAAAAGCTAAGTTTATTGACATTGTAAATAAAATTATAGTAAAAGAGCTGTCACAGAGAAAGAAAGGAGAAAGACCGAATGCCTCAGACCAACATAAATATCCGTATTGACGAGAACCTGAAACGCGAGTTTGACGCCCTCTGCCGGGACCTTGGTCTGACGACCACCGCAGCGTTCACGGTCTTTGCAAAGGCCGCCGTACGGTGCCAGGGAATACCATTCAATGTCACAAGAGGGGTACCCAATGCGGAAACGGCGGCGGCGATCGAAGAAGCACAGGCAATGAAGAAGGATCCTTCGTCCGGCAAGACGTACACAGACGTTGACGCGATGATGAAGGATCTGCTTTCCTGATGTATGGCTGACCTCGAGACTTGAGGGGATGCCCCGGTTCGATTACACGCTCACTTGATCCGGATAAATTAGCTGGAACATAAGCGCTCATTTCGGTTTAGAAGTATCTATCGTAAAAAATAATTCAATGATGAGCTGATAATGAGCTGATAATGAGCTGATAATGTTTCCAAAGAATTGGTGCGGATAATCCTGGAAAACGGGTCGAACATGGGCGTTGGGCACGTGCAAGCTATGCCGATGAGCCTATCCTATACTTTATCAGACGGCACACATTCGAATCTGTTCGAATAAGCGGGGGAGGAGCACCTGTACCTGAGGATGACAGGATATGCTCAGCGCGGCCGCAGATCGTCTGATATCCGCTTTTTTGCTGCGTCGAACACCTTCATGTTGGGTTCCGCCAGCGCCGGCCGGGCGGCCACGCTCTCAATCAGAGCGTCCTTTATATTCTTCTCTCCAAAGGGCAGAAGGCCCAGCGCCGTCATGGCGCCGAGGAACGCGGTGTTGCTCGCTTTGGGAACGCCGTTCTCGTTCGCTATCGAGGAGGCCGGGAACGGTATCGCCGTGACACCCGCAGGGAATTTGATATCAGAC
>JAITCQ010000109.1 GCA_031283015.1 Candidatus Methanoplasma sp.
CATTAGGATTAAATACGAATTACAAAATAGGGGAACTCCGTTGCAACTGTAATCTAGTTGGTTAGGATTCAAGCCTTCCAAGCTTGTCACCCGGGTTCGAATCCCGGCGGTTGCACTCACTCTTCTCATACGACTGTCAAAATCGATCGAATATAGAGGCCTGCTTGCTCTTCGATTCGAACTGTTTCAGATATCCGAACACCTCGTCCGTTTTGTGAAGTATGCCGTGTTCCTTACACACGCCCCCGAAGATGTCCATAAGCCGGACGTTGTTCGGGCTGTTGCAGATGTACGAGTTCCCGAAGGACTCGATGTATCTTTCTTTCATTCCGGGAAATATCCTGTCGAGCGCTTGGTAGAAGTACTCCCTGTCCCCCTCCCTCAGCGTCACGCCGAAGCCGAAACACAGGATCCCGCGGACGTTCGCCTTTATGCAGTAGTCCAGCAGTCCCAGCAGGTTCTCTTCCGAGTCATTTATGAACGGAAGGACAGGGCAAAGCCAGACGACGGTCGGAATACCCGCTTCGTCCATTGCCTTCAGGACCTGGAATCTTTCGAAGGTGGTGGAAACATTCGGCTCTATTTTCCGGCAGAGCTCCTCATCGTATGTTGTCAGGGTGATCTGCACCACGCATTTCGTTCTTTTGTTGATCGCCTTCAGGATATCCATGTCCCGCATCACACGAGAGGATTTCGTCAGGATCGAGACGCCGAAACCGTACCTCTCTATCACGGAAAGACACTGCCTGGTCATCTGCAGCTCTTCGTCCAGATGGTTGTAGGGGTCGCACATCGCCCCGGTGCCTATCATGCACGGATCCCTCCTTTTCTTCAGCTGGGCTTCCAGTATCTGAGGTGCGTTGCGTTTTACCTCCACATCCTCGAAATCGTGGTCCATGCGGTAGCACGCGCTGCGGCTGTCACAGTAGATGCAGCCGTGGGTGCAGCCGCGGTATATGTTCATCCCGTTGCTCGGGGAGAGGATGGTCTTGTAATCGGCATAGTGCATTTTCTTCGATGCGTCCGTATCGCATTCTGCCATTTTATTTGCTGCCTTTGCCCGCAGCGAATACGGCCGAGTGCGGACTACAGGTAAGTTGGGACTCCAAACAAGGATAATGCATCAGGTGGGGGACAGTAGTTAAAGCGTACTTTGACAATGTTCCCTGCATGCCGGAAACAAAGAAGATACACTCCATTGACGAGTTAAAATCATTAGTTGCACCAGTGGCGGAGAAATACGGCGCAGGCAAGGTCTATCTTTTCGGTTCGGTCGCAAGAGGCGACTTTGGTTAGAACAGCGACTAAGATTTCTGCATCGAATAGGGGAACATACGCGGCCTCACACTGGGTGAGTTCTACATGGACCTGAAAGATGCCATTGGGGACGAGATAGATCCTATCAGCACAAGATCGGCGAAGTCTGAATTTTGAATAGGGTACTGAAAGAGGGCGTAATCTTGTACGAAGGGCGGCAGTGACCGTTTGAAGATGCCAAATGCATGAAACACACATGGCTCTTATGCAGTAAGCGGCAGGCCGGAGCGGGCAAATGATACCTAATGATTAATACCCTGACCAATATCTCCTGATATGGAGCCCCCGCTGCCCGCTCTGAAGAAATTCATCGTCGGTACGCTTATCGGTATCGTCGCTACGATGCCGGGAGTAAGTGGGGCGGTCCTGGCTGTCTGTTTCGGTATTTATGAGAGGATAATAGCGGACATTGCGGACCTCGCCCACAAGTTCCGGGAAGACTTCGGATTCCTGATGACGGTGGGGCTGGGAATCATATTCGGTATCATCGTGGTCTCCCTCGGTCTCGATTTCATCCTTGAGAATTACAGAGTGGCGTCGATGATGCTGTTCCTCGGTTTGATCGGAGGACAGCTTCCCATGCTGTGGAAGTTCACGGAGCCGAAGGCCAGGCCGTCCGCAACGAATATGCTGGCACTTATTATCGGCGTTATCATCATGTGTTTCTTTTTGATCCTCGGAGCGTCGGACGACAGGGTCCTTTCGCATGACCTGTCCTCCTGCCTTTACATGATATTGATCGGAATGATATTCTCCGTATCGCACCTCGCTCCGGGTATAAGCGGCTCCACGGTGCTTTTGGCCATGGGGCTGTTGGCCCCACTCACTCACGCGATAGCGACCCTCGACGTCATACAGCTAATACCTCTCCTAACAGGTGCGCTGGCAGGTCTCTTTGGCTTCGCTAAGGTCGTGCATTATGCCATAACCCGTCACAGAAGGTCCACGTACATGCTGATATTCGGATTGACGGCCGGATCCATCCTTGTGATAATGAAGGAAGCGGCCGCGGCCTATTCCGGGACCGCGGACATTGCTCTGGGCGCCGTTGCGCTGGGCGCCGGGATCCTCATAAGCATCTGGTTCTCTAAGCTTGGAAGAGAGACGTCAAAGGAATTCTCCATCCAATAATAGGAGAAAAAAGAAGAACGGGGCGGATGGATATGGGATGTGACCCCGTTTTTCTTGAAGTGTCCTGTGCTTCTTGGGGATGCACTGCGACCTTCAATATCATCATTGACGGGAGAGTATATTAAGAAAAGCGGGGGAGGTCCCCGAAAGTACCCGAAAGTACCAAAAGTGAAAGATCACTTCTTCTTGTGCCTTATCTTCACGGCTATCCCTCTTTTGAGGTCGACCATCTCTCTGCCGGACATCATCGCGACGCCCACCGCCTCCACGTTCCCGTTGAGCATGACGATCGCCTCATCGCCCGGCCTTATGCCCGGGTCTGCGCTCAGCACGCCTATTGCGAAGAGGTTGCCTTTCATTTCGAAGTCCGTCATCTCCACGATGTTCTTCCCGGTTCCGGCGATAATCTCCGCGCCCTCCACCGTAAGGGATATCATCCCCCTTTCCGGCGTGAGCATCCCCAGCTGTACCTTTTCCTTGGGGTTCTGTGGG
>JAITCQ010000025.1 GCA_031283015.1 Candidatus Methanoplasma sp.
AGCGCTTTGACCGCTGCCGGGGACCAGGAGTGCTTCTCGCCGTACTTGGTGTATCCGTATACGCCTTCGCCGCCCTGCGCGTCCCCCGGGCGGTCGAACGCCGTCGTGTGAACGGACACCGCATCGTCCGCGATCTCCTCCATCCCTATGCCGCCTATGTTGGACGCCGTGTTCCCGAAATGCTCCTTCACGAACCCTTCGTTCAGCCCCACCGCCTCAAAGAGCCCCGCGCCGATGTACGACCTTATCGTGGATATCCCCATTTTGGACATCACTTTCATCAATCCTTTCTCGGACGCCTTGATGAAATTGCGTTCTGCCGAGTCGGCATCGATCTTCATCCCGTCCCGTTTGACCAGGTCCTCGACCAAAGCATGTGCCAGATACGGATTTATGACGTTCGCGCCGTACCCGAAGAGCAGGGCGAAGTGCATCACTTCCCTGGGCTCTCCGGATTCTAGGACAATGCCGGTCTGTATCCTCTTCCTCTTCCCGAGCAGATGCTGGTGCACCGTCGACACTGCGAGGAGCGATGGGATCGGGGCGTTCTCCCTGTCGATGCTCCTGTCAGATAACAGGATGTACGACCCGCCGTTGTCGACGGCGGCCTCGGCCTCCGTTCGTATCCTTGAAAGGGCGTTCTCCAGCCCCGCGGCGCCATCCGCCGCTTTGAAAGTTATTGGTATCTCGGTGATCTTGAATCCTCTGTACTTCAGATTCTTCAGGAGGTCCAATTCCCTGTTCGTGATCACCGGATGGCGGACCTTGATCATGTTGAAGTTCTTTGGCGTCCGGTCGAGAAGGCTCTGCCGCACGTGGCCGATGTATCCCGTCACCGACATAACCAGTTCCTCCCTTATCGGGTCGATCGGGGGGTTGGTCACCTGCGCGAAGGACTGCCTGAAGTAATTGAACAGCCTCTGAGGCTTATCCGAGAGGACCGCCAGGGGGATGTCCGAGCCTGTGGAGCCCACCGGCTCGCGCCCCTGGGTCATCATTGGCTCTATGACCCTGGATATCTCCTCTTTTGTGTATCCGAACGCCGCGAGCTTGTTCTCGATGTCCGGGACGCTCCTTCCTACCTCTCGACCGGAGGACACCTCGTCAAGCTCCAGCCTGTTGCGGTCCAGCCAATCCCTGTAGTTGTATGCGGCGGCCAGCTCGTCCTTTATCTCGCGGTCGTAGATCACCTTGCCTTCCTTGGTGTCGACCATCATCATCTTACCGGGCATCAGCCTTCCGGATTCCGCTATGTCGGAATCCGGGAACTGTATCACGCCCGACTCGGACGCCAGAATGAAGAGACCGTCCTTCGTCACCGAATATCTGGCGGGCCTGAGGCCGTTCCTGTCCAGCATCCCCCCGGCGAACCTTCCGTCCGTGAAGAGTATCGCCGCCGGCCCGTCCCAAGGCTCCATCAGCATGCTGTGGTATTCGTAATAAGCTTTCAGGCTGTCCGGTATCGGGTTCTTGTTGTTCCATGATTCCGGGACCATTAACGAAAGGGCGTTGGTCATGGACCTTCCGGACATCGTCAGGAACTCGAACACGTTGTCCAGCGACGCGCTGTCGCTCATGTCCGGCTCCGTTATCGGCATCATCGACGCCAACTCCGGGAATAGCGGGGACTCCAGGACGCTCTCCCTGGCCGTCATCCACGCCCTGTTCCCTTTGATGGTGTTAATCTCGCCGTTGTGGCACAGCATGCGGAACGGCTGCGCCAGCTTCCACATCGGTCGGGTGTTGGTGCTGAACCTCGAATGGACCATCGCTATCGCCGACGCGAAACTCGGGTCCGAGAGGTCTTTGTAATACGATCTCAGCTGGGCCGGCGTCAGCATGCCTTTGTACACTATGCACCGGGTGGAAAGACTGCATATGTAAAAATCGGGATGCCCGGAAGAAACGTTCCTGCCGGCCGCCGTCTTCCTTATTGCGTAGAGCTTTCGTTCGAGCACGTCCTGGCTGTCATAGCTCGTGACGAACACCTGGACGATCTTCGGTTCGGTGTCCGCCGCGAGGGGTCCGGGCACGCTGCGGTCCACCGGGACGTCCCTCTCGCATATCAGATAGAGACTTCGCGCGGCGCATTCCTCCCGCAGGACCTTCATGCACAGTCCGGCCGCCTCCTCGTCCCTGGGAAGGAAGATCAGGCCTGTGCCGTACCTTCCTTCCTCCGGCACCGGGATCCCGAGACCGAGTATGAAACCGTGCGGTATCTGCACGGTTATCCCCGTGCCGTCCCCCGTCTTCCCGTCCGCGTTCTCGGCCCCCCTGTGCTCCATGTTCTCCAGCGTCTGGAGTCCGAACTCCACCACCTTGTGGTCCTTCGAACCGTCGATGTTCGCTACGAATCCCACGCCGCAGGAGTCCTTTTCGTTGTCGGGATCGTACAGCCCTATTTTCTTATGTATCATGTCGAACAGCCCTGTTCAGCGTATGAACAGGAGTTCCCTGTACTTCGGCAGCGGCCACATCTGGTCGTCCACTATCATTTCCAGCCTGTCCACGTGCGCCCTCATCTCGTCTATGCAGGGCACCAGCTTGTCGTGGTACTCAATGGCCATCTCGCGGGCCTCGAGCTCGGAGAACTCGTCGCACATCTTGTCCATCTCGTCGGCCATGACCCTGATCTTGTCGATATGCTCGGCTATCTCCTTGATCTGCTGGACCTCCTGCAGGGAGTACTTCTTGAACTCCGCGTCCGTGAACAGCGCCTTGCACTTCAGGACGTTGTCTAGCAGCACGTTCTGGAATCCGATCGCCACCGGTATGATATGGTTGTACGCCAGGTCGCTCAGCACCCTGGACTCTATGTTTATCTTCTTGGAGTAGTGCTCCCAGGCGACCTCGTTCCTCGCCCTCAGCTCCACCTCGGACAGGACGCCGGTCTCCTTGTACATCTCGATGGTCGCGGGCGCCGTGAAGTGCTCGAACATCACGGGCACCGACGTCTCCACATCGAGACCGCGGCGCTCCGCCTCCTTCTTCCACTCCTCCGAGTATCCGTTCCCGTCGAAGCATATGTCCTTGCAGGACCTGTATATCTCGCGGGTCTCGTCCAGCACCGCCTTCATCGCCGGCGATCCGGACGCTATCCTCTTGTCGACCGCTTTCTTGAACTGCTTCAGCTGGTGCGCCACGGCCGTGTTGAGCACGGTCATCGGCAGGGCGCAGTTCGCGGACGCGCCTACCGCCCTGAACTCGAACCTGTTGCCGGTGAATGCGAACGGAGACGTTCTGTTACGGTCGGTGTTGTCTATCAGCAGCTCGGGGATCTGGTGGATGCCCACGCTGAATCCCTTCTTGCCCTTGATCTTGACCATGTCCTTGGTGCCGAGGAGTTCCTCGAACGCCGCCGTGACCTGCATTCCCAGGAACACCGACACGATGGCGGGGGGCGCCTCGTTGGCTCCGAGCCTGTGGGCGTTGGACGGCGACGCTATCGACGCCTTCAGCAGCCCGTTGTTGTCGTAGACCGCCTTCAGAACGTTCGCCATGAACGCGAGGAACCTCAGGTTCTCCTCGTCCGTCTTGCCGGGGGATAGGAGGCCTATGCCGTCCACCGTGCCCAGCGACCAGTTGCAGTGCTTGCCGGACCCGTTTATCCCCTTGAAGGGCTTCTCGTGGAAGAGCGCCTTGAACTTGTGGCGTTCCGCCACGCTCCTCATCAGTGACATCAACAGAAGGTTGTGGTCCACCGCGAGGTTCATGTCCTCGAACACCGGGGCGATCTCGAACTGGTTCGGAGCGACCTCGTTGTGCCTTGTCTTGAGTGGTATCCCCAGCTTGTATCCTTCGAACTCCAGCTCCTTCATGAACTCCAGCACCCTCGGGGGTATGGATCCGAAGTAGTGGTCCTCCAGCTGCTGGTTCCTCGCGCTGTCGTGCCCTATGAGCGTCCTGTCCGAGAGGATCAGGTCCGGGCGCTGCGCGTACAGCGCGCTGTCAACAAGGAAATACTCCTGCTCCCATCCGAGGTACGAACATACCTCGGCGTCCCCCATGTCGAAATATTTCAGAATGTCTGACGCCGCCTTCTTGGCGGCGGAGACGGACCTCATGAGGGGGGTCTTATAGTCAAGGGCCTCCCCGGTGTATGATATGAACACGGTGGGAATGCACAGGCAGTCCCCCATTATGAACGCGGGGGACGACGGGTCCCATGCGGTGTATCCTCTCGCTTCGAAGGTGTTTCTCAGGCCTCCGCTGGGGAAGGACGAGGCGTCCGGTTCCTGCTGGCAGAGCCTGCTGCCGCTGAACTCCTCCAGCGACGTTCCGTGCTTGTGCGGCTCCGCGAAGGAGTCGTGCTTCTCCGCCGTCCCCCCGGTGAGGGGCTGGAACCAGTGGGTGTAGTGGGTCGCGCCCATGTCCATCGCCCAGCGCTTCATTCCCGCCGCGACGTGCTCGGCCACCGCGTTGTTCAGGGTCGCACCCCTTTCGATCGACTCGTAAACGATCCTTCTCGTCTCCGACGAGAGGTACTTCCTCATTATGTCCCTGTTGAACACATTGCATCCGTAGTATGACGACGTTTCGGGCGCCGGGGGCGAGGCCATCGCCGGTTCTCTCTGGAACGCCTGCTCAACCGCACTGAATCTGCTGTTTGCCATGAACAGGAGTAGGATTACAGGTTAATAAACCTTTCTAAATGATTCATTAAATCGACTATGATTAGATAAATGTCTAATAAAAATGAATTTGATATAAGATTTATCGATTAAAATCTGATTTCGATAAAAATATCGTGAAATCATAAGGGAAGAGCGGAAAGATACCGCGGGGAAATGCCCCCTTATATCAGAATTACCACAGTAAATAAGCGAAAGGAACATCTATCAAAACAATATACATCACGCGGGCATAACATGGTATTGAGCGTTTTCAAATCGGGCGATGAACTGTTCAACCAGGGCGTGGACCTTGTCAAAAGGAAGGAATACGCAAAGGCAAAGAAGAACTTCGAAAAGACCATAGAGAAAGGCGGCAGAGAGGCGGACCTTGCGAGGATATATGTGGACATAATAGACGCGTGTCTCGACCGCGACAACCCGGCCAGGTACAACAAGCTCGCGGCGACCCTCGCGAACGCGAAGGACAGCTTCGTATTCGGACTGACCGAGGTGGACCCGGGCAGACTCGTGATCGAATGCAGGCTGCTCGCCGAAAGGATGACAATAGGGAACATGCCGGGGAACAACCAGGCGGCGCTCGAGGAAAAGGGGAACAAGTTCCTGGAGGTCGCCAGGAAATACCAGGCCCAGATAGGCAACGAGACGATAACGATAAGCGAGCTCGTGGGGGTGCAGGCGAACACCGGCATCAGGGAGGCCCTGTACATACAGGCATGGGGATACGAGAGCTTAGCCTCCGGAGCGGTGATGTCGGACCCGAAGAAGGCCGCCGAGCTGCTGCAGAACGCATACGCCTGCCGCAAACAGCTGGGTGAGGACGGCCAGCAGACCATGAACCAGATAAAGGCGTACTCCAAATCCGTTAAATGCTGGATCTGCGGAAGGCCGGCGACCGGGGAAGGGGTGCATTTCCTTACGATGTCCAGCGACGTTTCGCCGTTCATGCGAAAAGAGAAAGACGACATACTGCAATCGGCCCCGGCGGATTATAGTTCGGTATATGTATGGAGGCCGTGCTACTCGTCCATCTCGAGAAGGTCGGACGAGATAGCGAGACAGTACCACGACAGGGCCATGCAGGAGATGAGGGCCATGGAAGCGAGACTGCAGGCGGAGATCAGGAGCATGTACACCACGATGTCAATGAGACGGTGAACCGATTGGACGAAATGGTCATGCTCAGGTGCAAATACTGCGGCGCGCCGCTTGACAGGAAGGACCTGGAGTCCGATTCGCCGTACGTGACGTGCTCCAGCTGCGGCACGTCCCAGCAGAGGATGGACGCGAAAGCGTACCTCGACCAGATGATGGGGCAGATACAGTCTTGGATAAGCAAGACCATACCCGGAGGGTTCTCGATGTCGCAGAGCGAGAGCGTGGACTCCGTCGCCAGATTCAGCATCTTCAACAACAGCGTGAGACCCAGGGTGGAAACGGAATACTCCGAGTACAGATTCGCGACCAATTCCCTTCTGTCCTATCCGCTGATCACCCTTCCGTTCACCACGGACGGCAGCGCCGCGCCGCCCCACACGTCCGCGGCGGCGTTCGAGTTCAACGCGAAAATCAAGAGCATAGAGGCGCTGGCGGTGGACGAGGCCTCCAAGAACATCGTCATATCCGCGGAGGAGATGGCGACGGGGTACGCCCTGCTCATCAACAACACAAAGCTCCTGCGGGAGGATAAGCCTGGAAGATACATACTCATGGCCAACAACTTCACGGAGGCCTCGGGCGCGTTCAGGAAGATCAAAGGGTACGGGCCGGCCGCGGACCGCTTCCAGGCCCTTGCGGGAATATGCACGGGATGCGAGAAGCTCCTGAACGGGGACGGCATGGGCAGCATATCTTACTTCGAGAACGGCGGCGCGCAACTCGGGAAGGTCAAGGCCGACATAGGCACCGATCTTACCCTCGGCATAATGTACCAGGCCCTGGAGATGGAGATCACGCAGGCCAAGATACTCTCGGACCTGGCCGGGTTCATGGTCAAAGGGGTCGCGAAGGATCCCCTGCAGGTTCTGAACACCGTCAAGAAGATCATGGGCTTCAATTACCCGAAAACGGGGAAATGGGGATTCCTGCTCGGAAACAAGGACAGATTCAACGAGGTCTTCGGCAACCTTTCGAAGGTGCTCAGCGCAAAGGCCGGAGGCACGCTCCCCATAATAACCGGCGCCGGGGAATATCTGATACCATTCTGGGACGTCGACCTTAGATACAGTTTCCAGTCCGGCGCCGCCTGGGCGAAGAAGAGCGTGGAGGTCTCCGAGGACCTGCTCATACCCGCGGATTTCGTGATCGACGCGCAATGCCTCAGCGACCCGAGGAGCGGGCTCACCGACATATTCTCCTTAAGACCGGAGAAGAGCATCCTCTCGGGAATAAAAGGAACGGAAACGAGCATAAGTGGCAGCGAGGGCATCGGATGGATGTCCGGCTCCGCCGCGCAGAACTCTCCCGGGGGGCGGAAGGTGGTCGTTCCGCTGAGCACTGAAAAAGAGGCGAAGAAACTGGTGAGCGAATACCTCGCGGTCTGCACCAGCCAAGATTCGAAGCTCAAGCTCAGCAATCCTTACGTGAAATCTCTTATTTACATACCATGCGATATAAAGGGCGGCCGCGTCGAGGTCCCGAGCGGGTTCGGCAAACTGGTGCCGGGACGCGTCAGGAGGATGGAGCTCTCTCAGATGGTGATAATATAAACAAAGGAAAGGGAAATAAATGAACAACAAAACATTGTCGGCAGTCACGCTGGGAGCATTCGTCATCTCGCTGGCGGTCGGTCTGATAATCTACGCCGCAACGGACTGCGGTCTGATAGTGATCTTGTGGACCACTTTGCTTTTATTCGGAATAGCGCTGTTTGCCTTGTCATTCATGTATTCCGGCGAAAGTAGGGGCTTCGGACCTTCCGAATCCGTTTACCGGATGACAATGGGCATAATAGCCGCGGTGGTCGGTCTGATAGGGATGCTGTACACCTTCACGGATGTCGGCATTTTGATTCTTGCGGCGATATTCATCATAGTCTTGGCTCTGGTGGGTGTATTCGTAGCGCTTACTAACGGAAAGAAGGAGGGACAGTAAATGTCATTGGATAAAACGGTAGACAACCAAATGAAGAAGAACAGGTCCCTGATCGAGAGGATCGGCCTCTACATCCCCATCTACAGAGGATATAAGGAAAAGAACCTCCGCAGGGATGAGGACCGGGCAGTTAGAACGGAGGTCGCGAGAGTTCTGGAGAGAGCGAAGCTGGACCTCGCCACTGTGCAAAGGGCGGCGGTGGGCGACCTCGACCTTATGAGGGACACCGAGCGCATAAGGAGCAAGGCCGACCGCTATTACATAGACGTAAAGAAAGCGGTCAACGGATACAGCGCGTTCCACGCATCGGTCAAGATATTGGAGCCGGAACTCGACGCCCTGATCGAATGGGACGCGAAGCTCATCGACGACGCCGTAGCCCTGAAAAGGGAGACGGCGGCGCTTGTGGAGATGATAGACGCTGGGGAGACGAAACTCAAAGCTCCGCTCAGGGAGCTGGAGATGACAATCGATAAACTGATCGAGGACTATAACGGAAGGGAGACCGTCATGAGAGGATTCAAGAGCGAGGAGGCGGATTAAAATGGCAGAGCAGAAAACGAACGTGGTGTTCTGGGCCAACCAAGGGCCGGACGACATAATATACAGGGCGCCGCACGACGACCTCAGAACGATAACATCGGTCACCGTGCCAGAGCACGCCGTGGCGCTCTTCATCAGGGACGGACAGCTCCTGGGAGTGCTGGAGCCGGGAAGACACTCGGTGACGTCGGCGAACATCCCGTGGCTCACGAAGATCTACAACCTCGCGCTGGGATACAAGGAGACGCCGTTCAAGGTGTGGGTCGTGTTCATCTCCCTCAAGATGTTCAACGGCAAGTGGGGCATCAGGAGCATGATAAAGGCGGCGAAGGAGTACGAGGTTCCCATCGTCCTCATGGCCAACGGCGACTTCCAGTTCAGGGTCAGCGACGTGGCGGTGTTCTACACCCAGGTGCTTGGCGGATTGAACGCGTACTCGACCGGGGACGTTAACTCGTTCATGAAGAGCTTCATCAACGAGCAGATAATCCAGCAGATGAACGCCCAGTACTACATGGATATCATGGAGAATCTGGAGAAAGCGTCCACCGGCACGAAGATACTGATCGAGCCGTACTTCTCCCAGAGGGGGATAGAGCTCCTCTCGCTGAAGATCAACGAGGTCCTCACCACCGACGAGGACCGCCAGAAAGTGTTCAACTACCTGCAGTTCAGCAGCAAGAACGGAGAGGCGTTCAGAAGGTACGAGGTCATGGAGAGCATGGCCAACGCCATCGGGGAGTCCACCGGCGGGGCCGCCATGGGCGCCGGGATGCTTCTCTTCCCGCAAATGTACCAGCAGCTTCAGCAGCAGCCGGTGCAGGGGGT
>JAITCQ010000058.1 GCA_031283015.1 Candidatus Methanoplasma sp.
TCTCCGATGGTCATCCCGCTGTTCTTCATGTCGGCCACGACCTCCAGCGACATCATCTGATATGAGATGACAACCTTGGAGAATATCGAGACGATGTTTATCTTCTCCTTCGCAAGGGGTTCCAGCGCAATGTCGATGCTTCCGGGGCAGTCGGGGATGTTGATGTTGACCATGATCAGTTTGGTATCGGGTTTGAAGAACACCACCGAGACCAGCCAGGACGACGGGTCGACGATGATCATCACTTCCGTTCCCTCCACATCGTTCAAAATGTCCCCGTACTCCACGTTGAGGTCGAACGTTCCGGAGTGGAACGTCGTCGGCGAGCCGTGGCGCACCTCCTCCTTGACCTGGCCTTCCGACTCCTTCCTGAACATGCGCCCGATGTTCGCCGGCTTGATGCTGATGTATCTTATCAGCGACACCGAGGGGTCGTTCTCGGCCTTCAGCTTGGAAAATCTCTCTTTGATGATCTCCCCCTCGCCGGCGAAATTAAGCTCGCACATTATGTTCCAGATGATCGTTGTCTCGGAGATCCCGTTAAGGGAAACGGAATTCAGGATGTTGATCCCCTGCCCGGCGAGGAACTTTGCGGACTGGACGGTCGCCCCCGGTATGTCCTCCATGTAAACGTCGATGCGGGTAAGGTTGCGGAAATTCTCCTGAGGATACATGGAAAGAATCAGTTCGTATCTCTTCGGCCCTTTGTCAGGATGTTTGAACAGCGAGCTGTAGATGTATCCTCCTTCGGCAAGCCCCATTATGTCGGTGAGCCACTTGTCCATGTGGATCTTGTTGTCCTCGATCTTGGTAAATTCCCAGTTCTTCATTTTACCCTCTTGAAGGTTAATCGACTCTGCTCATATATCCTTTCGGTCGGTCGTCTTCCCGTTGGGTTCGGTTCCGCCGCGTCTGATCTCTGCGGAAATGGTCTTTACGCTTGCTTCCCCGGAACTGACGGCGTCTTTCAGTTTGGATATGACTTCTCCCCCCATATCTTGTAATTCCGTCCCGTCCACCGCCTCGCCGATGAGGTCAATGGCTTCCCTTATCTTCGCGCCGGCTTTCCTCAGTTTTCTGAGGGAGGATTCCTGAGGGGACATCCCGGCGTTCCTCGATCTGGAGAAAGTGTACTTTCCCGGAACCAGAACCTTCTTTCCGACGGTGTACGAGCACACTGTGCAGTTCCTTTTTATTTCGACGTATTCGCCTTCGAGCGATCTGTTCATGACCGGGGACATGGCGTTCCTGCACACGGGACAGATGTGCGGAAGATCGTCATGATCCGATTCACGGTATTCGATGGAGATCTTCACGATCCCCTGTTCGACACCGATTCTCCGTATCCGCTCCCCGCTCACTCTATATTCTAGGTCCGCCTTCGACAGCTCTTTCCTCACGAGTCTCAGAAACTCGGTCTGGGTCTCGACGTGCGGGTTCCGGGACATGACCGACCTGATGGCGTCGGAGACGGCGTCTTCGTCGGGGACTTTGTAGGGCATGGGGACGTTATGAGGGTGTAATGTATTAACTGTTTCCCAACATGAAGTTTTTTAACGTCCGGTGCTTTAGGACGGGTAAGCGAGGGTAGCCGAGTTGGCCAAAGGCGCAGGACTTAAGACTCCAAAGGGAAGAAATTCTGTCCCGCAGGGGTTCGGGGGTTCGAATCCCCTCCCTCGCACCACTCACACGTCAAATTCAGGATTCTCGAACGCTGTTACCTTTTTTGTAGCTAAGGCCTTGACCCTGCCAATCGCGGCAGAAATATCCTCGTTGTCAACGCAATCTTCTTCTAGAGCTTTAAAACCTGTTAAGCAATCCTTCAGCGAATCTGTGTAGGTTCTATGTTTCTCACAAATCGATAAATAGTCTAAAAGTGCCCTCCAGAACGTCAGATCTATTTTTTTGTTCATTCTTTTTTGCATTTCATATTTATAATATTCTGTTAAAATTCCATTAAATTCTGAATCCAATGTTGCTAACTGTTCCTGCAACCTAAATGCTGTTCTGAACGCTGTTTCCGCTTCCACATCGTTTGTCTCTGTATACATTTGTCCAGCCGTATGCACCAGACAATTGCACTTATCTGCTATGTATTCTCGATTGTCACTTGTCAAAGTAAAGCCGCCTCTGATTTCCTCTTTATAGGTTTCAAAAAATCCCGATAAAAAATCGATGCATGCACGGGCGACAGCAAATCCTCCTCCATTTAAACGCAGGATCATATTCCGAATGTTCATGAATTCACGGTGTAAGATATTACGTGACAGCGTGTTTTGTTGAATGATGGTGTCAAGATTCTTGTTTTTCACTTTTTTTCTTTCGCCTCATCCTCCGGTACTGTAACACTTTGCTCGTATGTACCATTCGTCATAGGACGTTTCGTGCGTTCCTCGCCGACATGAGGAAAAGCTTCTTTGCGCGCTCCTGCCCGGCCTCTGCACGCCGACGGCAGTCATTTGATGTTCTCTATCTCTCCAAAAACATCGATCACTCTTTGTCTGCAAACGCCCACAAAAGCATTGGCAAATTCCTCTGTGGACATATTGGCCTTTATGAGCTCCGTCTCTGCGACAGAAAGCAGTTTCACGTAGCTGTAGACCTCTGCATATTTCTTTAAAACATCATCTTTCATCAGCTCGTTCAAAAAGCGCCCGCTGGAAACGGCCGAATCCCAGATCGGCATTTCATACATCGCGAAAGCGCCGGCGGTCTCTGATTCGATAGTATACCTGATCTCGCCGACGATCTTCTGCAATTCGGCCGCGATACTGTCTTTGTATTGTTTCACATCGATCTTAGACTTAGCGTCCGATGCCCGGGTTGTGAGATAAAACCCTAAAAATGCGCCGGTTACGGCTCCGATGATTCCTACGCACCCGGTGATGAGTATCGCAATAATGTCTTCCACTAGCGTAAAATCTGTTTTTCCGTATATAGAACTATGCCAATCCTTTGAAAAGCGCGGCCGAGTCTATTTTGTGTGCCAGGGGGTTAGGATCCCCCGTGTTATCCTCGGGCAACGCGCGGATCGGCCGATCCGGCGACCCATTCGTACGTCTCGTCCGTCATCGAACGTTTCGCGCGTTCTTCGCCGACCAGGAGGAGAAGCTTCCCGGCTCGTTTGGAATATTTCCTGAAGTTCTTCTCCGCCTCCTCCTTCGGTCTGCCGGCAGGCCATCTGGAACCGTTGTGCCGCATGTCGGCGAACTTGACCTCCGTTGCGATGTCGTCCGATGCCACCCTCTGAAGATAATCGTCCAGTTCCTCGCCCTCCCGTTTGGAGACGCAGTCCACTGCGGTCAGGATATCCTCCGCGAAACCTTCTCTGCGGAGATCGTCAAGGGTGACGGCTGTATCTTCCACAACATCGTGAAGCAGCGCGGCGATCTTCGCCCGTTCCGTTCTGCAGAACCCGGAGACGGCAATTGGATGCATAATGTAATCTTCGCCGGTCTTGCTCTTCTGCCCCTCGTGAGCTTTCGTAGCTATTCTCAGCGCTTTTTCATATTCTTGCTCAAAAGGCAGATCGTGCCGCTGGCTCAATGCGATCAGGTCGCCTCTCTCGTATCTGTTGTTACCTTTCAGTCCCTTTTTGTATCTCCAGCATACGATGGCGTCGCCAAGGCTTTTTCCGCCGTTATCGGCGAAGAAGTCGCGGATGTAAGTGTTATATTCGAACTGTTTATCTATTGTCGTCTTTCCTTTTTTCTTCTCTGCCAATATGCGGTCATACGCAAGGAGTGCATCCCCGCAGCTCTTCTCTGCGTTGGACCTCAGCCATTTTATGAAAACGACATTGAAAGAGAATCCTTTGCCGATTTTCTTCTCAAAGAACGCGCGGTGTCTTTCGGAGCAGACGAAATCGTTTCCGATCGGAGAATCTTCCGTGATCTCCCAGGCACTGGCACAGGCCCTTGTTCTTTTTTTGGCAGTGAGCTTTTCGCCCGTATCGAGGTAACGGGAGATCCGCTCTGTCAATTCCTCCTTCCCGCCGGCGGTCTGCAGGCCTTCCTGCCTGCAGAATAAGACCAGTTCCTCTTTCAGGTAGTAATAGCTTCGGAACGTTCTGCTGTCGAGTCCGTTGGTCAAAACAGGTCTATCTTCCATGGTCCATCATCTTTCGGTGCCATCCTCCATATTTTCCGCGCATACTTGAATATTGGGGCGCTTTCCGATGCATACAGCCGGAAAACATCGGGAAGGATCACGATGAAAACATACTTCCAGTGAACGATGCGGGCCATCGGTTAAGTATCTTGGAGCCTATATAGGAACGCCGATCGGGCAAAAAAGGGGGAAAAATATATGCAAACAGACACGAAACTCCAGTTCGTCACAACGTTTTCCGCGCTCATAACCGCCGCGTTCGGTCTCGTTGCGGCGCTGGCCTGGAACGACGCCATACAAACGGCGGTGAAGATGTTCTTCAACAGCGACAACGAGATCTGGGGAAAGCTGATCTACGCCGTCCTGGTGACGATACTGGCAGTGGTGATGGTGATCCTTATCTCAAGAAGCGCCAAGAAGCTGAGCGACCAGATAAAGGCGGAAAAGAACGAGTGATCTCGTCCTCAAACAATTTTCCTTCTTCTCTTTTTGAAACGGTTTTCGACGTAGTTCAGGGTGTCCATGCCGTGAAGCTCGACGCTTGACGGTCCTGATCTCACGAAGAATGTCTCCTCTCTCCCCTCCTTGAGGAAGACCGGCGTGTCGCTCTTTCTGCAGACCACTCTCATGACCCCCTTTCCCTGATAGTCGGATAGTCTGAACGTTATGTACGGGAGGTACTCGTTGCCGATGTGCGCCGCCATTATGTTCGTGAGATGCAGGTTCAGCTTGTCTCGGCTCTCAAAGCTTGATTCGTCGATCCCGACGACGGCCCCGTCGTCGGCTACGCCGATGAGAAGGGTCCCACCCCTGCTGTTCATGAACGCGACCAGCGTTTTTAGGACCGATCTTTCGATCTTGTCCTCCTTTTCTCCCGAGGAGAGACTGGTCCTGAGCGTGGATTTGTACTCCACCTTCTCGCTCTCGCCGTTAGCGAGCGCCTTCCTGATCTCAATGCTTTCGTACTCGTCCACGTCCAGGGTCGCGGCGGTATCCTCAAGGTATTTCTTCACCGCGCGTCTCACCGGCGGGGAGTTCCTGCTGAGGTAGAACGCGACCGAGACGGATAATGCGCCCAGTATCACGAACACAAGCTGGTCCATCACGCCGCCGATGGTCTGGCCCGGCTCGTCAAGTCCGGCCAGCAGGATCTTCGTCCAGATGACCGGATGAGAGGAGGCGGATGCGCTGTCAAAGAGCAGGCCCAGATAGTATTGTATCATCGACAGCACGGTGAAGAGCGAAAGCGCGACGGAGATCGAGACGAAGATCATCGTGAGGGGCTTCTTTTTGTCAAGGTCCGGCACAGGCATCAGGGAATATGAGATGATCAGCCCTCCGAGTCCCATCACGACCCCGAAAAGGAAGTTCGCGGTGGCCACCACGGGATAGCTTTCGCCAAAGAACCTTCCGAGGACGATCAGCACCATCAGCCCCACCGCCATGAAGATCATGAACGGCGGTATGTGGACCAACGTCCTTTCCGTAAGAAGGGCGTCGGCCAATATCAAGATCACCGGTATGGCGATGAACACTTCCAGGAAATTCCCGAAATATATCCCTGCCAGCAGGATCACCGCGGAAAAGAACAGCATGATGGCGTAGCTTGCGTAGAGCGGCCCGCTGACATATTCCCCCATCGAATTCCTTCCCGTGTCGGCCGGGGCCGGATCATCCGTTAACATCGTTTATATCATCTATAGGTCAATATATATTACTAATCTATTTTTTCGGGAACGGCGGGACGGCGGAGGAGGTTCTTATTGCCAAGACTATTATATAACATAAACTAGTAGGTGTTTCCGGAGTAATCGTATTGGCAGATGTAAACACCACGGTCAGGAGGGGCCCCACGCCGCATAAGGCGCCCGCGGACAAACCAGGCAGCAGAAAACCGAAGCCCAAGCCGAAGACTGGGAGCAAAAGACAGTCCATGCTGAACACTCAGAAACTGGCGCCCTTCAAATATGATATGAACGAGGTGCTTTCTGCCTCCGCGATGGACCCTGCCAAAGCGTCGTCCTTTCTCGCGTCGGTGATAGCTAAGGGTTCAAGGGTATCCACCAGGGACGCGAAGGACTTTGCGAAGACATTTCTGGAGTCTGGGGATCTGACCAAGGACGAGTTTGACAAGATCAGCAGACTAATGGATAAATACAGCAAATATCGTTGACCGTTCATGCGATCCGTCGAGATGGAAAGGGGAAGGATATTCGTTCTGAGACTGGAGACCGGAGAGGTCCTTCACGAGGTTTTGGAAGGATTCTGCCGTGAGAACGGAATAAAGAACGCTTCGGTGACAGCGGTCGGCGGCATCGGCGAAGGTTCCCGCATGACCGTCGGTCCGGAGGTGCCTTACGATAAAGGTATCGTTCCGATCACTATCACTTTGGACGCCCCCCACGAACTGACGGCGTCCGGCACGATCTTTCCGGACGAGGACGGCAACCCCATGGTGCACATACACGGTTCGGCGGGAAGGGAGGGCGGAGCGGTCACAGGCTGTCTCAGGACGGGCGTGATAGCGTGGCTTGTTCTGGAGGTCGTGGTCACCGAACTCATAGGCGGAGGCGCCGTAAGGAAGAAGGACGAAGGATCAAAACTGAAGATACTGGAACTGTGAATCATCTTCTGTTGTAGGTGTCGTCGAAATTATTGAACACAGTGTCGGCATACTTGTTCATGTGAACGCGGTCCTCTTTATCGGGGACTATGAACCCCTGTATCGGGAACTCGGAGTCGCAGTGCGGGCATCGGACGTTCGGACAGTTCTGGTTCGCTTGGGAACAGTATTTGCAGGCGATCGCTCTGGACTGGAAAAGGCTGAATTCCTTGCCGCAGTTGGGGCAGAGGAACCTCCTGGCCGCTATCTTCAGCTCCTTGGTGATGTTGGCGGACCTCTCTTCCGGGGTGATCCACATCGGGGCCTTCGGAGAGACTGGAACACGATATGCTGGCTGCTCTGAAATGATCTCACCTTCCTCTTGACGCTTTGACCACCGACCGGAGCATATAGTCGTCTGAGCACCTTTCCACGAACGTCCCGGTGACGATCGCGTCGGCGCCGGCGAGTCTCGCGGCCTCGGCGGCCTCCGGTGTCCTTATGCCTCCGCCCACGATGAGCGGTATCGACACCGCTTTTTTCACTGCGGATATCATCGCCGGAGGCACGGGTCTGTCCGCCCCGCTGCCGGCTTCCAGATAAACGAGGTCCATTCCGAACATCTCGCATGCCAGCGCATACCCGACGGCGCGTTCGATCTCATCATGTTTAATCGGATCGGCCTTGCCGACCTCCCCGACCTTCATGCCAGGTTCAACGATGATATATCCTAGAGAGATGGTCTCTATCCCGAGTTTCTTTATGTAAAAGGACGCGCCCGCCTGGGCGTTCATGATCCAAAATGGAGAAGTGCTGTTCACCATGCTCATGAAGAAGATCGAATCGACCTCCTTCGAAAGGGCGTTCGGGCTTCCGGGGAAATGTATGGTCGGGAGACCGGACGCTTCCTTGATAGATCTTGCCGTATCTCCGAGGTTCTCGTTCGTGACGCCGGTGGAACCTCCGATCATCATCGCGTCCGAGCCGGCCTCCTTCATCTTCTTCGCAATGGCGCCGGCCTCGCGGCCATCTTGTTTATCCGGGTCCAAGAGCGCCATGTGAATGGTCCCCTCTTTCATCTTGTTGATGAGATACTCCTTCACGGTCATAAGATAACACCCGACACGAACGCGATCAGCGCGACGAGCATCGCGATCTTCGCCATCTTCTGCGAAACGTCTGCCTTGCGGAAAATAATGAATGCACTATAAATAAAGATTGCATCCGCGACGAACACTATGCAATACAGCCATCCGAAGGTCTGATCGATTAGCGGCCATATGCTCAGGACCGGGCCAAGTATGAAGAACACCGCCGCGACAACGGATGCCCTCCTCATGCCTATGGCCATAGGCAGGGTCTTCCTGCCTTCGTCGGAACTCATATCCTGTATGTCCTTTGCGATCTCACGCCCCACGCTCACCAGCGCCGCCATTGTGGCTATGATGAAGTTGCCCTCGACATTGTTGACCACCGCTCCGCCGAAGAGGAAGATCATCCCGGTAAGGACGGCGATGGCTATGTTCCCGACGAACCCCCTCTGCTTGAGGAGAAGCTCGTATGACACCATCAGCGCCGCGGCGATGACGACTATCGCCGTCGCGATGACGGACACCATCAGCACCGACAGCAAAGATGCGGCCCCAAGCCCGACAATCCCGATGATCAGCGCGGTACGCGGTGCGATCTCCCCCGTGGGAAGCGGCCTTTCTGGGTGAGCGGTCTTGTCGATCTCCCTGTCAATGTAATCGTTGAGGGAGTTGCCCCCGGCCATGAAGGCAAGCACGACCGCGGAGGAGACGATCAGATTCTGGACATGGCCTCCGATGTCGAACCCGACGGCAATGAAGGCGCCGATGACGACCCCCAGGATGCCCATGACGCCGTTTCCGAACCTGAATAGGCGGAGGAATCTGTTCACGGGGTTATGATATGATGAGAATTGAAATAGTTAATCATCGGGATGCTTTGCATCTGACCTTTTCAGAAGTCCTCGGAAAGAAAGAAACGGAACGGAGGCGCCCCCCCCCCGTCCGAAAGAGTTTCGTCAAAGATGTTTTTCCAGATAGATGTCGTCGATGGTCTCCCCTCGGGGGATGAGGTACTCGCCCTTGGCGTCGGGGAACACCTGTTTCCACTCCCCTTTCTCCCCGATGCGGTAAGACACCGCTCCGGTGTGACCGTCCCTCATTGAGAAACGATACGGTGACTTCCTGTGCACCCGGTCCGCGCCGTCCACCTCCAGCGATCCCAGGAGGCGCACTTCGACATATCTCCTGCGGAAGAAGAGGAACCACATCAGGGAGACCAGGAGGATCAACAGCGCGACGAGCAGGAACACCCACCATGGGATGCCGCTGTCGTCAATGAAGTACAGCTCAAGCTGGAACGCCGCTCCGACGCCGTCGAAGGGCACCATCTCGGTCTTGTATGCTCTGTCCCCTTCCATCCACTTGCTGAATCTGTATCCGTCATCGGCGAACGCTCTGACATCCACGCTGCAGAACTCGGGCAGAATGACCACGCCGGCGTATCTTATGAACACACCTCCGTTCACGCTGTATTCCGCGTAGCCCCTTCCTTCCACGACATCGATCCTCAGGGTGATGTCCTTCCTCAGCTCTCTGCTGACCACGCTTATGACATGATTGGCGCGCACGTCGTAGAACGTGTATGATCCCGAGGCTATTTGCGCTTGGGTCAGATGTACGCCGTCCACGGTCACTGCGGAGATCGTCCGCCCCTCGTTTGCCGAGAAGACGAACGTCCTGCTGCCCAGCCGCGGTACGCTGACCTTTCCTTCGGGCGCTATCGTCGATCCAGAGTCGGAGGACGCGATGATGAAGCACGTGGTCGACGCAGGCGGTGTCGGCGGTACCACGAACACCGCCGTTACGAACTTGTCAGAATCCATCAGAACGCCTGTGGGATTGCCGGCAGCGGTCCCGTTTATGATGAACCCTTCGAACGCATATCCCACGCCCGCCGCCGCGGTCAGAAAGATCTCTCCGCCGCCGGGTATCGTGAACGTCTCGCCGGAGGTCAGAACGGTGACGGTCCCGTATGTTATGGTGCCGTCCGACACATCAACCGAACCGTTCCCGGTTATATCCACGGTCACTTCGAAATAGGACCTATTGTGGAAATCCACCGACCCGCCTGCCGAGGCAAGCTGGGTCCCGGTCCTGGACTGCGGGCTGTCGCTGTAACCATCCAGCGAAAATACTATGGTCTGGGTCATTAAGGTTGTGAGAAAAGATACTTCTTTTGCGGAAGGGGTCGCCATCAAGTCCGGTCCGAGACCGGTCACCAGAGGGATCCTTCCGTCGCCGGACGGGCCGTATATATTATACGGAGAAGGCAGCGCTGCCGTCACCGTGCCGATCGTGGTATGAGGATCGGCCGTGAAGAGCACCGCGTTGCCTATCGGCAGGCCATTGCGCCCCAGCAGATTCCCGTACGGAAGCATAGCGAGCAATTCGTAATCGGCGGAAAGCAAGCCACCGCCGCCGATGTCCCGCGCCGAACTGGCTCCGCCTGTTGCGGTTACTTTTGTGTCTGTTCCGAAGATGAAGGTCGTGCCGCCGGATGAATGGTACCCGCCGCCTATGCCAGCGCCCATGGAGCCGCCCGTAGCCGTCACCGTGCCGCCGCTGATGACCACGATGCCGCTTATCGCTGAAGTGAAGCCCATTGAGCCGCCGCCTATGCCCACAGTCTGGGCGCCGCCCGTGGCCGTCACCGTGCCGCCGCTGATGGCTATCAGCCCGCAATCTGCGCCGACGCTTCCGCCGATGCCCGCGCCGCCTCCAGTGCCTTTAGCCGTAACGTTACCGCCGCTGATCGTGATCGTTCCGCCGGCGCCGCCGGTACCCCCTCCGCCGATGCCCGCGCCATCGCCTGTGCCGCCGCTGTTAGCCGTAACGTTACCGCCGCTGATCGTGATCGTTCCGCCGGCGCCGCCGCCTGCTCCGCCGATGCCCGCGCCGCTATTGCCGCCGTTTGCCGTAACGTTACCACCTCTGATCGTGATCGCGCCACCGGGAGAATTCATGTTCCCGCCGATGCCCGCGCCGCCGTTGCCGCCGTTTGCAATCATGGTGCCCATAGTCCCCCCAGTGGATTGGGCGTAGATCGTCAGACTATCGGCTCCAGTGACGTTTATTCCGGCTTTGCCGGCGGGTCCGCTCGCGGTCATGTGGCAGTTGTCCTCAAGGATGAGGCTGACATTGCCAGTGATCGTGATGACGGACCCCAGCGCAAAGGTGCCTCTGACAAGATACCAGCCGCTGTCCGCGCCCAGATCATCCAATACGTAAGGCGAGACTGCAAAGTAGGTGCTGTCGATGACTGTTACGTTGTTCTGTGTGTTAAAGGTCCCGTCCTCGCCGATATACGACACGCTGTCCTCGGTGGCCGTATACGCTGAAGATGCAGCGAGTACGGACACAGCTGAAGTAAGGAGGAGCAACGATACTAAAAGAAATAGAGAACTTATTTTTTTCATAAAACCCCCCATTGAACTTACTGATGAACGAATTATTATAGATTATTTTTGTATGCACTTTATATAAAAAAGACCGAAAAATATAGCTCTTCACGGTTTCTGACAAACCGGCCATCTGGACCCGGCAGCGGAGGAACGGCCCCGGGAGAGGGACGGGACGCAGACGGTGACGCTGAGACATTCACCGGACCATATTCCGGAACACGTGATAATATCTGGAAAGCGACCCGTGGACATGCTGCCTGAACACCGAGTCCAGATCCATCGCGGAGGGGCCGGTCTCGTAGGGCAGTATGATGCCGGCCCGGCCGCCCGGTCTCAGGACCTTCGGTATGGACCGCATCGCGCATTTGTGGATATCCAACACGTCCTCACCCCCGGTCTTCGTGGACCTTCCGTAAGGGGGGTCGGTGACCACGACGTCGATATCCGAGAACCTGTCCGGGATGTCCTTCACGTCGATGACCTCGTGATCGGACAGTTCGAGTCCGTAGAAGTCCATGTTCTCCCTGCAGCCGATCACCATGTCCTCGTCGAAGTCCGACGCGATCGCCCTCATGCCCATCTCGGCGGCCTCGATCATGATGCCCCCGGTCCCGCAGAAAGGATCGAGAACGGTGTCCCCCCTCTTTGCGCCGGTCAGGTTGATGAGCGCTCTGGCATATTTCGGATGGAGGGAGATGGGAGAGAAGAACGGTCGTTCTCCGACCTTCCTTTTTTCCATGATGTTCCTGTCGACGGCCCTTTCTTCAATGAACAAGTGGACCTTGTCGCAGAGCTGCATTCTGACCACGATGTCAGGATCGCGGAGGTCCACATCGTTGTTCCTTGAAAGGATGCCGCCGACATCCCTGATAAGTTTCTGGGAATCCACATCCTTCATCATCCCCTCGAACCTTTTGGCCCTGATGGCGAACGTGCCCTCCGGCAGCTGCGTCTGCGACAGACCGCCGATGTCCCAGGGATCGTACGAGCCGAGATATCCTCCTATCGAATGGGTAAGGGCGATGCGGCCGGCGATGCCTTCAAGGCATTCTTCCGGGAAGGATGCGACGAGATAGCCGGGACCCTCCCCGACAAAGCTGTGCCTGACGCATTCCGCTTCGACGCATCTCTTCGCCTCGGCCGCCGGCATGTCCCTGGACTCGCCGGAGAGTTCAAAAAAGAAAACGGGGTCCACGGACCCCTTTAGGTTTCAGTCCTTAATACCATCTTCGGTCACCGTGAACACCGCTTCCCCTTCCGGCAGGTTCGGGGAGTCGATGAGCCTGGCGATCCTCTTCCCGCCTTTGCCCTTCCGGAGATAGATGCGGAAGGTCGCGGTGTGGCCGACGATGTGTCCGCCGATCGGTCTCGTCGGGTCGCCGAAGAACGCGTCGGGCTTGGCGGCCACCTGGTTCGTGACGGCGATGACCGCATTGTTCAGGGTCGCGAAGTTCAGCAGGTCGTGCATGTGGCGGTTGAGGATCTGCTGCCTCTCCGCGAGGGCCCCCCTTCCGAGATACTCCGCCCTGAAATGCGAGGTGAGGGAGTCGACGATCATGAGCCTTATCTTCTTCTGCTGCGCCAGTTCAAGGGCTTTATCGACGAGGAGGATCTGGTGCTGGGAGTTGAACGCCCTTGCAACGTGGATCCTTCTCAAGGTATAATCTGGATCGACTCCCAGGAAGTTCGCCATCTGGATTATCCTTTCCGGCCTGAAGGTGTTCTCTGTGTCGATGATTATGACGTCGGAATCCAATCCCCCCTTCTCCTCGGGCAGCGTGGCGTTGACGGCAAGCTGGAAACACACCTGGGTCTTGCAGCTCCCGAACTCGCCGAAGAACTCCACGATAGCTTGACTCTCCAATCCTCCGTTCAGCAGCTCGTTGAACGCTTTC
>JAITCQ010000091.1 GCA_031283015.1 Candidatus Methanoplasma sp.
AAAAGCTGGATAAAATGGGCGAAAGGATCGGGGCTCAGACCGTTCGCAAAGCTTGCGGGCACGGTGGAGAAGCACATCTCCCACATACTGCAATGGTTCTCGTCGCGGCTGACCAACGCCCTGATGGAAGGGACGAACAGCCTGATCTCGGTGATCAAATCGAGGGCGAGAGGGTTCTGGTATGCCGAGAACCTGATCTCGATGTGCTATATCGTCAGCGCTCAGGAGAAGACCGACATGTACGGACGTGGTGTGTGAGGTATCCCCGGTGCGGGCGCAGCCCGCACAGGCTTTCCACACGAAATAGAGAAGGACCTACTGTGAGGATAGTCTTTTATCAAACAGTGTTGGGATTTCTTCGGTGTTTTTTGGTGGCATCTCCGCTCAAATCCCAAATAATGACATCCTTTCCTTATTGTATTTGTCTGCACTTTTGATTAGCAGATTCATCCAGTTATCGCCTCTGTCCGAGCTTGCATATCCCAGAGTGAATCCAATAGGCAGTCGAAATATATCGCATATTTTCTTATTTCCTGCATTGTATTCCATAAGATTAGAATAATCTGAATCGACAATGATCAATACTTTTGTTGCATCTTTGTAATTATTTTGAATAAACTCTATACTTTTTATCCAATTTCGTTGTTCAAAGTCATCTATTTTATCCAAATGATAATCTGAAAACTCTTTTACGAAACATGACCAAAAAATATTTTCTTCCATAATCATTTTGAACATTGATCCTACGGTAATTTGAATGCCGCCAATTAGTTTTGAATTTGTGTCAATTGCACACACAAGGTCATAGTTATCGAATGCACAATTTACATCGCATGCGTCCTTGTGACTGAATGGTATTGCATAATCGGTTCTCCATTTTCTCTCACCCATATATCCACTTTTAATTCTCATTTCTCTATATTTCATTATACCATTTATTGATGCACCGCATGTTCCCGTTACATTGTTAATTTCCACCGTTAACGTACATGGGCCATCTCCCTCATGCACTGCCGATATCGTTTCCAATACAACCTCTCTATCTTTTTTTCTATTTCTTTTTCCCTTCTGGTACACACCATGGTTATCGATTTTGCTCTACTTCTTTTTTTGTTTTTCAATTTGCTTTTAATGAAAAATTCGAGTTTCACGCTTCATTATATATTTGCGATACGGTCGCACCGATGTGAGAAGAGAAAAGCGGCTTGTTCAGTTGAGTTCGGAACATGCAGCGGCATCGTTGCGTATAGGATTTGAATCGCTCCCGGATGACATGAAGGAAATATATGACAGTTTGCGGTCCGCGGCCCTCTCAGGAGTTATGGAACTGGCTGTCGGCGACCCGGATGGCAGAGTGTCCGAGTATGCGTCCAAAATCTTCGTTGCCGTGAGACAGGATTATGGAGAGGCTCTCCGAAGGAGCAAGAGAGATAGTATTTAAATTATCAGGCCCTGGGAACTGGGGCCGCGACTTGCATGCCAACATTATCGAGTCATCTGTGTCGAAGGCGGCTGCACCGGTGACAATGCTCCTTCGGGTGGATGAAGAAAAGGGCTTCGCCCGACTAACAGTCCGCAGAATATGAATGCAAATATGGATAGGACGACTTTTCACAATGATTTACAAAGAAATATCCAGCGGGCGTGGAGACTCTCGTCGCCAAGCCATGAGAACTGGGATTTGATATTCTAGCCAAAGTTTAACAGTTGCTGATGATTCCTGATGGTGGAAGAGGTTATCACTCTGTGAATTTCAGCTTTCCGCAACGACCCTGTACAACTCTATTTCGCGGCCCCTTGATTTGGCTACGTTTCTTATTGTCTCTTTTTGTTGTATATGGATGAAACTATCCATATACTCACAATTGAGGTTACCTTCGTCATCAATGGGAAGGGTTATTTCAATATCAAGACTTTTAGATGCTCTTAACTTTTTGTCATAGTTGTATCTTCCCTTGAGTTTCTTTTGTATTTCCACGCTGATATAAAGTAATGTTTCGCGTGAAAAGTCCCTGCTGCTCCAATAGATGCCAACGTCGTCTGATGCGCTGTACTCATAATTTCGATAGAATGTGTTTCCAAAAATATCAACTGTTATGGAATTTGCAGGGAAATGGTTTATTGGGTTAGAGATATGGGCAAAAAGCCCTGTATTAGTAACACCTGACGTTATGAATGGAATGTTGCCTGAGATTTGATCCTCTTTTTTAAGCCGTCTTCCCTGTTCAATATGATCAAATAAATCTGCTAATGTAAAAACATTATACTTTACCCCTCCCCCCCCCGAACATTAGATATAAATCTTTGTTCATCGACTGTGAGATTAAAGTCACTTAATCCTGTAACTTTAAGATATGCTTTGAGTTCACGAATGCGGGCTGCTTCAATCTCGCGTATGCATGCGGCCTCTTTCTCGAGTATGTAACTTTCCATATATGCAAAGTCAATTTCACCCTCAGCAGTGATGGGGAGAGAGATTTTTATTTTTTCAATGCTTTCAACGTTAGAGCCCGTGCCCCATGTAAGCATGGTTAGACCTTTATACAGTAAGGTAGCAATGAAAAGTGCTTTTTCCCTATTGAACCCCTGAAACCTAGGTGATAAAACTTTTACCTTATTACCTGTAAAGTACGGTTCTTTTTGATAAAAAACACAAAAAGTATCCTGTGCAAAGCTCATGGTATTCCCATCGTTTAATGCCATTTCGGTTTCAACGATATACCCTCGGACACCATTGTTCAATGAACTTCTAACCACATATGGATGACTACCCACGACTTTTTCATCATACACTGTTGTTTGATTGGCGTGAAAAATATGCCTGCTTGACATGACGTTGAATAAACCATCATTCCCGCCAAGATTGAATTTTTTATATTCAGGCATTGTTTTCACCTCTTAGAATTTGTCCAACCTCCCAAGCGAGGTAATCACCAACAACTTTCATAAAGTCCGCTTCAGAGGGTGTGGTATCAATCTTTTTATGATGTGAGAATGTCCAATCATTGCCTTCGAGAGTAATTGTATCTTCTATATACTCAGCTTCCGTAAAGTGCTTGAGATAAGCTTTACCATAATTAACAAGATCAACGGCCTCCTGATAGCGTTCATTTGCGTTGCCAGTGTCGCGTAAGTTTACATCAAGTCCGGATTTTTTTCTGTTCTGCCTCGAATAGCCATCGTTAGACATGTCGATGAATTTGACTATGTGCTTTGAGTCATGCGCTTTACCGACCTCAAACACGTAGACTGCTGTTTGTACTCCTGCTTTTCCTTTAAAAATATCCGCCATATGAATACTTGCTACGAGAGTGTTGTTCTGCAAGAGTTCTTTTGTATAAGGGAGACCATTTCCTGAACCCGCATTTTCCTGTATCAGGATCGCCGCCCTGCCAGTCAACATTCTATCAAGGGCCTTTTTCACAAAAATAAAACCCTTGCCCGCTGCTGAGTAGGGAGGATTCAGGAGGAACACATTTGCTGGGAATGGTTTGTTCCTTTCTCCTCCCTGTTCATAATTGCCACTATAATCAGTCAATGAGTCCTTGTGCAGGATATTTGTCGAACCATCCCCCATTAAAATCATATTCAGGACTGCAAGGAGATATATGTCTGAACGCTTTTCAATACCGAGCAGTTGTTTCATTTTTATCTCCGTGATTTTCCTTTTCAGCTCATTTGGACTTTTAATATGAGCATTTGCATCAGCAATCATAAGATTCATGGAAGAAATCAAGAATCCCGCAGAACCTGCCGCATAGTCCCAGACATAAGATTTGCGGTCAACCTTTGCGAGCTTTGCCATCATTGTAGTAACGTAACGCGGCGTAAGTACAACATCATTCTTGTCCGAATCGGGAATGTCTACCCATTCGTTTAAGACATTGAATAACCTGCCTGTGAAGTCAAGATGGTGCGTTGGTGTAAAAAATGGTAATATTTCCTCTTTTACCCTCGCATATATTGTCTTGAATTTACTTTCACCATTGTGAGGGGTATAAAGGATAGAATTCATAAATACCCGCGATAGATCATTAACTATCATGTCCCTTTTCTCTTGAGGGAGGTCAAGTTCGGTCAAAAAATCGGATATTTTGTTTATGATAACTTTACCATCATTGGTACTTTGACCAGTTTGCCCTCTGAGCTCCGGTATTTCGAGGGGATATACTTTCCCGCTGACGCCAAGCCCTGCCATGATCATCCCTGTTATAAGCTCAACGCGAGAACCAACGGGTATCCCCAGATCATCCTGCATCCATTGATTAAGACTTTTCAAGCTTGTTTCTATCTTTTCTTCTATTTTTCGGCTTTGGGCTTCTCTCTCCTCAGGAGTGAGCTTCAAAGAATCTACTCTTTTTATGAACTCATCAAAATTTTCAGGAGCTAAGAATGAGAGGTCTGAATAATCCCCCACGCGTTTTGGAATGCAAAAATTACTTGCCGAAACATAATACACCCCATATTCCATAAACAGTTCTGTCGCTTCCATGTAGCCATTGAGTCCAATTGCTATTACTTCATCATAGCTTTCTGTGTGATCAACAATTGCTTTCGCATAATGCACTGCGCCGTTAACCGCATAACCCTCGATATTTGAATAGTTCTGTTCACCTTTGGCAGTAATGTTGTCAACTTTGCCTTCGGCATTCAACTTGACGAGTTTACCCTCTATTCCTTTGACTTCTATTACAACAGGAAGTTTCCTAGATGTCGTTTCTAAAAGCAGACGTATGTCGGGATAATTTCCGCCCCCCCCCCCTCTCTTCGATGGTGCTTCGCGCATAGCTTTGTCTATTTCATAATTAATGCTTTCTGTTTTTGTGAAAAATTTTCGCCCAAATGAAGCAAGTTGTGTTTTCCCCCAGTCTTCGATTTTTTCCTCATAAGAGGTTATCTTTTGCTTTCGGTGTTCAGTGTATCCTTTGTTGACCAATCTACCACACTACCTTGCACTCCTCTAATGTTCAGTCAATATATACAATACCGTTCTTTGGGTACGAGACCTCATACCTCAGGACCTTCTTCACGGACCCGCCGGCCGGTATGTTCAGGGACCATGTCAGTATCCCCGTGTCCGTTTCGCACTCGGCGCCCGACATCTCTAAGATATCGACCGTCACGGCGCTGTTCGCCGATAAAGGCACCTGATCCAAGAGTTTCATCGTTATCTCTTTGCTCCTTGTGTTCCTCACCGTTATGATCCACTCGCGCAACGCCTTCTTGTTCTTGCCGATGAGGCCTTTGCTGGTCATGTCCTTCCCTCTCTCCCTCGTAACGATGATGCCTTTGTCCCTTCCGAGGGAGACCTCCATGCTGTCGTCCATCGCCGCCGGGTCGAGCCTCGTCTTTCCGACATATTCGTTGCCCTGGAAGATGCTCGCCTCTCCCGCCAGGAGGTTCAGCGATTCCCAGCCGCCCATTTTGGCGATAAGGAACGCGTCCGTGTCCAGCTTGCTTACACAGTAGTAGAAGAACTCGGACTGCAGAGAGTGCCTCGATATCTCCACCTTACTGGGTTTGTTGGACGACGGTATGTCCAGCGGCGCCGGAAGGGCGAACTCGGTGGTCGTGTACGCTTCCGACACTTGCGCGCGGGGCAGCTCGAGTGCTACTTCGGAAACATCCTCAAAGCACTCGACCGCCTTGCACGCCACTGCGGGCATAGGTTCGAACGCCTGTTTTGCCGCCATCCTGGGTTTTTGAGGCAGGACCAGATCGATGTGCCACGGCCGGAGCACCGGCTGTTCGTTGCCGAGCGCCGGGTTTCCGGTGGAGAGCCTGACGTTCACGCTGTTCCAGTCCTCGCCCGTGTTTTGAACGATGCTGCCTTTCATGCTGAGGACGACGGGGGAATTGATGTCGCTCATCCTTATCTCGTGGAACGGCCTCCACCATGCGTTGTTCACGTAGTATGATACGGTTACTTCGGCCTTTCCTTTCTTTTCCGAAAAGAACTCCACGCTTATCTTGCCCGCATATCTTACCTTGCCGGCTGAGAACACGCCCATCTCCTTGGTTATCCTTTCTTTCTCCTCGGTGAGGTCTTCCAGCTTGTTACCGGCCTCTGCCTTGGAAGCGCTTATGGCCTCCTTCCTACCCTTGTGGTATTTCTCGATGTCTCTCAGATCATTTATCGTGAATCCGGCGTTCCCGCCGATCTTCGCGTTCTTGTCCAGGAACTTCTCTTCCGAACCCAGCAGTTCGAGTTTGCTTTTTTCGGCCTTTATTGCTTTTTTGACGGCGTCAAGCCTTTCTTTGAGGTCTTTGATGTCTTTGCTTACGCTCGACTCCTTAAAACTGTCCACCTCAAAGTCGGCGGATATCAGCGTTCCGCCTTTTTCGACGGAAGCGTTTATGCTTTCCGGCCTGATGTCCTGCGGCAGGCCGTCGAAGACTGCGACGTTCTTTCCTTCCGCCGTGTCCAAGACCATCCGTCTCTTTATCTCCGCGCCCATGAGGAACACTCTTACATCCTCCACTGAGGATCCCGTTTTCTTTGAGCCCATTGTTATGCACCTTGCCGATAAATAGATTGGACGTCTTTTAAATTATGCGCTGATTGCAGCAACCGTTAAAGCACGGGGCGACCCAATATATTGCAGTCCATGCGTGCTATAGCTTTAGTCCAAAGTTTTAAAGTCGAGAATACAGTTATATTGACTGGAGTCGGGAGTGCGGGTTTCACCTGTCTATGCTCGGCTCCTTACCATTTCTATAAGCTTTTCTCCAGGGCTTTCCGCATTGTGACTGGGTCGAAAAAGAGAAGGGGGCTTCCGCCCCGGTTTGATCTTAAAGTTTTACGGGCACTATGTGCGCCGAGAGTCCGAGCTCTTTCTCGCTCATGCCCATCGCGATGCCGAACAGCTGCGAGAGGTGTATGACCGGGATGTTGAACCCGAGGTCCTTCTGGCTTGCGTCGAACTGAAGGTGGCAGAACGGACACACGTCCACGATGAACTGCGCGCCCGACGCTTTCATGTTCTCCAGGTTGGTCTTGGTGAACTCTTTCGCCACGTCTCCGAACGCCGCCCTGACCCCTCCGCCTGCGCCGCAGCACAGCGTTTTCTGTTTCCTGGGAACGCTCACCGCGCCGGTGGCCTCCACCAGATCATCCAATATGCGGGGCGCCTCCGGGTCCTCCAGCTTCTTTATGTCGCTGGGCTTGAGGAAGTGGCATCCGTAGAACGTCGCTATCTTGTAGTCGACGGGCTTGGAGACTTTCGATTTTATCGCTTCCACTCCGACCTCTTTGTACAGCACTTCGGCGAAGTGGTGGACCTTCGTGGTGCCCTTGTACTCCATTCCGATCTCTTTGAGATATTTGTTCGCTTTCGCGAGCACTTCCGGGTGGTGGTTGAGCTCGTGGGCCGCCTCGAAGAGCGATCCGTAACATCCGTTGCAGATCGTGACTATCGGCAGTCCCTGTTTCTCCGCCAGCGCCAGGTTCCTCGCCGCCGCGGCGAGCCATGTATCTTTGCTGAACGATTTGATCACACCGGGTGCGGGACAGCAGCTGGCATCCTCAAGCTCCACGAGCTCGATGCCGAGTTTCTCGCAGACCACCCTCGTCGACTTCTCCAGCCCGGGGTATCTGAGGGGCGCTATGCAGCCCAGGAAGAATGCGTATTTTGCCATTCGAATCACTCCACTATCTTGTTGAATCCGGTTGCGTTCATGAGCTTCACGAGATCCTCCATCGCCTTCTTGTTACCAAGCACGGTCGGGGGGGTCTTCGCAAGGCCGAGCTCGTCCCTGAGCTTCGTTATGTCGGCGTTGACCGAGACAGTGTGGCCTAACTTGTAAAGATTCGCGGCCGTTTTCTTGTGGTTATCGTAAATATGGCCTTCCGCGACAGCCATGTTCCTGAGCGCGATGACGACGTCCACGATCGGGACGGCGCGGGGGCATCTTTCCGCGCATGTGTAGCATGTGGTGCAGTCCCAAAGCTCCTCGCTGCCGAGTATCTCCTCTTTGAGGCCGAGCTGCGTCTGCCTCATGAGCTTCCTGACTCTGTATGAAGTGCGCCTTCCCGAGGGGCAGCTTGCCGTACAGGTCCCGCACTGGAAGCACATCTTGACGTCTGCGCCTCCGAGGTCTGCGACCTTTTTTTCGAATTCCGGGTTTGGTCTTATCTCCGTAATAATCACCTGGGACCGAGACCTTTCTTATTATATTTAAAACAAAGATTTCATATCTAAAGATGTTACCTTTAATGGTAATACATTTACCGTATATTTCTGGCCTGCAATGCGTTGACTAGCCTGTTTACCGTCTTATCCTCCTTGCGGTATATGGCGGTGATGGCATGCCTGAGCACCTTCGGATCGATGGCGCTTTTCATCTTTATCCCCTTCCTCAGCAGGAGGAACTCGTCGACGAAGTAGCTCTTCTTTGAACCGATGAGTTCGGGGAGCGAGAACGTTTCCGACTCAATGGTGTATTTCCTGTCCATCGTGTCAAGGAACATGAAAGCCACCCTCTGGGCGCCGTACCTGTACCTTATAAAGGACGGACCGTTGTCGACGAACACCATCCCCATATATCCTATCTCGATCCCCTCGAATTCGTCCGCGTCGAACAGGTAGAGCGGATCGTCTATGACGGCGAAGTCCGCCAGGTTCTCTTTCATCATCCTTATGTTGTGCTCGTCGTCGGATATCACGAGTTCGACGTCCGCCATCTTAAGCGCGGAAAGGACGGACATCATCAGGTCTTCGGTGACCGGGCTGCAGCACACCGTGAAATCGTGGTCGTCCGAGCATCTCAACTCCGTGGTGACAAACGTCTCCAATATCCGTTTCCCTTCGTCGTTCAGCTTCGTTCCGGCCGGGGTCGAGGTCGCGATCGGCGAGCCTGCAGCCTCCTCTATCGCCGCTATGTACCTGTGTACAACCGGAACGGATATACCCAGCACCCTTGCCGCGGCGGTCTTGCTCCCGGTCTCGGCAACGGCGGCTAACGTCTCCAGCTGGCGGTTGGTGACCAGATGGCCGTTGATGATCTGCTCGGTCCTTACGGAAATATCCACGGCGGGTTATCTCCGAACGTGCGGATAAACTTTCTTTTTCATGCTCCCTGTGTCGCCCGATACGCAGAGTTATACTACATGTGCTGCGAGCCGTTTCAAAGCATCCGAGAATGGAGAGGGATACCGGAGACGGAAAGTTCGGATCACCGCACTTTCAGACCGGTGGTCCGGAACCATCTCCGGCGGAGGTGAGCAAAACGCAAACCAGACGCCGACGGGTCCGGATACGGATCGTCGTCGATCGTGATCGATTGGCGGTGAGCCGATGACAACGAGTGGTTCACGTTACGAGCCCGGCCAGCAAGGACCGTCACGCTCCTTGATGATCACAGCGTTTCTATTGATAAAAAGCTTGCGCCGTGCTCTAACCGCCCCCTTTGCGGCTGTCCCACGGCAACCAATTAAAGAGAGAAACGCATCGGGTGGATATGAAGAAGCTTGCCGACAAGACCGTGGTGATAGGTCTGGGGAGTCCGATCATGAGCGACGACGCCGTCGGGCTCAAGGTCTCCGAGGCCATTGAGGCGATGAGCCTGCCGGACGTGGACACGCTTCAGGAAGCCGTCGGCGGGCTGGAGATAATCCCCATGATCTCCGGGTACAGGTTCGCCATCATTGTGGATGCGGTACAAACGAGAGAATATGAACCCGGCACCGTGCTCATCTTCGATCCTGAGAGCTTTGACCATACGGTAGCGAATGTCCCCGCACACGACGTGAACCTGGCCACCGCGATAAAGATAGGCAGGCAGCTGGATAACGGCAGCATGCCGGAGATCATCAAGTTCGTCGCTGTCGAGGCGGAGGACCTCCAGACCATGAGCGAGGAGATGACCCAGAAAGTAGCGGCGGCGGTGGGGCCGGCGAAGAACGCCGTCCTTCATCTGCTGGCAGAGTTCAGAGGTCCAGCCCGGAAAGGTTGAACTCCTCTATCTCCCTGTTCTTTCTGCCCAGCACGGAGACATTCAGCCTGGAACCTTTTATGATATCGGAAGCGACCCTTGCCACATCCTCTTCGGTCACGGCGGATATCGCCTTCAGCCGATCGCCCAGCGACCTATATTTCCCATTGAGCAGGAAGTCCATTCCTAGCCTGTACATCCTGCGTTCGGTGGATTCCATGGACCTTACGAGCACGCCCTTGATCAGGTTCTTCGTTCTTTCCAGTTCCCCTTTCTCCAATCCGTTGTCCCTTACGTTCCTGTAGACCTCGGCGGTCGTTTCCATCCCTTCCGTGACGTTCTCGTCGGTGGACGACATGAATGTGCACAGGGCCCCGGCGTCGGAATATTGCTCGACCACATTGTATACCGCATACACGAGCGCCTTCTTCTCCCTGACCTCCTGGAACAGTCTCGAGCTCGTTCCGGAGCCGATGATCGCGCTCAACAGCGCGAGGGGCACCCTGTCCTTGTGGTCCGGATCGTATGCGGGGAACCCCATGGCGATGTGATAATGTTCGGAGCTGTTCGCGGTGAAACTGTACCCCGCTTTCGGCGTGCCAGGCCTTTCTCTCTTTATCTCCTTTTTGCCGGAGAGACCGTCGAACATCCCTTCCGCCCAGGATAGGGCCTCGTCCTCTTCGACCGCTCCTGCCGCGAAGACCGAGATATTCGGAATGCCGTACCTCTCTTCGTAATACTCCCTCAGGTCCTCCGCGCCTAGTCCTTTCACAATCTCGGGCTTGCCTCCCTCGTCCTGAGAGAGGGGATGACCTCTCCAAAGGTTCGACGAGAAGATATCGCGGATATAGGACTCCGGCTCGTTCTCGATCATGCTCAGCTCCTGCAGGACGATCTTCTTCTCCAGCTCGACGTCGCCGTCGTTGATCAGAGGGTTGACAACAACGTCCGAAACGGTGTCCTTTGCGACATCCTTCGTCTCTTTTATCGTCACTCCGTAAAAAGCGGTCATCTCCCTTCCGGTGAACGCGTTCATTTCACCGCCGGCGCCTTCCATCTCCTTCGCCATTTGGTAGGAGGATCTGTTCTTCGTCTCTCTGAACACCACATGTTCCAGAAGGTGCGATATCCCCATCACGCTCTCGCTCTCGTCCCTGGACCCGGTACGCACTCCCACCATGAAACCGGCGCTCTCGCACCCGGGGATGTTGTCGACCAGGACCGGTATGCCTCCGGCGGTCCTTGTGAAAAAGATGTTCTCTCCGCTCATGATTGCGGAATATTGTGCAGGTAATTAATACGTTCACAGACATACGGCAGCATCATGACGGAAATGAAGGTCATAAGATATTCCGATCAGAGATATGACAACCCAACGGCGATAGTCGGTTTTCCGGGGGTCGGCCTTGTGGGTTCCATACTCACCAGCTTTGCGATCAGGGAGCTGGACATGGAAGTGGTGGCCGCGGTCACATCCCGGGATTTCCCCCCATACACATTGATCCATAACGGGAACCCGTACCCGCCGATAAGGGTATATGGATGCAGGAGGGAGAACACTTCGGAGGATTGCGGGGACCTTATTATCGTGACCTCCGAGATCACCCTCAGGCCGGAACAGTACTACAGCCTCAACACAGCCCTGACGGAGCTTTTCAGAGAGATGGGGATAAAGAGCGTGATAGCGCTCGAAGGGATAGTGCAGTTCGAAGAAGATACGAAAATATTTGCGTGCGGGTCCTCGAAGACCGCCAAAGAAGTGATCGAGGGGCTCGGCCTCAAGTCGCTGAACGACGGCCTGGTGAGGGGATTGACCGGGGTCATGCTCTACGAAGCGTTCCATTCCGGCATGGACGTCATAGCCATGCTCTGCCCAGCCAACCCCTCGCTTCCGGACCCCAGGTCCGCGGCCAGGATACTCGAGCCCCTGTCCAGGCTGGTGCCGGAGCTGAAGATCGACGCCGAGCCGCTTTACAAAGAGGCGGAAGAGATCGAGAACAAGATAAAACAGCAGAACGAATACGCTTACGGCGTGGCGCCGAAGGACATCCAGCAGCTTTACGGGTGAACCGATGCGGCTTGTCCCGACGAAATATTTCGTCACGTCAGGAAAAGCAGCGAGCGGAACGTCCGGTCTCAACGCGTTCGACCGCGCGCTCATATCCGCCGGGATCGGTGAACAGAACCTCGTCGCCGTCTCGTCGGTGATACCCGAGGGTTCGGAGAGGATCGGACCCGTTGAGATACCGATGGGCGCGGTCACCCACTGTGTGATCTCGCAGATGAGGGGGGAGGGAGGGGAGACCATATCGGCGGGCATCGCCTACGCCTGCCGGAAGGACGGAAAGGGAGGATACGTTGCGGAGGGGCGCCTCCGCGGGCCGTGTGATGGACTGAGGCCGGAATTGGACCGGAAAGTGAAGGAGATGTCGGAGATCAGGAACACCGCCTTTGAAGAAACGCAGTTCGTCATAGAGGAGATGCGTATCCCGGAGGGAATGTATGGGTGCTGCGTCGCGGCGCTTGTTTTCACGGAGTACAGATGACATATGCCATCGTCTCATGCAAAAAATGCAGACGGCAGAGGATCATCGACCGTTCGTCGGCGTCGTCAAAATGCCCTTACTGTGGCACGGGCGCCGAGCACAAGGGCCTTACTGTCGTCTTCGAGAACCGAGATCAGAATGTCGTCAGGGAGGCTCTGACGCGGCTGCATTCCTTGGATCTGCCTGAAAAGAAGAATACGAAGAGAGTGGACAGTGACCCTTTTTCCACCCTTATCCACAGATACGAGAACTGCGCAGACCCCCAGAAAAAGATGGAGCTGGTCTCCAAAGGCCTCACAGACCTCTACGGCGGTTTCACGCTGGAGGATATCGAGAGGATCGACGAGAAGAACGCCTCGAAACTGTTAAGCACCATGCTGGAGCAGTGTTATGCACATGAGGTTAAGCACGGAAGATACCGCGCCTGATGTCACTTTGGAACATCCTTCCTTGGCTTGCCTTCCATTCTGAGGACGTCCCTCACAACGCGAGACAGTTTGACATACATAATATAATAGAAGTACACCGCCGCGACTATCAACGCCAAGACCAGGCACGCATAGAACATGATCTCATTGTCGGTGCTGCTGTACGCTGCGACCAGGATCAGGCTGAACACGGCGTTGACGAATACCGCCTGCATGGCAAACTCCATCGGTTTCCGCCTGGCGATCCCTTCCCCGACGGTGGTGCCTATCGCGGATAACATCAGAACATACGACAGCGCTATCAGGAACAGCCATATTAGTCCCGCGGCGCCGATCTCGCCCTCCTCCGTCCCCGCGAGGGTCATCCCGAGATAGATCGTCTCGATGTAAAAGATAGTACCGAAGGCCATCGTGCATCCCATCCCCAGTCCGAGGCCGTAGCCGTAGAACACGGAATCGGATTTTCCGTGGAATCTTTTGAGATTCATGACGACGACCATCGCGAGGCATTGTATCGCCGCGAACAGGACCATGTATATCATGTTCGCCCAATACCCGGCCAGATATGTATACGCAAGGAACAGGAACGTGCCCGCTATCAATCCTACCACGAAAAGCTTGAAGAACACAGGATCACTGAAGAACGGCTGCTCCACCGCCGGATACGTATATTTTCTAAGCACGGCGTACATGAGCAGCAAGGTCGGGGCAAATGCCATTATGCCCGCGGCATACAATAAGAGGTCCATCGGCGGTAAATGGGCGGAGCGGATATTAAATTTGCCGCACGTGCGGTGACGGACGGAAAATCGCCGGGGACAGAAAAAAAATCATGTCGGCCTGGCGGTCACATTTCCTTTATTTTCCCAAGCGCTGCCGTCGTTTCCTCCCACGTACCGCATTCCAGGGTGCTGGAGTCGGACAGCGGCGCCGTCACGATCATGAATTCCTCGGCGCCGCTGAACTTTAACAGCAGGACGCGGTATCCGCTTCCGGCGAACCCTTCCTTCTTGGGGTTGGCTGTAACCGACGCGCCGTAACCGTTCGGGAAACGGAATATTTTGTGGAACCTGTCCCCGTACATACAGCCGCATTTGCAGTCCGCATTCAAATCGATGACATATTCCTCGAATTCCATTGACTCCCCGATGCAAAATGGGGTCGCGGATAATAAACCTGTTGTTGCGGCAGGCGGGGTATTACATCCACTCTACATCCACTATATTAAATATTTCAATAAAGAATAAATATGAATCTTGAGGTGCCGTCTTCCCTTTCCGGCCTGGTCTGGCCTATATCTTTTTTCTACATATAATATAGAGATAATATATCTGGATGCTCTTTTTTAAGGCAAAAATCGTGGCTTCAATGTCCATCCACCAAAACTGATATATACAGTTGGATAATACTTTATGACAGATATCTCACCCATTTTTGGATGTATATCGATACAATGGAGGAAGCAAATTGTCAAAAGAAGCAATACTCAGCAAACTGAGCGATGCTGTTGTTAACGGCAAGCCGGAACTGTCCGAGCAGGGCGCGAAAGAAGCCCTGGCCGAGAAGATGGATCCCCTTGAAGCCATTAACAACGGACTCGTAAGGGGAATGTCGATCGTAGGAGATAAATACGCAGCGCGCCAGGTATACCTGCCGCAGGTCCTTATGTCAGCAAAAACAATGTACGCTGGCCTGGACATACTCCTGCCGGCCATCCCCAAGGCGTCGATGTCGAGCATGAAAAGATGCGCGACCGCGGTCGTCGAGGGGGATGTCCACGACATCGGAAAGAACATCGTCAAGACCATGCTGACCGCTGGCGGCTTCGCCGTCACCGACCTCGGTAAGGATGTGCCGATACAGACCATCATAGAGAAGGCAAAATCGGAACAGCTGAACGCATTGGCGCTCAGCACGCTCATGACGCCCACGATGGACGGCATGAAATCCGCCGTCGACGGGCTCGTCGAGAGCGGCTACAGGAAGAGTGTGAAAGTGTGCATCGGTGGCGCGCCGACATCCCCCTCGTTCGCGAAGGAGATCGGAGCGGACCACAGGGATGCTAACGCACAGGACTGCGCAGCATGGCTGAAAGAGGTGCTTTGAAATGGCTGACATGACACACATCGAGAGGGCAATGGCCGGTCTCGAGAACAAGCCGGCCGACAGGCTCATGACATACCCCATAGCCTGCGGTGTGAACAGGAAGCTTATCGGCAACGGCATAACGTATCGCGAGTGGGCACACAACCCGAAAATGTACGCGCAGGCGTTCATAGAGGGACAGAAGAAATTCGACTTCGACTTTGCGATCGGCCTGATGGACCTGTCCGTCATGGCAGGCGACCTGGGCGCACACGTCAGGATGGACGAGCAGAACACGCCGTTCGTCGACGAGCCTATCATCAACAGCATCGAGGACTACGAGAAACTCGAGGTCCCGGATGTGAAGAAGGGAAGGTCCGCGGTCCTCATAGAGGGAACAAAACTCTACTGCGATGTTCTGAAATCTCAGGTCATCACCGCAGGATTCGTCGAGGGTCCGCTGCTCGCGCTCACGCAGAGCGCAGGCGCTGAGAGGGTGTTCATGGACATGTTCACCAACCCGTCGGCGGTCCACAGAGCGTTGGCCGTAATGACCGACTACGACGTCGAGATGACAAAGGGATTCGGCCAGACCGGATGTGCGGGACTCTGCTGGGACTACCTCTGGGGCAACTACTCTTGCCTCGGCGACGCGGAGTACGACGAGTTCGAGGGATGCAGCAAGTATGCGCTCAAACTCAACGCGCTGACCCTTAAAGAAGGAATGGCGGTGGCTATACACAACTGCGCAGACCTTCCGCACCTGGACACACAGATAAAGAAGTTCAACCCCTCCATCTACTCGATGGCGTACTACCCCCTAATCCCCGGATCGCTGACGGCGTCCGAGGTCATCGCGGGAGGATACGCTGACAAGACCCTGGTGGCAGGACAGATCGACCCGCAGCTCTTCATCAGAGGGACCACGGAGAAGATCACCCAGGTGACGAAGGACCTGTGTCAGGAAGTCAAGACGGCATTGTGCAAGAGAGGACTCAACAACTCCCCGAAGTACATCATCGCATCCGGCTGCGAAGTGCCGCCGGACATCCACACGAAGATGGAGAACATCGCGGCCGTCGTCGACACAACGAAGAAATACGGAAAGTTCGACACGTAAGCGTCGGGCTTTCCCCCCAAACTTTTTACCTATCTTCTTTATTATATTGAACGGTGAAATAATGAAGGTCTCACAGATAGCCGGATTCTTGGGCAGCGGGAAGACTACCGCCGTCATGAAGATCGTCGACGAGCTGATGAAAAAAGGGCACAGGATCGCCATCGTCGTGAACGACGTGGGCGAGATCAACGTCGACGCAAAGTTCATCGAGTCCCACGGACTGAAGGCGAAAGAGATCGCGGGGGGCTGCATATGCTGTCAGATAGCCGGGACGTTCTCGGAGACACTGGCTAAGCTCCACGACTCGTACAACCCGGAAATAGTCATTGTGGAACCGTCGGGAGTGGCCATACCTTGGGGGCTGAAGAGGGCGGCGGAGTATTCGGAGGCGAAGGCGGACATGGTCATCGAGCATGCGCCGGTGATCACCCTCGTGGACGCCACGAGGATAGACCTTCTCGTGAAGGCCGTCAAAAGGCTTGTGGAGACCCAGATACGCGAAGCGGACGTATGCTTCGTGAACAAAGTGGATACGGCGTCGCCGGCAGAGATCGCCAGGACGGAAGCGATGATCAGGGAGATGAACCCGAAGGCGGAGATCGCGCACATGTCATCGGAAACGGGCCTGGGGATCGAGTACGCATGCGAGCTCATCGTGAACAGGATATCCCCGAGGTACGACGAGGCTGTCGAGGAAGAGTTGCTCAAAAAGCAATACGGCGGGTGACGACATGCACGACGACGATCACGACCATGAGGACGATCATGATGACGACCACGACCATGAGGACGATAACACGAGCGGGCGCGACCGGCTGCACTTGGATATCCACAGGGCGGTCGACGAGCTCGGAAAGTACGCGATCGATATGAAAGTGACATCACCCGAGGGAGTAAAGAAAGAGGTCGTGCTGAAGTTCATCGACGATCTCATGACGAAGGTCACGAAAAGCTGCATGGACAACGGGGCGGATCTCGTGGGTCATGTGAAATCTTTCTTCTCAAACGACGACGGCAGCATAATGAGCAGCATCGTCGATCACCGCGCGCCGACGAGGATCAAGGATTCGATGGGATCCGACGTGATATACGAAGCAAGGTTCATGTTCCACATCATAGTTCACGGGATATGGGACGATCATGTCCGAGAGAGCGTGCTTGACGTGCTTGACGCCACGTTCCGGAAATGGGGTATCCCGTACGAAGTGACGGCGGACCATTTCGATACGGAGAAAAGCATCGCGCACCATATGTGAGGGATACAATGGCAGACGGTTTTTATGAGGCAATGAGACAAAAGGGGTTCTCCTATAACACTACGGCATCGCTCAAAAAATTCACGTGCCCATACTGCGGGTTCGAATTTTCGATGATATACGCGCGCACGTTCGCGTGTCAGGGATGCTCTGAGGCGTGGAAGAACTGTCCGAAAGTAAGATGTGATAAATGCGACACCGAGTTCTTCATGACCGAGACGCCGCAGATAAACGACGTGTACCAGCAGAGGGCGATATCCGAACACATTACGAAAATAGTTACAAAGTATAACAATGACATGGGATACAAACCCAGCAGGTGAAGGTATTTGCATATAGGCCTTGGATTCGATACGGGGGGAACATATACGGACGCTGTCCTCATGGACATGTCCGGGAACAAGGTCCTCCAAAAATCAAAAGCGCTGACCACGAGGGACGACCTTTCGATAGGCGTCAGGAACACGTTGGTCGATTTTGACAAAGAACTGCTCAAGAAAGTTGCGATGGTATCGCTGTCGTCCACACTGGCGACGAACTCCATCGTCGAAGGGAAAGGGTGCCGCGTAGCCCTGATATGCGTCGGAGAGGAATTCGAGATGTCGATGCCCGTCGACGTCCATACCACCGTGTCCGGCGGCCACGACCTCGAGGGGAGGGAGGTGAACGAACTTGACGAAGCCTCCGCAAGAGAGTTCATGGCGTCCGTAAAGGGCCGCGTGGACGGATTGGCGATAAACAGCTACCTCAGCGTAAGGAACCCGGACCACGAACTCCGTCTCAAGAAGATCGCCGGGGAGGTCCTGGACATCCCGGTGGTATGCGGTCACGAGCTTTCGTCAAGCTTGGGATATCACGAGCGTACCGTCACTTCCGTGATGAACGCCCGCCTCATACCGATCATAAAGGACCTTATGGATTCGGTCAAGAAAGTGATGAAAGAACACAAGATAAACGCGCCTCTGATGATAGTAAAGGGCGACGGCTCGATAATGAGCGAGAACGTGGCGCTCGAAAGACCTATCGAAACGATACTATCTGGGCCGGCGGCCAGCCTGATCGGCGCCAAGATGCTCACCGGGATGAACGATGCCATAGTCATGGACATGGGCGGCACCACCACCGACATCGGCATCCTGAGGAACGGCCATCCCAGACTCGAGAAGGAGGGCGCGATGATCGGTCACCGCAGAACAAGGGTCATGGCGGCCGAGATATCCACGTCCGGGATCGGCGGGGATTCCAGGATGGTCGTGAACGGCAGCAAGTTCATACTTGAACCTATCCGAGTGGTGCCTCTCTGCATCGCCGCAGCCCAATGGCCGCAGCTGCTGCCCCGTCTGAAGAAGGTCGCGGAAACGACCTCGAGGTTCTCGCCGGAGAGCCTGGACGTCAGAAACATCGTTCAGGACACGGAGTTCTTCGTCAAACTGAAAGAACTGAAGCACGTTGCGCTGAGCAAAGAGGACCAGGCGCTGCTTGACATGATCTCGGCGGAACCATTCTCTTTGAAAGAGGCGGGATTGAGTCTGAACATACATCCGTTTGCGTTCAACGTATCCAAGATGGAGGAGCTGGGGATGGTTCAGAGGATCGGGCTGACGCCGACGGACATCCTGCATGCGGAAGGAAGCTACGTCGAATACGAAAGGGCCGCGTCCGAGTACGCCATTGCGCACCAGTCCAAGAAAATGAACATGACCGAAAAGGAATTCATAGAATTTGCGAAGGAGAAGGTCATAGACAGGCTGGCGGAGGTGCTGCTGAGAAAACTGTTCTTCGAGGAAACGAACACGTTCGACGTCGACGAGGTGGGGTCCGACCTGATGTGGAAAGCGATATCGGGGCGGGACGGCCTGGACTTCGGCTGCAGGATAAAACTCAACAAACCCCTGATCGGGATAGGCGCGCCGGTGTCGGCGTGGTTCCCGCAGGTGGTGGAGAAATTCGGCACGGACCTGCTCCTGCCGGAGCATTCCGAGGTGGGCAACGCGGTGGGCGCGGTCACCGGAAGCATCGTTGAAAGCATGGAGATCCTTCTGAAGCCTTCGGCGGGAGAGGGCGCTCTGGATGACCCGTCCTGCGCTCTGTTCGCGCCGTACGGCCGCTTTGAGTTCGAGAAGATCAGCGAAGCTGAGGTGTCCGCGCTGGAGGAGGGGAGCCGGCGCGTAAGGGAAAGAGCGCTGAAGGCGGGAGCCGATCATATAGAGGTGCGTTCCGAGAGGATCGAAAAGAAGGTCGGACTCGGAAAGGGTTACGACGGCTGTATTCTGCTGGAAAGGAAAATAATCGTAACGGCGGTCGGGAAACCGAGGCAGTTCGCGATCACTGAGTCGGCCACGGAGTGAATAACGTTTTGTATATTGAATAAGGATGTGTGATTATGAGGATTGGTCTTGTTGCCTGTGAGATATTCGAGCCTGAATTCGAACACCTGATAAAGGATGACCCGGACTTCGTCCATAAGGAGTACGTGGAGTTTGCGCTTCACGCATACCCGGAGGACATGCGGGAAAAGCTGCTGGAAAAAGTGAACGCGCTGAAGGGACAGGTGGACGTCGTCCTCCTGGGGTATGCGGTATGCCAGTCCTTAGGCAGCTTTGCGGAGGCCGCCGACGTTCCGGTGGTGATGTTCGAGGGGGACGACTGCATATGCGTGTACCTCGGGGCCAAAGAGTACACGCAGGAGAAGAAGATATGTTGCGGCACGTGGTTCTCGACGCCGGGATGGGCGCTCCAGGGAATGACCGGCCTTGTGAAGGAGTTACACCTGGACAGCGTCGAGGGCGTGGATCCCATGGTGTTCGTCGATATGCTGTTCGACTCTTACGAAAGGTGTCTCTATATCGACACCGGCGTGGAAGACAACGGAAAGGATTATCTCACGAAGTCGAAGGTGTTCGCGGACCAGCTCAAGCTGAGGCACGATGAGCGGGGATGCGACCTTACCGCGATAGAGAACCTGATAAAGAAAGCAAAAGCGCTGGCCGAAAGCCTGTCATCGTAAGCCGCGCCTGCCTTTTCCCTTCCGTTCATCCCGAATGCACGGTCTGTCTCAGGGTGGGTTCTGCCGACCGTTCTGCGTAAGGATCGCCTGACCCATGTTTCACTGTTATTGATAATCATTATCTTTAAGTATGTGTACCGTCTTCGTTCATTCGATGCAGCGTTGGACCTCACAGTTATCCTCGATATTGGGGATCATGTATGAAACGGAACATTTCCTCAGCGCCGAACAGGTGCACCAGAACTTGATGCGGAAGGGTTCGGATATAGGAATAGCGACCGTTTACCGTAATCTGAAGAAGCTTGTGGGTCAGGGGCTGATAAGCGAGGTCAGCTGGAAGGATGTGAAGTACTACACGAGACATCCCTTCTCAAACGCGTTCTTCGTATGCGTAAAATGCGACAAGCTGCTCAGGATGGACATCCCCATTGCAGATCAGACGTACCTTTCGAACGAGATCGGCATGTCGGTCAAAAAATGGAGGATGACCTTCGAAGGGATATGCGAGGAGTGTGAGCGATGCATATAATGGAGGGGTTCCTGCCGTTGGAGTGGGCGGTGTTCTGGACCATCGTCTGCGTACCTTTCCTGATATTCGGGATAGCGGCCATGAAGAAGCTCTTCGCCGAACATCCCGAAAAGAAGCTGTCGCTTGCGCTGTCGGGCGCGTTCATCGTCATACTTTCGTCGCTGAAGATACCGTCCGTCAGCGGATCGTCGTCCCATCCCACCGGGACCGGGATGTGCGTCATGTTCTCTGGGCCGACCGTCACCGCTGTGATCTGCACCATCGTGCTGCTGTTCCAGGGGACGTTCATGGCCCACGGCGGGTTCACCACGCTGGGCGCGAACGTGTTCTCCATGGGCATCGCCGGGCCGTTCGCCGGATATGCGGTATACAGGGCGCTCAGGAAAAGGAACGCTGACCCCACGGCAACCGTTTTCGCGACGGTCTTCACCGCCGATTTTGCAACATATCTGGTGACCTCCCTGCAGCTCACGCTCATCGTTCCGTTCGCCGGCGCTTCCGCATTCGTCGACACATACGTTACGTTCCTGGGCATATTTGCGGTGACCCAGCT
>JAITCQ010000062.1 GCA_031283015.1 Candidatus Methanoplasma sp.
AAGATAGTAGATGTAAATGAACTGCGCGTGGATGACATACCCTATGTAGGCGGTAAGGGAGCGAACCTCGGCGAGCTCACATCGGCCGGTTTTCCGGTCCCGGGGGCGTTCGTCCTCACGACCGTCGCCTACGACTGCTTTTTGGAAAAGAGCAAAATAGTAGACAAAATAGAGAAAGAATTGAAGAATATCGACAGGAACTCGGACCAGAGCCTTGCGGACGCTTCCAAAAGGATACGGGCCCTGTTCGAGACCTGCGGCATACCCGATGATCTAAAAAGGGAGGTCGCTTCCCACTACAAACTGATCGTCCCCAAGGGCTCGGTAGGTTTCGTCGCGGTCAGGTCCAGCGCGACCGCCGAGGACCTCCCCGACGCAAGCTTCGCGGGCCAGCAGGAGACATACCTCAACGTCGTGGACGAAGAGGACCTCTTTGACAAGATACGCAAATGCTGGTCCTCCCTTTTCACGGCGAGGGCTATATCGTACAGAGAGAAACAGGGATTCGCCCACGGCGACGTGAAACTTGCCGTCGTCGTGCAGAAGATGGTCAACTCTGACGTATCGGGGATAATGTTCACGGTGGATCCGCACAGCGGGGCGAAGAACATCATCATCGAAGCAGGATACGGCCTCGGAGAGGCCATCGTCGGAGGGGAAGTGACCCCCGACACGTACGTGATCGACAAATCGAAGATGTCCATAACAAAAAGGAGGATCTCCGCCCAGAAATGGAAGTACGTGAGAGGGAAGGACGGCGGATGTCTGAAAGAGGATGTCCTCAACGGCGACGAGAAGAAACAGAAGCTCGAGGACCCCCGGATACTTGAGATAGCCGAGATGGGCCGCCAGGTGGAGATACACTACCAGAGGCCGATGGACATGGAATGGTGCGTCGAGGACGGTAAGGTGTACCTGGTGCAGGCAAGGCCGATCACCGCCGTCGGGAGTTCCGGAGGGAGCGGGGACAACGAGGCCTCCAGCGAGGATATTGTCCTCACTGGGCTGGGCGCGAGTCCGGGATTCGCGACGGGCACCGTCAGGATATACGACGAGTCGATGAGCCTCGACGTCGTGAAGGACGGGGATGTGCTTGTCACCAAGATGACCATGCCCGACATGGTCCCCGCAATGAGCAGGTCCGTCGCCATCGTCACCGACGAGGGAGGAATGACCTGCCATGCGGCGATAATCTCACGAGAACTTGGGACGCCCTGCATCGTCGGGACCGGAAGCGCCACCCACGTTCTGAAGGACGGGGACATAATTACGGTGGACGGAACGACCGGCACCGTATACAAAGGAGAGATCAAAAAGAAGCAAGAGACAAGCGGCCCGGCCGCAGACGCCGTTTCCGCGGAATTCATACCCATCACGGGGACCAAGGTCATGGTGAATATGAGCATGCCCGCGAAAGCGGACGATATCGCAAAGCTTCCCTGCGACGGCGTGGGTCTCATGAGGAGCGAGTTCCTTTTCACCAATTATATAGGGGAGCACCCCTGCGCCGTTATTGACGATGGAAGGTCGGAGGAGCTCATCAACAAGCTTGCGGAGGGAATGTCAAAAGTGGCAAGGGCGTTCTACCCCAGGCCGGTTATACTCAGGACGTCGGACTTCAAGACCAACGAATACCGCGACATGAAAGGCGGCGTGGACTACGAGCCGAACGAAGAGAACCCCATGATAGGATGGAGGGGGTGCTCGAGATACATCTCCGACAACTACAGAGAAGCGTTCATGTGCGAGCTCAGGGCGATAAAGAAGGTGCGGGACGAGCTGGGGCTCAAGAACCTCCATGTCATGCTGCCGTTCGTCAGGACCATATTCGAAGTGGAGGACATCATCGGCATGATGGTCGGCGTCGGCCTGAGGAGAAGTCTTGATTTCAAGCTCTACTTCATGGCCGAGGTCCCGGTCAACATATTCATGGCGGAAGAGTTCTGCAAATACTGCGACGCGTTCTCAATAGGTTCCAACGACCTTACTCAGCTCACTCTCGGATGCGACCGCGACTCCGACATCCTGGGGCGCATGGGCTACTTCGACGAAAGGAACCCGGGAGTTAAGGCCGCCATATCCCAGCTGATCCGTGTCGCGCACAAGCACGGGAAGCCCGTTGGCATATGCGGACAAGGTCCCTCCGTGTACCCGGAGTTCGCGGAGTTTCTGGTCGAAGAGGGCATAGATTCCATATCCCTCAACCCTGACACGTTCGCGAAGACGAAGAGGAACATCGCGTCCGCCGAGCAGAGGATACTGCTCAAAGGGCTCAGAGAGCTCAGGGACGAAAAGTGATCAGTGGTTCGGATTCTGAGCCTTTGCGTCCTCGATAAGCCTCTCGTTCAGGCCGTTCGCCTGCTCCTGTGGAAGCAGCATGGTCGTTACTTCCATGAACGGGTGCCTGGCGCCCTCTATTATCTTTACGTCGTCGAGGGTCCGGAGGCCCCACTTCTCAGCCGTCTTCTCCAGGCCGAGCCTTATGTTCATATCATTAGGTTCCAGCACTATCGCGTTGAACGTTTCCAGCCCCATTTTCCTGGCGGCCATTATCCTGTGGTGGCCATCCACCACAAGATATCCGTTCCTTCTTTTTATCACAATGAGGGGTTCGTTCAATCCCCTCTTTATCTCATACTGACGGCCGATCAGCTCGTCCATATGGACCTCCTTCTGGGTGGGTATGAGGTCTTTGATCGGAACTTCCTGATTCGATATCTTGAGCCTTATGCCGTTCTGCTGTTCCAGAAGGTTCTTCACCGACATCACTTTGGCGGGCCTTGATTTCTCTATCTGAGACCTCACGATGTCTATGTTGGATATGATCCCAACAATCTTCTTCTCCTCGTTGACGACCGGCAGATTCCTCAGCCCGTACCTGAAAAGCACACGCGTGGCGTCGTCGATGGACATCGAAGGTATGGCGCACAGGGTCCCGCGGCTCATAACTTCCCTTATCTTCGCGTCCGGCCTGTCGATGAACCTCAGCAGTTCCTTCGCCGTGACGTATCCGAGTAGATAATCGTTCTCCACTATCGGAAACCCATGGAAGCTCGATTTTATTATCTTCTCCCTGACCTGCCTGACGGTCATATCCGGGGATACTGTCTGGACATTCCTTATCATGTAGTCTGCGACTGTCGGGCTCGGCATCTTATCGATACCCTATAGATGCAGGAGACAGAAAAACTCTTTGTAGGCCGGGCGCCGGCGGAACGGTCCGTTAATACGAATGAAAGAAAAAATATAATTAAATATGAAATACGCATATGACGGTATCACGAATAGTTAAATTCGTAACAAGGGGAATAATATGAATGTCAAAAAAGTTCCGGCGGTCTCGATGGTCATACTGTTAGCCGGACTGTGGTTCGCCGCTTTCGGCGGCGTCTCCGAGGGAGCAGAGCCTGTGAAGATCACCGATGGCACCGGACGGGTGTTCGAATACACTCAGCCGACCGAACGTATCGTGACCATGGGCTACGCTTCGACACTTACCGTCGCGATGCTGGGGGAGATCGACAAGATAATCGCTGTGGACACCTACTCCACATACGACTACACACACGACGAACGTCTGAAGGACCTTGACGCCGCGAACATGGGAAGCATTTACACCGCTTCGAACAACGACAAGATCATGACGCAGTTCCTCCAATGGGTCGAGGGAGGCAAGATGAGCCTTGACGATACCATCGTATTGACGACATACTCGAACGCGAACCTGCTGCGGGACCAGCTTAACGACGCTGGCTTCAATTATGTTCTTGTCTACCTTTCAGTAACAAGCTATGGGGGGGTCGTGGACTTTGTGAGAAGCATGTCGATCATCGTCACCGGAGAAGTGTCCTCGATCGTGGACGATATGGAGCTCGTCAAGACGACCATCGACGAGAGGTTGATAGGGGTCACGAACAAAGCGAAGGGGATGGGCGTGTGGTACAGCACGTCCTTAGGGCTGCAGGTCAACAACACAGGTTCGATCTCGGTCTCTCTGATAGATTCGGCGGGGGGGCTAAACGTAGCCTATAATCCGTCGGTCAGCGCGGCGAGGTACGGCGACTCCAGCACCATAATTCAGATGGTGGACAGGAACCCCGACGTAGTGATATTCCTCTCTGACACATATACTCTCAGCCACTCTGTGAGCGACTTCAGGAACACACTCCTAGGCGGCAAGGATGTGTCTGTCGTTATAGTGGATTCGGCTTGGAACAATTATTGCCCTGATGCGGCGGAGGGCCTGTGGGCGTTCGCATGCGCTTTGTATCCGGATCTGTTCGAGGGTCCCGCTCCCCGCACGGACGAGTCCTCAGAACCAGAAGTGCTGCCATACGCTGCCGTCGGATTCGTTGCGGTGGTCTTCACGGCAGGAATGGCATATTTCTTTTTGCGGAGACCGTAAATCAATTAAACAGGCGGTGCGTTCCCGACAATCTCACATCAAGTGCAAAACGATGATACCTAATAACAGAAACAAAATGAAAAGACGGTTGCTGCTGACCATAGCCGTGCTCGCGGCGATAATGTTCCTATCGATCCTGCTGGACCTCTCCTGGGCCGCGACCCCCCTGTCGCTAGGAGAGGTATGGGATGCACTCATGGGCAACGGCAGCTGGGCGAACGACCGCATCGTTAACACCTTGAATGCGCCCAGAGTGGTCGCCGGAATATACGTGGGCGCAGCCCTGGGCGTCACCGGCGGCGTGATGCAGGCAATTTTCAGGAACCCTCTGGCATCCCCCTATCTCCTAGGATTATCTTCCGGAGCTTCGCTTGGGGCGGCGGTGGCGATATTATTCACCATACCCTTCATACCCCTGGCGATAGTGCAGCCCGCACTGGCATTCATATTCTGCTTGGGTACGATGCTCCTCGTGTACATGCTATCGAGGGCGGGAGGCAACGTAAGGACGGAGACCCTGATCCTGGCGGGCGTTGCGATATCCTCCCTCGTCTCGGCGGCGGTGTCCTTCCTTACGTACATCGCACCGAGCGATAAGATGGGGGACATCGTCTTCTGGTCCATGGGGAGCCTTTCCAAGGTCACATGGGCGGAGATGGCCTTCGCCATACCTGTAATAGCCGCCGGGATCATCCTTATGCTGTCCCAATCAAAGAACCTGAACGCGATCATGCTGGGCGACCATCACGCGATGGACCTCGGGGTGGACGTCAGGAAGGTCCGGCTTTTCCTCATCATCGTGTCGTCCCTTGTGGTAGCGGCGGCGGTAGCGTTCGTGGGGGCGATAGGATTCATCGGGTTGGTCATACCGCACATCTTCAGGATGCTTTTGGGACCGGATAACCGCATGATCCTGCCGCTGAGCGCGTTCGGCGGCGGCGCTTTCATTCTGCTGTGCGACTACGTCGCCCACACGGCCGCTCCCCTCTACGGAGTGATGCCCATCGGGGTCGTCACGGCGTTCGTCGGCGCTCCGTTCTTCATATATCTTCTGTCCAGGAAAAGAAGCGAGGTGGGATGGTGAGCCTCCTCGACGTCGACTCTTTATCTTACCAATACGAAAAAAAGACCGTCCTGGATAAGATAACACTGGGGATCAAAGGGGGAGAGATAATCGGCATACTCGGACCGAACGGCTGCGGAAAGACCACCCTCCTTAAGAATCTCAACAAAAACCTGAAACCTCACGGCGGATGCGTCCTGATCGAAGGAGAAGATATCGGCGGCATCTCAAAGAGGGAGATCGCCCAGAGTACAGCTGTAGTCCCTCAATCGAATGAGCTCAGGTTCGCTTTTACGGTAAGAGAGATAGTGACCATGGGGAGGATGCCGTTCCAGGAATCCTTCAGGGGAGAGACGGCGAAGGATCTGGAGATAATCGGCAGGGCGATGGAGCAGACCGGCCTGACCGAGTTCGCGGACAGGCTCATAAGCACCCTGAGCGGGGGGGAAAGGCAGCGCGCGATAATAGCCAGGGCAATAACCCAGACGCCGAAGATAATACTCATGGACGAACCTACGCTGCATTTGGACATAAATATGCAGTTCGAGATCCTCGACCTGATCCAAAAACTTTCGAGGGAGAACGGCCTGGCCGTAGTGATAGTCTCTCACGACCTCCCGATGGTGACAAGATACTGCGACCGCATCGTGCTCATCCACGACCACAGGATCTTTGCGATGGGGGCCCCGGAAGAGACCCTGACAAAGGAGAACATGAGGACCGTTTTCAACGTCGATGCCGAGCTGGAAAATGATCCCCGCAGCGGGAGAAGCACGGTGCGCCTTTTCGGCTCATGCAAAGAATGAGGGTCTGGCATCTTTTCCCGCGGTGAAAGAACCATTAAATATTATCTCTTATTATCAGGGCATACTGCCCTGGTAGTGTAGTGGCCTATCATGAAGCCCTGTCGAGGCTTCGACTCGGATTCGAATTCCGGCCAGGGCGCT
>JAITCQ010000060.1 GCA_031283015.1 Candidatus Methanoplasma sp.
GGAGAGCTGCTGGAGAACTGGGAGGAGAGGTACAGGATATCTCAGGAGAGGTACAGGATGCTGGTGGGCGGGACGATAAACGTCATCGGGATATCGCCGGTACCTCTGACGGACGCGGCCAAGGCCAACATCCTGATGACGATGACCGAGGCCAAATCCGCCGCCATGGGCATCCTGGGATACAAGGAGACCGGGACCACCTCGGACGCCATCGCGATAGTGTCGCCGGCGGGAGAGAACAGGGAGAGGAACGCCGGCACCGGGGTCCCGCTGGGGATATCGATGGCAAGGTCAGTGAAAGCGGCGGTCATAAGCAATCTTGTGAAAAGAGGGGATTTCCCGTATATGGGCACTTTCATGGACGTTCTCAAAGGCAGAGGGATAACGAAAGAACTTATGTGGGAAGCGGCGCTGGAACTTTATATCCCGAATCCGGAGTGGGACACCGAGGACCTGAAAGGAAGGTTCGCCTCGAAACTGAGGACCCTGACGGACGATATCAACATCTCGTCGCTGATCCAGGGCGCGGTAGCGCTGGAGGACATCGGCAGCAAGGACTGCATCTGCGCTATGCCGAGAGGGATGTTTGCGAAAGATCCCATCCACCTCATCGCCGACGAGATCATAGGGATGCAGATCGCTCAGTATATCGCGGGAACCAGGGGCGTGTTCGAGTTCCACCGTTTCGACAGGCACAAGCCCGGCATAATCTCGAAACTGGGTCCGTTCATGGACGACATGCTGTGCGGACTGATAGGCGGAGTGATGTCATCTATATACACAGACCTGTTCGACGGGCGTTCTCCATAAGAGGTATTATATTATTTCTTAGCCATTTTATCCGTGATATACATGCCAGATGAAACTGATGACCAGTTGGATAACGAGGGCGCCCTTGACGGCCTCTCCGACCAGCAGAAGGATGGGTCCGAGGACGAAAAGACCGAGGATCAAGGGATGGACGGGCAAGTTTCGGCAGAGAATGCAGCGGACGCGGTCGACACGGGATCCGACACGGAGGCGGAGGCTCCTCCCGAAGAAGAGCCGGTAGGCGCGGACAGACAAAAGCCTAGGATCATCAAGAAAATGAGCGCATCCGATTTTAAAGTAAGACCGAAGCCGAAGCCGGAACTGGTACCTGAACCTAAGCAGGAGCCGGTACCTGAACCTAAGCAGGAGCCTGTATCGAAACCTTCGGACGCAGAGAGGATCAACCCGCAACCGGAACCTCCCGGCGTGGACAGGATCAACCCGCAACCGGAACCCCCCGGTGTAGAGAAGGCCAGCCCTCAGCCGGAACCCAAACCGCTCGCGGCGGCGCCCGCAAAGCCGGAACAAAAGCGCAATTCTATCCCGTCGTCAAAACCGCCTATGCCGTCTTCGGTCCCGGAACAGATGGTGCTGCCGAAATTCGCACCTAGGTCCGCACCCAGACCCGCACCAGAGCCGATAAAGGAACCGACACCTGAACCAGAACCTGTGAAGGAACCAATACCAGAACTAGAACCGATAAGGGAGCCGATACAAGAGGAGCCGGTCGTCGCCGAACCATTCGATAACAGACCGGTCGAAGAGCCAAAAGAGCAGGAAGAAGAAAGAAAAGAAAAGAAAAGAAGGCCGGAACCCGAAGATGTGGATGCGGCGGCAGGAGGGCCGATAGACGCGATAAGGGGGGTTTTGTCATTCTTCACGATACTCCCGATACATGTCGGCGGGAAAGAGATCGGGGCGATGAACAAGAACCTTTATCTTATTCCTATCGCGGGTCTCCTGATCGGAATGATCGCCACGGCCGTGGGGATATTGTTCAATGAGCTGAGGCTTACGGTAATGGCCCCGATCGCAGTGCTGGCATCGATATATGTGATGTCCAAATTCCTTCACTTCGACGGACTCGCCGACTTCGGCGACGGGATGATGGCCGGAGGAGACAGGGAAGACTGCATCAAAGCCCTCAAGGATACGAGGATCGGTGCGGGCGGGCTCGGCATCGCACTGATAACGATACTCGCAACAGTGTTCGGACTCCTTGGGATATGGGGGCCATTCGCGATCGCCGCAGTGATAGTGATAATGGAAGTGTTCGTAAAGAACGCCATGGTAGCGGCGGCAGCATTTGGAGAACCCGGGACGGGAATGGCATCGGAACAGGTAAGGAGCGCGAACATGACGACCATGTTGATTTCAACGGGGATCTCCGCAGGCATAGCGTTCGCCGGATACTTACTGATGGGTGTAGTGACATCCTTCATCGTCGCAACAGGCATGCTGAATTCCACGCTCATGATATCCGCCGCGCTGATAATCGCCGGCGCCGCAGTGTCCTCGATACTCATCGGGTGGCTGATGGCATATCTCTCCAACAAGAAGTTCGGCTTCGTGAACGGGGATGTCCTGGGCGCGACCAACGAGGTCGCAAGAGTGCTGATACTGATAGTCGCGACGATCGTCATTATGTTCTACACCGTGCCGGACCTCCTCTGGCCTCTGATATGAGGTCACATGCAGGCACTCATCAACGCTGGAGGTAAGGGCACCAGGATGGGAATGTGCGGGATAGAGAAACCCATGCAGATAATCGGAGGCAGACCCGTCGTCAAAAGGGTGGTGGACGCGCTCTTCGGCTCCGGGAACATAGATCGAGTTCTGGTGTCGGTGAGCGACAACACGCCCGAGACGGAGAAGTATCTGAACAGCATCTGCGTGGAAACGATAAAGACATCCGGAGAGGATTATGTGGAGGACCTGCATGATTCTTTCAGGATGCTCGAAGGAAAGTTCGTTCTCACGTGCCCGTCCGACATCCCTTTCATCACCACCAAAGGACTGGACAAGTTCATATCGGCATTCGATGCGAAGAAGATGGAATCGCTCATAGCGATCGTTGATAAGAAAGCCTTTGAGAAACATCATATCCAACCCTCTTACACCAGAGACTACTACGGATCCAACTGGGTGGTCTCCGGCGTTTCCATCATGGACAGGGAAAAGACCCTTCGGGGAGAATATCTTCAGGAATACTTCTACGAGACGCACAGCAGGGGGTTCGCCGTCAACGTGAACACTCAGGAAGAGCTTGACCAGGCCAGGAAGATCATCGACAAGGTCAAGGCGTGGACGAATTAGTCGAAGTTCATTATCTTCTTATATATCGAATGCACGCGGTCCAGCAGGTCCCCGCAGGTGACCTCTCCCGAGCTTTGTACGATCGCCGCAACGGACGACCCGCCGCAGCCCACCCCTTCCTTGATGTACCCCCACTCATAGGCCTGGAGTCCTTCGTAAGGGCTTGAGGAGTAATCCATATTAACGTAGACTATCGGTATGTCCGGGGAGATGGAATCCATTATCCTTGCCATGCTGGAGTTCGGATCCTCCATCAGCCACCTGGTCGTGCCTTGGAAGATGTTCCCGACTATGCTCGGGTCCAATTTGACCGCCGCGGCGATGACCGCCGCCATCTGGGTCCCGCCTCCGACGATGACCGGGACGCGTTTGGCGGCGCCAATTATGATCCCCACGTTCGCGGGCATCATAGGATCGCCGACGCATTCTATAGCCTTCAAGGGATCGTCCGCAAGGTCCCCTATGCCGATGCCTGCTACGTTCAGTCCCTCCGTCACGGTCCTCATCTTAAGTTCGCGCGGGTTGTTCGGCGAACTGCTGCTCACAAGGTTCTCTTTGACGATCCCCATCGCAAGGAGCACCGCAAGCGCGGTCGTGGTCCCTCCGGCGCAGCTTTCGCTCACTACGACGAAGTCTGAACCGCAGGACAGCATTTGTCCCAGGATGACCCCCCTTTCAAAGACCGTTCTTACCTTCGACACGGCTTTGCCGGATGTGACGAAGTTTCCGCATTCTCCCCCCACCTCTATGCAGGGGAGGTTGGGCTTGACCTTGCAGCCCCCGTTGATGATGAGGAAAGGCATGTTCGAGATCTCCAGGGCCGCTTTCGTAAGGGTGGCGGGAGTGGGTATCCCCCCAGGATTGATCGGTATTCCCTTCATGCAGACCGTCTTTCCGAGGACCAGCAGCTCGGCGTCCGCCGCCGGGGTGAACATCGTCAGTTCCGGCGTATCCCCGGCGTCCGATATGCCGGGTATGGTGGACGTCATCGTGTTGGCGACGGTGCAGGTGAAGACCCCCCGCTTCCCCCATATCCTGGAAAGTATGTCTTTCGCGATCTTTTCGTTACCGTATATGCTCAGCGAGGCAGGCAGTTCCATATTCGACATTGATTCACCTTTTTCTCATCAGCCGGGGAATGACCTGGTCAAGGGGGATCAGTTCCCCCTCGGGCATATCCGTCTCTATGTTCGTCCAGAATGGCACATTCATAATTATGTGTTCCCCCGTGACGCACGACGTCCCGTGGTCTACGAAGTAAACGACGCGCTCCGCGTCGCCGAAATATTCCGCCATAAGGCGGTCTGTCCTTTCCAGTATCTCGACCTTCTTGTAAGGGTCCTTCTGGTGGCTGTATTCGTCCACCTCGTCTATGTGAAGGAAGACGTTCCCCTCCTCCAACGCTTTTTTTGCGATCGGGAATCGATCCTCCACCCGGCCGACGAGACGTATATCGTGGCCCAGAGAGGCCGCCACGCCGAGCGCGGTCGGACTATCGGATATCGCTGTCATCTTCCTGAGGCATTCAAAGGGAGGATATTGTTTCGTGAATTTTCCGCATCCCCAGGGATAATCGGTTATCCCGTTCATCTCTTTGGCGACCTTCATCACGAACCTACCGAGGGCTCCCGGGACCTCTTTGAACGGGGCGTCAACGGGAGGCGCGGGCAGGTCCGGGACATCGTCGCACTCCATTGTTATGACAGCTCTCCCGTTAAGGAAGAATTCGATCTCCGGTTTGTATTTCCGCAGTATGTGGAAGTGTTTCATCATCGTTGACATCAGCTCGTCGCAGAAGAGATGGGCGTGGTAGGACCAATGTATCATTCCGTCCTTTATCTCCGCCGGGCTTAGTCTGTATGCCGTTCTGTTGCCGGAGATGTCCATGCCGAGGCCGATCGCTTCCAGCACCGCCCTTGGCAGCTCGGGAGGATGGCCGGTGAAGAATTCGTTCAGAAAGAGTTGGGTATATCCTCTTCCCGTGGTGTACGACTTGTGTTTCGCTTTCCCGTGCATGAAAGGCATCTTTGCGATCTCATACGGTTTCTTTCCCGCGAGGAGAGGATGCGGGTCATCCTCCATTCCGTCAAGAAGTACAAATAAAGTGTTCATCGGATCCTCTTCAAAGCTATCGCGGCCTGTCCCACCGAGACCCCGCCGTCGCCGTTGGGAACGTTGTTGTGGAATATTAATTCATGTCCCGTGTCCTTCGCCATCTCGGAGAACATCTTGCACACGGCCGAGTTATACGAAACGCCCCCAGTGATCCCGATGGGGCCGATCCCCTCCGAGTCGGCGGTCTCGACGGCGCTTTCGGTGAGGCATTTCATGACATTGTATATAATGGAATAGGCGGTGTCCGCCGGGTCGTCATTCCTTCCGATCCTGGAGAAAAGATTCGCCGTTCTTATTATTCCGTCTTTGTTCTCGGTCTCGAATCCCGGTATGAGCTTTCCTCTTGCCAGCAGCGGCTCCAGTTTCATCGCGGGTTCCCCGTCGTATGTCCGGGCGGAGCATATCCCGAGGGAATATGATATCGAATCCATCAGTCTCCCCATTGAGGAGCACCTGACGCTCTTATCCATCATCTTCATCAGGACGGACGCTTCTTTCTCCGGGAAGGAATGATTCTCCTCTTTGTTCATGGCGTCGATCGCGAACCTCAGTCTCCTGAGGTCGTACAAGGCCTTCTCGGATCCCAGAAGGGGTATGCCCTCCAAACTTGCGATCCTGGAGAATGATGAAAGGTCCGCCGCCAGGACCTCGCCGCCCCACACCGTGCCGTCGGTCCCGTAGCCGCTGCCGTCCAAAGTGAGCGCGACAACGTCATCGGTATTGTTGTCGACCATGAGCGACGCCGCATGCGCCCAGTGGTGCTGCACCTCTATGATCTCAGAACCGAACTCCTCCGAGAGCCTTTTGGCAACCCCTCGGCTCACATATCCGGGATGGAGGTCCATGGCGACGATGTCCGGGTGGCATCCCAGCAGTCGAATGTGAGTTTTGATCGACTTTTCCAAATAATCCGCCACACCCATGCCCTCCCCGTCGCCGATGTGCTGCGTGGGGTGGATCTTTCCGCCGGCGGCCACCGATCCCGTGAGATTCTCCTGCGCCCCCACGGCCACGGCGGCTCCCCCGAGGCGTATCCGGATGTACGACGGGATGTGACCCCTCGATCTCCTTATGAAGAACGTCCGGTCCCCGAACGTTCTGAGCACGCTGTCATCGGCGCGGTTCGTTATCTGCTGATCATGGAGCAGGTACATGTCCGCACCGAGCACGGTTATCTCATCATCGTCAAGTATCATGGGCTCGCCTGGCACATTTGCTGAGGTCATCACCAAAGCGTCATCCTTCAGATGTTCGAACAAAATATGCTGGACCCCCGTGTAAGGAAGGAATATACCTATGTTGTCAAGCCCGGGGGATATCCGGTCGACGGTGTCCGAGTCCCTCTTTTCTATGAGCACTATGGGCCGGTGGGTCGATGTGATGTGCATCATCTCTTCCCCGGTCGGACGGCCGTATTTGTATACGGCGTTCTCATCCCTCACCATGATCGCAAAGGGCTTCTGCTCCCTTCGGTACCACTCCCTCATCCTGACGACGTTGTCCAAAGTGCAGCAGATATGCATACCACCCCAGCTTTTCACCACGCCGATCCTTCCCTCCGCAAGCATGTCCGCGAACTTTGATATCGGATCGCCCGGGATGTTCTTGCTATTCTTGTCTAACAAACGGTAAGACGGTCCGCACTCGGGGCAGCATACGGTCTGATGGTGGAACCTCCTGTCGTTCGGATATTCGTATTCTTTTCGGCAGTCCCGGCACGGCCCGAACGCTTTCATCGCGGTTGAGACGCGGTCGTACGGGAGATCCTCCAGAAGAGTGAACCTCGGCCCGCATTTCGTACAGGACGTGAACGGATAACCCGATCTTCTGCCTTTTTTCATATCCTTAAGGCAGTCCCCGCAGACGGCGACGTCTGTAGGTATGGACAACCCGGACGATCCTTTCAGGGACACCGCTATCCTAAAGCCGTCCGTGCGTGGAGGAGGCGAATCTATTCTTACTATCTCGTCCACATGTGCCAGCGGCGGAAGGTCCGACAAGAACGAATCCAAGAACCGATCCCCGTCGTCGATGTCGACCACGACGTCCGAGCCGTCGTTCCGCACCTCTCCCAAGAGTCCGAGACCGGAAGCGGCCCTATGGACCGCCGGTCTGAACCCGACCCCCTGAACCACTCCTTTGAAGATTATTCTCATGTATGCGTCATCGGAGGGCGCCGCATCCTTTGGCGGCTTCAATACAATTGCAGTCGCGGTCTTTGATCTTCGGAAGGCCGAGTTCCAAAAGCCTCAGCACCTTCGCAAGGCACTCGTTCATCGTTTTATGGATGATCTCTATGCTCACGTCCTCGTCATGCCACACGTCGTAATCCGTCACGGTGGCGAGGCTGCAGTAGCACATCCCGAGCTCCCTCGCAAGCTGGCATTCCGGAACGACGGTCATTCCGATTATGTCCCCGAAATGCCTGAACATGTTGCTTTCCGCCCTGGTAGAGAATCTCGGCCCTTCTATGCACACGTACGTCCCTCCGAAGTGGTGCTTTATCCCCATCTCTTCTGCGGTCTCGATGAATATCCCGTTCAGGTAACCGCAGAACGGGTCCGGCATCGATATGTGCACGATCTTGTCATCAAAGAACGTGTAATCCCTTTTTTTCGTGAAATCTATGAACTGGGTCGGCACGATGAGGTCTCCCGGCGCATATTCGATCTGAAGCGAGCCCACTGCACATGCGGATATCACATATTCGCATCCGAGCTCTTTGAGCGCCCACATGTTGGCCCTGTACGGGACGCCGGACGGAGGATGCCGTCCGGACCTTCCGTGGCGGAACATGAACGCCACTTCGACGCCGGCGATCCTGCCGATCGTTATCTCGTCGGAGGGTTTGCCGTACGGCGTATCAGGAAAAACGGTCTTTATTATCTCAAAGGAATCGGGATCGTATATCCCCGTACCTCCGATGATGGCGATCTTCGGCATGCCCAAGGGATTCGTATAAGGATATAAAATGGGTCCTGTCTGACCGGCGCAGATGCGGCATACCCCATGCGCCGGCATGAGTTCTGCTTTGCCAGTTATACTACATGTAATGCGGGGCTAGAATATAACGCGCCGCAATAAACGGTTGCCAAAGGAGTGAGCCCGGATATGCGCAGCTCACATCTGCGGCAAATCCGGGACTGCTTTGACAGGAAGGTGATATTTTGGAAATACCCGTATCCCGCCGTAAAGGCGGTCTCGACATCCGGATATGTGTTAACGGGACGATCGTTACGATCTGTCTTGATTGGCCGTAACGGGTGGCATGTATGGCACCGCGTCAAGGGCCCGGCCCGGTTGGGCCGTCACCTTCCTTTTTTTGAAGATGGTCTGGGCGGATAAATACTTTATTAGTACCGCACAGATTCAAACAGAACAGTTTTGATGTCGGAAGGATATGTGGGGGCACATCGAGGTGTTCCTATGGCAGAAGAGAAAGAGATCGAAACTTTGTCGAAAAAAGAGATGTACGCCATGCTCCTGAAGGAGTATGCGGAGTGCAGGGACGAGGGCAGGGAGTGCTATCTCGAGGAACTGATCGAAGAGCTGAGGAAGGAACTGGAGTCCCCCTGATATTCCGCGGTCCAGAAAAGAGGTCGAGGATACGCCCTCATTTGATCAGGTGTTTGATCATTTCGTAAGGCGTCTCGTTGATCGCTTTCCTCGCTTCTTCCTCGGTGAGACCGGCGCCGACGGCGACGGTCATCGCCGCCCGCTCGTCCATGAGGTTGCCTACCGTGTGGGCATCGGAATTGACCACCATCTTCGCGCCCACCCTTCTGGCCATGTTCGCGACGTATCCGTTTGTGATGTTATGGCCGGCGCGTCCGGTTATCTCAAGCGCGACGTTGTTCCCGGTGGCGAATTTAGCTTCTTCGAGCGTGATCAGGCCGGGGTGGGCGAGTATGTCGACGTTGGGACTCATGGCCGCTTTCAGGTTGGTGTTGGGGGGCACTGGTTCGGTGACCGTTTCCCCGTGGACCACAACAATCTCCGCCCCGAGGGCCTTCGCTCTTTTTGCCATCATGTCTATCTTGGACGGCGGGACGTACGTAAGTTCCACTCCGGGAATGACTGTGATGTAATCGCTGCCGAGTTCCGCGGCCTTTACTATGTTGGGAACGACGTGATCGATGTTGGTCACGTCTACGTGGTCGGTTATCGCGATCGCGGCGTGTCCTAGATCCATCGCGCGGCGTACGAGCTCCGAAGGCGTCAGGTCGCCGTCGCTGAATATGGTGTGGGTGTGCAGATCTATCCTCATTTTTTCCTCTCCGCAAGTTTTTCGTAAACCTTTTCCATGGGAAGCCCCGAC
>JAITCQ010000052.1 GCA_031283015.1 Candidatus Methanoplasma sp.
GAGAAGACCACCTCTCCGACCGCCGGCGCCCTGTACCCGAAGGGCTCTCCCTCGAACACGCTCCCGTCTTCGAGAACTAAATAACATCTCGCCATCGAGAATCAATCAGAGATTCGAACCGTATTTAATAGCTTGGGACAGGTTCTGACAGCCTTGTTCCTCCATTGTCTGATACCAGACAAACCACCCTCTATTGAACGAAACAGGGATAAAGACGGAGTTCCTCACGATGCTCATGCGCATCCTAGGAAAAGACACCGCCAGCGGCAGCATACGGATCATGCTGGAAGCCGATGAGGACATCTGGCACCTTTTCAACGTGCTGGAGGAAGGCGACACTGTCACCGCCTCCACAACGAGAAGGGAGGAGAAGTCAGCCGACAAGCTCAGGGCGGAGAGGGCGGAGAAGAAGAGGATGACATTGGGGATAAGGGTGGAGAAGATAGAGTTCTCCGAGGACGATGTCAGACTGAGGGTGCTGGGGACCATCGAGACCGGGCCGCAGGATATCGGACAGCATCACACTCTCATATTCGAGACAGGGGACGATCTCCTGATCACGAAGACCAAATGGAAGGAGTCGCAGACCGACAGGCTGGACCGGGCGGTCAAGGATTCCAGGAAACCGAAGATATTGTTCATCTCCCTTGATCAGGATGAAGCGACGATAGCCGTACTGAGACAGTTCGGGCTGAAGGAGATAGCTACGGTAAGGTCGATGAGGTCCGGGAAACAGTACGAGGAAAAGTCCAAAGAGGACGGGTACCACGTAGAGATAATTTCAAAGATCGGGCCGCTCGTTTCGGAGAACATGCCGATCGTGCTTCTCGGCCCCGGCTTCGAGAAGGAATCCCTCGCCGAAGGCATGAAGAAGGAAGGATACAAAGGGATGCACGTGCACCATACCGGTCAATCCGGGATGGCGGGGGTCAATGAGCTGATCAAGACGGGAATGGGCGCGAGCATCCTGAAGGAATCCTCCGTGGGAATAGAGATGGAGGCGGTGGAGAAACTCATGTCGGAGATAGGGAAGGACGGCCTCGCCGCATATGGCCCGAATGAGATAAGGGACGCGGCGTACGCGGGAGCCGTGGACACGCTCCTGATCCTCGACTCGAAGCTGAGGGAGCAGGACCTGGACGACCTGATGCGGGCGGTGGAGTCGCAGCAGGGGAGGACCCTGGTGGTGTCCGGACAGCACGACTCCGGGAAAGAGCTCGCCTCTCTCGGAGGGATGGGCGCGCTGCTGAGATACAAACGATAACGACCGATCTTTTCAAGCATCCTGCACAATGATGGCGGGTCTCTGCGAGATAATCAAATATATATAATATAGAGGTCAGGATCTGCCCCCGCCGCGCCCTCTGGATGTAAGAGAGGGACCGCATGCCGATTCGCTTATATTCTCCCGAGAGTGATACAGCTCCTTACATCTCATGTAAGTATGGTGCGATTATGAAAATAAATAACAATCTCAAAAAATACGTCCTGTCGGCAGTGCTTGTACTGGCACTGCTGGCCGGGGCGGCGGTATGGGCAGAGGAGGCGCAGGTATCCGACGCAGCCACGCTCACTGTCACGAGCGGAGGCAACAGCGGACCGGGAACGCTGCGCAATGTGATAGGGGGCGCAGCCAACGGCGATGTAATCGTGTTCGCCCCGGGCGTGACCACGGTCACCCTGATAAGCGAGATCCCATTCAGCCAAACTAATATCACCATCGACGGAGGAAGCGGTGTGACGATCACAAAGAACGCTTCGCTCAACTTCCGTCTGCTGACCAGCGCTGCGACGACAGGCACACTGACGCTGAAAAACTTGACCATCGAGAATGGTAGAGCTATCGGAACGTACGGCGCGGGTGAGGGCGGCGGCGTATACGGTCGTAATATCACGCTGGAGAACTGTACGTTCCAAAATAACACAGCGTCCTATGCCGGCGGCGGGCTGTGTTCGAGCGGCATTGTTAACATTACCGACTGCACATTCACCAATAATCATACAATCGATGACTACGGTCAGGGCGGCGGCGGGGTATGTGTGTACAACCCCGGCACCGCCACTATGACCAACTGCACTTTCATCGGCAACTCGACAGCATGGGACGGCGGTGCGGCCTATGCGTACTACGCAACCATAACCGACTGCACTTTCATCGACAATGCAGCAAAACAGGACGGCGGCGCGCTGCATATGTACAGCAGTGCCGTCGTAACCAACTGCGTCTTCACCGGTAACACGGTGATGGACGATGCTGGCGGCGCCGTGTATGTGGAGGTCGGTGCGACCATAACTGACTGCACTTTCACCGATAACACGGCACCACGCGGCGGCGCCGTGTGTTTGAACAGAGACAACAACTTCATGATCAACTGCACCTTGTCCGGGAACACTGCCACCAACTCCACAAGCGGCACTGTTCATATTGGAGAGATAGGTACGAACAGAGCCGGCCTTTTCCATTGCACAGTAACGGACAACTTTGGCATGGGGATTTACGCCAATACCGCGTCAACTGCATACCTTTACAACTGCATCTTGATAGGCAATACGTTGTCGCAGATTGGCGGCTCGGGCACGGTCAACACCTCTTTCGGCAACCTTGTGCAAGGAATGAACATCCCAGGTTCGTCGTCTCTTGTGACATATGAGGGGGCGTTCGGAACAAGCGCCTTCGATCCGGTCGCAGGCGTGCATATGGTCCTGTCAAATGGTCCGGCGGCACGCAATGCAGTCAAGATTGGTGCCGGCGATATCTCGACCGCCTTCACCTTGGCCCGGCGGAACTTAGCAGTCACCTTGTTAGAACGAGATCAAACAGGCGAACTGCGCCCATCTCCCCTTGTCACCTACGGCGCGGTCGAAAGCAAAAATTCCTCTACAACCATCACAGCATCTCCCGCATCCCCCCAGCCTTATGGCACACCCGTGACCATCACGGCTCAGGTATCCTCTTCGATCGGCACTCCGGTTGGTACCGTCGAGTTCTTTGACGGGACGGTCTCTCTCGGAACGGCGGTCCTGTCCGACGGGTCCGCATCGATCTTTGTCTCAGATCTACCGATCGGAACCCGCAGCTTAACGGCGATATACGGCGGCAGCGATATCAGCCACTTCGGATCGAAGAGCTCCGCGGCTGCCTATGTCGTTATCGAAGCGGCCACCTTGACCCTCACGGCCAAGCCGTCCAGTTCCGGTACTTTTGAATACCGTATCGGTTCCGGCACCTGGAATGCTTACTCTTTGCCGCTGATCTTCGTCAAAGGCGCGACAGTTGAGATCAGGACCATTGGCGCGGGAATGGATTTCTCGCACTGGGAGTCGAACACTGCGGCTGTACCGGCGTCGTTCTCTTCGGCGGTTGCTTCCAACACCTTCGTCATGAATGACGATTACGACCTGACCGCAGTCTTCTTCAACGCATCGGTTCCGGGAAGCGGCTACACCCTAGAACTTGGTTCGGTCGGCACTGGCGACATAGATCTGACGGTGGGAGGCATGACAGAAACGGTCACCGTTCCGTTCAGCCATGGCTTCGCAGCCGGAACATCGGTGACGGTCGCGGCCTCCGCCGTCTCACCCTGGCAGTTCTCGAACTGGTCGGTATCCGGAACGATTCCGGCATCATTCTCCGCATTGTCGCAGACCAACGCCTTTGCTATGGACGACGATCTCGGCCTGACGGCGGTATTCTTCGACAGGTTGGCACCCGGAAGCTACTATGTCCTCCGTATCAACGTGACCGGCGCAGGCAGCATAGGCCTGATGGCGGGAGGAACGACCGAAGCGATCGCCGTTCCGTTCAGCCACGACTTCGCAGCCGGAACATCGGTGACGGCTACGGCCTCAGCCACCCTGCCTTGGGCCTTCTCGGACTGGCGTACCACAGGCGCGGTTCCCGCGCTGTTCTCCAGAACATCGGCGCCCAACACATTCGCTGTGAACGCTGATTACAACCTGACGGCCAGTTTCTATAATACTGCCGATGTCGGTTCGGAGTCGTCGCTCATCATCGTCGGCGGCAGCGTAGTCAAGACCTACGGCGACCCTAAGTTCACCCTCGTCGTAAAAGGCGGCCCTGTAGGCATCGTGAAGTGGATTAGCAACCATCCGGAACTGGTGGAAGTGGACCCAAGCACGGGAGAGGTGACGATCAAAGGAGCGACCAACAACACCCTTGTAAGTATAACCGCGACCAAGTCAGGTCTTTCAACGTCGATAACGGTGACGGTGAACAAGAAACCCGTGACGGTAACGGCCGATGACAAGACAAAGCGCGCCGGCGAGGCCGATCCGCTTTTGACGTACACAGTATCCCCCGCGCCTCTGGCCAGGGATGTGCTTGGCGGCTCCCTCAAACACAACGGGAAGGGCCCCGGAACGTACGATATTGTCGAGGACGCCTTTTTCGCCGTCGACCCCAATTACGAAGTGACGTTCGTCAAGGGAACGATGACCATCACCGACGACGGCATCCCCTGGCTGTGGATCATTATCCTCATTGTGGTGATACTCGCAGCGTTGATAGCGATCCTATGGTACCGGAGACGGCATAAGAACTGAGACTCGTTGAAAACCCACAAACCGGGGTCTTGCGAGGCCCCGGACAACCTACTTACAGACGATTGAAAACCATCGAACGGCGGCGCTTCCCGCATGGACGCCCCCGCTCAATCGTCCGTATATGGAAAACTTTTAAATTGAAACAGACGCTTAACCCCTCAGTACGACCAGCCGATGTTTTCTGAGCACGAGGTCTCTAAGGGGAATTTAATATGAAAACTATAGACGAGGTTAAGGACATATTGAAGAAGTACGACGTGTGCGTCTGCGACACCACGCTCAGGGACGGGGAGCAGGCAGCGGAGATCGTATTCTCAAACGTGGAGAAATACAGGATCGCCCAGCTTCTTGATGAGGCCGGCGTCCAGCAGATAGAGGCCGGGATCCCCGCGATGGGGGCCGATGAGAAGAAAGCGGTGAAACACATAGCGCACATGAAGCTGAACGCATCGGTGCTCGGATGGAACCGCGCCAACATCGACGACATAAACACAAGCATTGACTGCGACGTTGATTCCGTCGCCATATCGCTGTCCTCTTCGGACATTCACATCGAACACAAACTCAAGAAGAGCAGAGAATGGGTCCTCGAGCAGATAGACAAGTGCGTGTCGCACGCCAAGGCACACGGGCTATACGTCTCGTGCAACGGGGAGGACGCTTCCAGGGCCGACATGGACTTTTTGATAGAGTTCGTAAAGACCGCCAAGGCCGCAGGCGCGGATAGGTTCAGATACTGTGACACGATCGGAAGGGAGGACCCCTTCACATGCGCTGAAAGGATCGGACGGATAAGGAAAGAGACCGGAATGGAGGTCGAGATGCACACACATGATGATTTTGGCATGGCGACCGCCAACTGTATAGCGGGGGTCAAAGCAGGCGCCAGGTTCCTGAGCACCACCGTTCTGGGAATAGGCGAGAGAGCGGGCAACACACCTCTCGAGGAGGCAGTCATGACGTGCCAGCACCTGTTCGGCAAGAACACCGGCATAGATCCGCTTAAACTGAAACCCTTGGCAGAATTCGTGTCGATAGCATCCAGAAGGCCGATCCCGCTCTCAAAGTCAATCCTCGGGGCCAATTGCTTCGCGCACGAGGCCGGGATACACGCGGACGGAATAATAAAGGATGCGAAGAACTATGAACCCTACGACCCGCACGAGGTCGGTCTCGAAAGGAAGATAGTCATCGGAAAACACTCCGGAAGGAACACCATCGTCACGGATCTCTCCCACAGAGGTATCAAGCTCTCCGACCAGGAGGCGGTCGACCTTCTGGAAAGGGTGAGGAAGATCGCCGTGAAGCTCCACAGAAGCATATCTTCGGACGAGTTGCTTGTGATGTATAACGACATGATCGCAGGCGAGGACCCCTTCGACGACGAGAAGTGATCAGTCCGTACTCGTCCTGTGCTTAAAGGCATAGATCAGCAGGATTATACCGATCCCACCCAGCATAGCCAGCAGGAACTCTACAGGCCCTATGCTGCTGGGAACAAGGATCAGGATGGCTAAGCTTATCATGAACACAAGCGTCCAATTGTTGATCCTGACGAACACCTTATAAAACCTTATGGACCTGCGCTGAAGGTTTCCTTCTCCTCTCGCTTCGGCCTTCCTTTCCGCATCGATAAGAACTTTCTCAACGAATTTGAGGTTCTTTATCAGATCGTATAGCGGGATAGCGATGGCAACGAAGTTCACCGCAAGCACTATCGTATAGCACGCGGTAATGGAAAGGCTCCCCATATTATCCTGCAGGAACATTGTCAGATCGGGCGTGAACAGGAAGAAGACCGCTTCGATCGCGAATACGAGAAGGATGTCCACATATGCCATGGCCGCCTTCTCCTTGAACCTGGACGATGTGGATTTGGACGAGAGCGCTATCTTTGCATAGTGGCCGTCCCTTATGGATTCTGCCTTCCTCACCGTGCTGATGACAGGTTTCGGGGCGTTGTTGTAGACGTAATCGCAGATCTTGTCGGAATTACGGGATAACAGCGGCAGAGCCACCATCGATATCAACGCCGCGCTTATGACAGCTGTATAGAATTCTTGAGAGAGCACTCCCGCTTCCAGTCCTGCGTATGCTATTATGAATGCGAACTCTCCCATGGCCACAAGGCCTATGGAAGACATGAAGCCCAAACGCATCGGTCTGTTGCCTACGAAATACGCTATGAACACGCTTGCCGCCTTGAGGATCGCATACACAGAGAATATCATAATAGCCAGGACGATGTTCTCGAGGAGACCTTCGGGCGATATCTCGAGACCGACCGAAATGAAGAACATCGCCATGAACACATCCTTCATCGGCGTTATGTCGTGTTCTATCGTACTTTTCGATTTGGCCTGAGACACGACCACACCCATGAGGAACGCGCCGATAGCCATGGACATACCTATCCAGACGGACATCAGGGCCATTGCGAAACACATTCCCAGGGAGGTTATCCATAGTATCTCGTCAGGCATCTTCGACGCTATCCAGTCGAGTGCGCGCGGGACGAACAATATCCCTATCGAAACGGCCGCGGCCATGAATATCAGGATCGTCAAAAGCATCCATACGATGGAGTCCAGCTCCATGGTGCTTCCCACAAGCAGAGGCGACGCCATGGACAGCAGGATCACCTGAGCCACGTCCTCCACCACGGTGATCAGGATGATGGTCTCGATATCATCCTTCGAAAGCTTCCCCTGCTCTTTGAGGACGGCCGTCACGACGGCGGTGCTCGATCCGGAGATTATGGCTCCGAACAGTATCGATTGGACGGGATCCCATCCGCATAAAAGTCCGAAGAGATACCCTCCGGCGACCATGAGCGGTATTTGGATAAGAGACACCAGAACGGCGAACGTACCGGACTTCTTCAGCTTTTTCAGGTTGAGCTCCATGCCGATGCAGAACATCAGCAGTACCAGTCCTATCGAGGCGAGGAAACTAACGGTGCTTTCGATGGCCTCCGCCTCAGCCGGCAGGTCTTTCAAGAAGATATCTATGATCACTCCTAGGATCACTCCTGCCACAAGATATCCTATTATCGGGGGCATTTTCACCTTTTTGAACATGACAGAACATATCCCTGCTACAAGCAGCAGGAACGTCATGCTCAAAAGTAATGCTCCCTCGTCCATAATACACCCGGTGGCATATATCCTTTTTAGTAAAAAAGTGTTCGTTGTTTTTGGTCATTCCGCGTCTTCTTCCGGCGCGGATACTTTCTTTCTCTGACGCCCCCCGGTCTTTTTTAACTTGCCTTGATCCAGCGCCCACTGGAACCCTACGGTCTCTGCGGGAGCTATAAGAACGCGGTCGTTCTTGGCGTATTTCTTCCCGGTCACCCAGTTGGTGAACGGCGAGACGACCTTGTATTCGTCGGCGTCCATGACAACCTCTTTCGTGTTAGGCCGTCCCCTCATCTCAGAATAGGTGCCGTTGAACATCCTCACATGTTTTTCCTTTACCTCCGCGACCTTTGTGCATACGGTGTCCAGGAAATACCGGTCGTGAGTGATGGCGAGGATAGTGCCATCATACTCGTTCAGTGCCTCTTCGACGGCGTGCCTTGCCGGTATATCCAAATAGTTGGTGGGCTCGTCCAGCACAAGGACATTGGTCTCCTCCAGAAGGAGCATGCAGAGCGCGACCCTCGCCCTCTGTCCTCCGGAGAGGGTCTTGACCGGTCTGCCGACGTCGTCCCCCGTCAGAAGCATCCTCGAGAGTATCGCTCTCGCGTCCCCCCTCCTTTCTTTACCGATCGCTTTCAATATCTGCTCTTCTGCGGTCAGGGAGAGGTCCAATCCCTCGTGGTTCTGGGAATAGTATCCTATCTTCGCCCCGGGGGCCACCCATAGCTCGCCCTTGCTCGGTATCTTCTCCAGCAAAGCCTTGACAAGCGTGGATTTTCCTTCTCCGTTGGAACCGAATATGCCGATCTTATCTCCTTTGCAGATGTCGAGCTCCACATTCTCGAGTATCTTCCGCCCGCCGAGCTCCACCGACAGTCCTTTGCAGGTGATGACGTTCTTTCCAGATTTGGGGGCGGCCTGTATCCTGACGGTTATATCCCGGCTCTCTTCAGGTTTATCCTTCTCTTCGAGTTTTGTGATGAGCTTCTGTCTTGTCTTATGCGTGGTAAGATACCACTGGTCCTTATGGAGCTGCTCCGCGATCTCTTCCTGTCTCTTTTTGTTGTTAACGTATTTTTTGTACTCTTTCTCCATCCGGTCGAGATCGAGCATCTTCTTTGTTATGAAATCGGTGTAGTTCCCTTTGTATTCCCTTGTCCTGCCGTTCGAGATCTCCGTCATCCTCGTCGCGATCTTATCCAAAAAATAGCGGTCGTGGCTTATCACCAGCAGGGAGCAGCGGGATCTCAGAAGGTAATCCTCCAGCCATTCCACGGTCTCGACGTCCAGATGGGAGGTGGGCTCGTCCATGACCAGCATGTCGCATTCGTCGGCCTGCACGAGTATCCTCGAAAGCATGACCTTGGTCCTCTCGCCGCCGGAAAGGGAATCCATGGTACGATCCATAATGTCCTGCGGCAGACCCACCTTCTTCAGTGATTTGACCAGTTTGCCTTCGTCCTGGACATCGGAGCTCTTAAGGTCCCTCTCCAACTGAGAGTACTCTGCGGCCAGAGCATTCCAGTCCACGTCCTTTCCGGACGCCATTGCGGACTCTATCTCGCGCATCTTCCTTTTTATGTTCTCTATGTGGCCGTACGGCCTTCCGAGGACATCTCGCACGGTGAACTGCGGCGACGATTCGGGGAACTGCTCAAGGTACCCCACCTCGTCCGTGTATCTTATAAGTTCCCCGGTGTCGCATTTCAGCTCGCCCAGGATTATCTTCAGGAACGTGCTCTTTCCCGCGCCGTTGACGCCGATCAGCCCGATGCTGTCCCCTTCGTTGATCTGCAGGCCGGCGTCGGTCAGGACCTTCACCGGGCCGAAGGATTTCGCAATGGCCTGAGCTTTCAGAAGCATGCTCTCCGCATCGGTTCAAGTTATTTTATATTGTCCGCGGCAAGAGGCCCGTTCCCGCGGCCGTTGAGTCGCGAACGGATTCACAACTTTTAGATACGGACCTCTCATATCTAATCCATATGCCCCGCGCCTTGGTGGTAGTGGATTATCAGACAGATTTCGTCACGGGCAGCCTCGGGTCCCCGCAAGCAGAGGCGATAGAGGGCAACATCGTTTCCAAGATCGAAGAGTATCTTGAAAGCGGCGGAGAGGTCTTCTTCACCAGGGACACCCACGGCGGAGATTATCTAAGCACCGACGAGGGCGCTCACATTCCGGTCGAACACTGCGTCAGAGGAACTCCCGGCTGGCACATATATGGGAAAGTGTCGGGGTATTTGAGCAGAGCGAAGATCATTGAAAAAGGGACGTTCGGCAGTCTCGAAATGATAAGAGAATTGAACGGGTTCGATACGATAGAGATATGCGGAGTTGCCACCAACGTATGCGTGATCGCGAATGCGGTCATACTGAAAACGGCATACCCAGATTCGAGGGTCACCGTCGATCCCGAATGCGTCGCAAGCTATGACGAGGACCTACACAGGAAAGCGTTGGACGTGATGAGGTCCTTATCCATCGACATACGGGACGTGTGACCCATGATCAGAACGTTCCCGATACAGACGCCACGCCTTTACCTCAGGCAGTTTGCGGTCCAGGACGCGGCCAGGGCGTACGACAACTGGATGTCGGACGGTGACGTGACCGAGTTCCTTTCATGGGAGACGCACAGATCCAGAGAGGAATCGGAAAGGACGATAAAGAATTGGGTCCTCTCGTACGAGTTCGGGACAATGGACTGGTGCATAACCCTTCTTAAGCAGAAACAGGAACCGATAGGCAGCATAACCGCGGTGCAGGATTTCCCTGATAAAGGATACTGCGAACTGGGGTACTGTATCTCGAAGGACCATTGGGGCAAAGGATACATGACCGAAGCTGTGAAGGCGGTCACCGGGTTCATCTTTCAGAACACGGACTACACATGGATACAGGCCAGATGCGATTCGGAGAATCACGGGTCGAGGAGATGCCTTGAGAAATGCAATTACAAGCATGCTGCGGACCTCGATCTTCCCTGCGCGAAAAGGAAAGGGGAAATAAGGACGTACAGCATGATGAGGATAGACCGTAGGGACACCGTAATGATATGACCTCATGACCAACGCCGATTATCACAAATGCCGCACATGCAGATTCTGCATCCATTCCGGGAACGATTGGGTATGCTCGCTCAGAAGCGTGACCGTAGACAACGGCGGATCATGCGAGAGGTACAGGCCCGGTTCCTGCGAGAACTGCAGTCGTCTGAGGACGCATGGGGCGAACACAATATGCGGGGCCACCGGAGAGGAGGCGGACATACTGAGCGTATGTTCGGATTATGACCCGTCTGGAAGAAGGTCAGTATGACGCATTCCTTTTCCTGCGGCCGTCAAAGACATTTTTTATCGCCGCTTTCGCTTCGCTCGGACCGGACATGACCCTTTTTGCGGAGTCGGGTATCCCGTGGTATGCGACGTTGTCGGATATCCCGGTATCGAATGCCAGATGTTCCCTCACCGCCGAATACGAGGCCTGAAATTTCCCGATCGCCGCGTTCAGAGAATCGCTCAGCTCGTACAGATTATCCTCCACGAACTGCGTCTTGTTCCTGAACCCTTCGCGATGAACCAGCAGAGGGTTGTATGTTCCTTCCATATAATCTTGGTCAAGATCGTCGACCGCATCCATGAGATAGACGGACGCGCTCAGATATGTGAACAGATCCCCGAGGTCCTCCCCCGCTTTCTCCCCGGCCATATCCCTCAGGGCGTAGGACAGCGACCTGCCGAAGGACTCGCCCATGATCGCCGCGTCGGTACATCCGGAATCCTCCATCCTCCTGAGCTCTTCGAACCCGTTCCCAACGGCTTCGTCGTATTCTGGATATTCCCTTTCCGCTTTTGATATCGCACGTCCCAACACCAGAGACGCGGCATTGCTTTTAACGGAAGGTTTGTCGACCGAGTCGTCCGCAAGCTCCCATTTGGTAAGAAGCACCGTATACGCCGCCATCTTTCTGAAAAGGTCCGAATCGGCCTTCGGCCTTTGGAGGACGCACAGCACCGAGTCCTCCGTTCCTTTGAAATGTGGAGTATCGTTCATGAAGGAGTTCATGAGGATCGTGTTGAACGTCATATCGTAGTTGACTGCCAAAGTCGACACAATGCCGTATCCGGATCTCAACTGGTGGCATGTCTCGCAGTAATATCTCCTGTAGGCGGAGAGGTCGGAAGGGGACAGTTTGCTGTAGAGAGGCACCGTATATCCGAACATGTGAAAGTAAAGCATATGAGAGATACATGAATAAAATATTATTTCTCGCCTGACCCGCGACGTTCTGTGACATCATAGCAATTCGGAAACTCTGAACTTACGGCGCGGAGCGGGTCGGGGGCGACAGCACAATATAAATATTTTTAAGAAGTACGCGGGTTACACCTAGCCAGCTGGATAGGTGCGGTGAAAACATGTCTCACGATGCAAAAACCGTCGAAAGCCTGACCAAACTGTATATGAGCCAGTCCCCTGCGGCATTCACGTCGATCGCCATGCACGCCAAGCAGCCCAACGATTATTCCAAGCGCATCGACGAGGCGGAGCACGGCAACACTTCCGAGTGCGACTATCCCTGCTGCAATGACAGAGGCTGCTGCTCGTCCGGATTGTGGTATGCGGCGTTGGGCGGCGGTATCGTGGTGTGTTGCGCATGCTGCTGCTATGTCACGAACGGATTCAACGGCGCATGGACATATTGGCCATTCTGAAGCGGGATCAAAAAGATCATGAGGCCGTTCATATCGGTGATAATAAAACCGACCCTTGAATGCAACATCAGCTGCAAGCATTGTTACCATACGCCCGCCGAGAGAACTTCCGAGAGGGTGAGCATCGACACTTTGGACCGATTGTTCCGTTTGTTATCAGAGGAGTACGAGTCGGTATGGTTCATCTGGCACGGAGGGGAGCCCATGCTCATGCCGTTCAAGTTCTATAAAGATGCGATCAACCTCCAAGAACGATATTTCGGGCGGAACCCGCACAGGGCGGGCAACACGGTGCAGACGAACGGGACCGTGCTTGACAGGAAGTTCGTCAATTTCTGCAAAGAGAAGATGATAAACATCGGGATATCCTTCGAAGGGGCTTACAACGACGTCCTCAGGGAGAGGACAGATACGGTGAAGGAGAGGATTGAATACCTGAGCGGTAAGGAGAGGGTCTTCTCGGTGAGTTCCACCATATCCGCGGAAACGGCCTCCAAACAAAAGGAGATATACGAAGGGTTCAGGTCCGGCAAGACCGCCGTCTCCTTCGCGCCGGTCATACCCGCGGGATGCGCGGCGTGCGGGGAGACCGTGCCGGACGCCGAAGAATACATCAGATCAAGCATCGAATGCTTTGACGACTGGCTTTTCGACAAGAACGCTGAAGTACCTCTGATCCCCCATTACCTGTATGTTCTGAATGCCCTCGGGGATCCGGCCGAGGCAGACTGTGCGCACGCATCCTGCCTGACGAAATGGATATGCGTCTATCCGAACGGGGACCTCTATCCCTGCGGCAAAGGCTGCCCTGCAGAATTCAGGCTCGGCAATCTTTCCCGCTTTGAAAGAATATCCGACGCATTCGGTACGGAAGGGTTCGGAAGGATGTTGGCGGGCACCATCGAGAGAAGGAACAAATGCATCATGGAGTGCGGTCTTTTCAAATATTGTAACGGGGGGTGCGGCATCGACGCATACTATGAGTCGGGGATAGAGAAGAACGGAGGGGACTCGTGCAGGATATTCAAAGAAGTGTTCGGACACGTCCTTTCATCGGTGGAAGGGATACTCGAGACCCGCCCGGACCTTTCCGTTTACAATAAATTCGTGAGGGACGCCGTGCTTGGAAAGCTGATAAACCCTAAGATAACGGGTCAGTGACCGCCGGTCTCGCCGACGGCGTCGACCATTATCCTCACTCCTTTTGGAAGGGAACTCACCTCCACGCACGTCCTTGCGGGATAGGGGGCGTAGAATGTTTTCGCATAGATGGAATTCATCAGGGCGAAATCTTTCATATCCGTAAGGTAAACGGTCACCTTCAGAACATGTCCCTTCCCGACCCCGGCGGCGGAAAGCACCGAGATCGTGTTATTCAGCGCGATCCGTATCTGGTCCTCCGTTCCCTCCGGCACCGTTCCGTCCGTCGGATCTATCGGGATCTGCCCGGAAACGAAGACGATATCCCCGGAGATAACGGCCTGGGAGTAAGGTCCGGAAGGCAGCGGAGCGTCCTTTGTCTCCGCAGGTATCATTTGGGTGTCTCCGTGCCGATCTCGTTTATGTCGTAAGGCGTTTGCTGATAGACGTAATAGTTCAGCCAATTAGTGAACAGCAGGGTCGCGTGCGCCCTCCAGCTGACGACAGGATCGTTCTGCGGATCGTCCTGGCGGAAGTAGTTGTCGGGGATATGAGGGTCAAGACCCTTTTCCTGATCCCGGTAGTATTCATATGCCAGCGTCCCCGAGTCGTATTCGAAGTGGCCGGTCACGAACACCTGTCCGGCCTTTTCCGACGTGACGATGCCCAGCCCGGCCGTTTTAGATTCGGCTGCCACATGGAGGCGCGGGTTGCGGCTTATGTCAGAAGCGCGGACCTCGGTGTGCCTGGAGTGAGGCATGTTGAACACGTCGTCGAATCCTCTGAGGAGAGGCTCGTCCTTGATGTTCATGGTATGGCCGAATATTCCGGACATCTTCTTGTCCAAGGGGTACTTCGGTATGTCGTAATGATAGTACAGGCCGGCCTGGGCGCCCCAGCAGATGTGGAGCGTGGACGTTACGTTCTTCACGGACCACTCCATGATCTCGCAAAGCTCGTCCCAATAGTCCACGTCCTCGAAGCTGATGTTCTCCACGGGAGCGCCGGTTATTATCATCCCGTCGAACTTTCTCTCCTTTATCTCGTCGAATGTATAATAGAATTTATCCAGATATTCCTGCGACGTGTTCTTCGATTCATGGGTGGCCATCTGCAGCAGGGAGATGTCCGTCTGCAGCGGGCTGTTCCCCAGGAGCCTGAGGACCTGTATCTCCGTCTCTATCTTGGTGGGCATGAGGTTCAGGACCAGGATCTTCATCGGACGTATGTCCTGCGATGTCGCGCGGCCCTCCCTCATAACGAATATATTCTCGGATTCGAGGGCGTCACCCGCAGGCAGGTCATCTGGTATGTTAATGGGCATCGAAGAACACTTCCTGTGCCGTGCACAATATGCGTCAATGCTTATTTATCTATCCATTCAGCAAAAACAGCGCCGGGGGAAGCGGAGATATATCGGGATGTCACCGATGCGGCGTACACGTTTGGTCAAGCGGCAAAATAATAATATCCTGACAATATTGCAGTCGTATGGACGCCGGAAGATCGTGGTTCGCCTTAAGCATTTTCATTTCGACGGTCTCCGTTGCGTTCGGCATCTGGGGG